>NZ_JBFRYB010000001.1:2555920-2875410 GCF_040892595.1 Zhongshania sp. R06B22 | reverse complement strand
CACCGTTCCTGCATTGAATAGTGCCTTGGATGCCATTGCTATAATGGCCGCTAATAAGAACAAAATCCTATTTGTTGGTACTAAACGTGCTGCAAGTAAGATTATCGGTGAACAAGCTGCCCGCGCTGGTATGCCTTTTGTAAGTCATCGTTGGTTGGGCGGCATGCTCACTAACTACAAAACTATTCGTCAATCTGTGCGTCGTTTGCGTGAGCTTGAAGCACAGAGCTTAGACGGTACGTTTGATAAGTTGACCAAGAAAGAAGCGCTGATGCGTCGCCGTGATATGGAGAAGCTAGAGCGCTCCATTGGCGGTATTAAAGACATGTCTGGTTTGCCTGATGCACTGTTCGTCATCGATGTAGATCACGAGCGTATTGCTATCCAGGAAGCTAACAAGCTGGGTATTCCAGTGTTCGGTATCGTTGATACTAACAGCAACCCAGATGGCGTAGATTTTGTTATTCCAGGTAATGACGACGCAATTCGCGCGATTAAATTGTATGTCACTGCCATTGCCGATGTTGCTATTAGTGCGGCTGCCAATGAACTTGTTGCTAAAGACGAGTTTGTTGAAGTTGCACCAGAAGGCGAAAGCGCCGCCGAGTAAATTGGCCCGCTAAGCAGTCTGCGAAAGGGGGCAAGGCCCCCTTTTTTTGGATATTGACTGAGCAGACGCCTGTTTTTGTGTCTGATCTCGAACTTGAGTTAACACGCTTAAGGTAATTAAGAGGATTTTAGGATGGCTGTAACAGCATCAATGGTAAAAGAATTACGCGATCGTACTGGTCTTGGCATGATGGAGTGTAAAAAAGCACTTAATGAGGCCAATGGCGATATCGAATTAGCGATTGAAGAAATGCGCAAGTCTAGCGGTCTTAAGGCAGCTAAAAAAGCGGGTCGTACTGCGGCCGATGGCGTTGTTAGCATCAAAATTGCAGAAGATGGCAGCTACGGCGTTGCGGTTGAAGTGAACAGCGAGACAGATTTTGTAGCGCGTGATGCCAGCTTCTTGGCATTTGTTGCCCAAATAGTTGATAAGGCTTTCGCTACTAAGGCGACTGATGTTGCTGAATTGATGAGTGGTGAGCTGGAGTCTGCACGTGAAGCGCTGGTTCAAAAAATCGGTGAGAATATTTCCGTGCGTCGCTCATTGGTTGTTAGTGCAGAAGATGGCGTAGTTGATGGCTATGTGCATTCTAATAACCGTATTGCGGTATTGGTTGCACTGAAGGGCGGCGATTCTGAGTTGGCACGCGATGTTGCTATGCACGTTGCTGCAGTAAATCCGCGGGTTGCTAAATCTGCCGATATGCCTGAAGAAGAAATCACCAAAGAGCGTGAAATCTTTACAGCGCAAGCGGCCGAGAGCGGCAAGCCACCTGAGATCATTGAAAAGATGATTGAAGGCCGGATTCGCAAGTTCTTGTCTGAAAGCTCTCTGGTTGATCAGGCGTTTGTTAAAGACCCTGAGCTTACCGTGGGCAAGTTGCTGAAAAACAGCAATGCCGATATTCAAACATTTTTGCGTTTTGAAGTGGGCGAAGGTATCGAGAAAGAAGAAGTAGACTTTGCCGCCGAGGTGGCTGCTCAGCTGAAAGGCTAAGCCACTAATGTTAGCGGGGCCTGCGGGCCCCGCTTTACTTTAGGCGATATGCAGGTGTCTTGATAATATCGTGTAATGTGGTGGGGTAGGAAAAATGTCTAGCCAAGCTCGAGATAAGAAATACAAGCGCATACTGCTTAAATTAAGCGGTGAGGCTTTGATGGGTGGCCTGGGATTTGGTATTGATCCCAAGGTATTAGACCGTATGGCGCTTGAAGTTGGTCAACTGGTTGGTATCGGTGTGCAGGTTGGTCTAGTGGTTGGCGGCGGGAATTTGTTCCGTGGCGCGGCACTGCAAACCGCTGGCTTAGATCGTGTGACTGGCGATCATATGGGTATGTTGGCTACAGTAATGAACGCCTTGGCGCTTCGTGATGCGTTAGAGCGCAGTAATATAAAATCTTCGGTGATGTCTGCGATTCCCATGAGTGGTGTTGTTGATCACTATGATCGTCGCAAGGCGATTCGTGCCTTATCCCGTGGTGAAGTAGTTATTTTTGCCGCCGGTACAGGTAATCCGTTTTTTACAACCGACTCTGCAGCGTGCTTACGCGGCATTGAGGTTGATGCGGATTTGGTATTGAAGGCAACAAAAGTAGACGGTGTTTACAGTGCAGATCCCATGCTCGATCCCGATGCTGTAAAGTATGATTATCTCAGCTACGATGAAGTGTTGAATAAAAAGCTCGAAGTTATGGACTTGACCGCGATTTGCTTGTGTCGTGACCATAATATGCCGTTGCGGGTTTTTGCGATGGAGCAGCAGGGGGCTTTATTGAATATTGTGGTGGGAGGCGAAGAGGGTACTCTGGTTGGTGCCGCCGCAACACGCGAGGAGAAACGTCGTGATAGATGATTTGAAGGAAGACGCTAAGCAGCGTATGGCCAAGACTATCGAGGCCTTGGGAACTAATTTCAATAAAATTCGTACCGGCCGCGCACACCCTAGTTTATTAGATGGCTTGCGGGTGTCTTACTACGGTACCGATACGCCCCTATCGCAATTAGCGAATATAGGTGTCGAAGACTCAAGAACATTGACAGTAACGCCTTGGGAAAAGAATATTGTTCCCGACATTGAAAAGGCGATTATGAAGTCAGACCTGGGTTTGAATCCTAGCTCTGCTGGCAGCGTGATCCGTATTCCAATGGCTATGCTTACCCAAGAAACCCGCAAGGGTTATATCAAGCAGGCTAGGCAGGAAGCTGAAAGCGTGCGGGTATCAATTCGCAATGCGCGTCGCGACGTGCTGTCTGACTTGAAAGACTTGCTAAAAGAGAAAGAAATTAGCGAAGACGAAGAGCGTCGCGCGCAGGATGATGTGCAGAAAATCACCGATCAGTATATTGCTGAAGTTGATAAAGCACTGGCGGCGAAAGAAGCCGACCTGATGGAAATTTGAGCGTTGAGCTGAATTGTTTAAATGCCAGTAACAACGCGGGATTCCGCGCCTAAGAGTGTTCCCCGGCACGTTGCCATCATTATGGATGGCAATAATCGCTGGGCTAAACAGCAGGGTTTGAAATCGTCCGCTGGCCATCGCGCCGGCGTCGAGGTAATACGTCCGCTATTAAAGAAAACCCGAGAGCGCGGCGTAGAAATTGTTACTTTATTTGCTTTCTCTAGCGAAAATTGGCAGCGGCCAACCCTCGAAGTTCAAGCCTTAATGCGGCTATTTTCAAGCTATCTCGATAGTGAAACCAAGCAGCTACATGCTGATGGCGTGCGAATGCGGTTTATTGGTGAACGCAGCCAATTTTCAGCGGCGCTTCGCAAGCAAATGGATTACAGCGAACAGCTAACCCGTTTTAATCGAGACACGCAGTTGGTCATCGCGGTTGATTACGGCGGCCAGTGGGACATTGTTAGCGCTGCTAAAGCAATGGCAGAAAAAGTCAAAGCTGGCGAGCTCAGCACTGATGATTTTAGTGTTGAGTTATTTGATAGCTATCTTGCACTTGCAGATGTTGCTAAGCCAGATCTTTGCATTCGCACTGCCGGTGAACAGCGAATTAGTAATTTTATGCTGTGGCAGTTAGCGTATAGCGAATTATATTTTACCGATTGTTTTTGGCCTGATTTTAACGCAGAAGAGTTAGATAAGGCGCTTGATGCCTATGCGTTTCGAGAGCGGCGGTTTGGCGGTCGAAATAATGATAATAATGCAGAAACGCCTGAATAAAGGAATCAGTTTATGTTAAAGCAGCGGATCATCACCGCGGTGTTGATCGTAGCCACGCTATCGGCGGCACTGGCTTATTTGTCTCTGCCTGCTTTGTCGGCAGTGTTTGCGCTTGTTGTGTTGCTGGCTGCCTGGGAATGGTCAGATATGACTGGCTTCTCTAGTAATTTATCCCGCATTTTCTATGTCGCAGCATGTGGCCTGCTGATGGCGGTCGCTGGGTGGAAGATAGATTTACTTGGCAGTGTTGATCAGGCCGAGGTCCAGGAAATTGTTGTTGCTGCCAGTCTTTGGTGGGCTATCGCCTTGCTTTGGGTTAAGTCCTACCCGTCAAGTGCGGGGCTTTGGGGTCCGCTTTGGATGAGGGCCTTAATGGGCTTTCTGGTTTTGGTGCCGGCGTGGCTGGCCCTTTGTTATTTAAGAAGCTTAAGCGGCGGGGTGTGGTTGATTGTACTCGTAATAGCCCTTGTTGCTTCTGCTGATATTGGTGCTTATTTTGTGGGCCGCGCCTTTGGAAAAGCCAAGCTTGCTCCTGCGGTGAGTCCAGGAAAATCTTGGGCGGGTTTTTGGGGTGGTTTGGCATCAAGTACTTTACTGTCTGCCTTGTTGTGGGTGGTATTGGCGCGGATGTCGCCGGGAGCGATACCAATCGGTTTATTGCCCTTGATCTGTCTTGTGATAGTGACCGTCTTGGCCTCGGTCTTAGGGGATCTATTGGAAAGTATGGTCAAGCGCCATCGCGGTATTAAAGACAGTGGCCACCTGTTGCCGGGGCATGGCGGAATAATGGACCGTATAGACAGTATTACGGCCGCAGCACCGGTGTTTGCCTTGGGTTTGATGGCAACGGGATGGGCCTGATGCAGTCAGTTACTGTGCTGGGTTCTACCGGCTCTATAGGTGTCAGCACATTAGACGTATTGGCGCGTCATCCTGAGCGTTATTGCGTTTACGCCTTAACGGCTAATCGCAATCTAGATACATTGTTTGAACAGATTGAAGTGTTTTCTCCGCGCTATGCGGTATTGGCTGATACGACTCTTGTTAAGTCCTTTGCCGATCGACTTGCGTCTGCTGGTCTGAGTACCGAGGTGCTTGGCGGGGAAGACGGCCTGTGTGCAGTGGCGCGTGAGGCTGACGTGACGATGGCGGCGATTGTGGGGGCGGCGGGTTTGCTGCCAACCATGGCGGCGGTTGAAGCGGGTAAAAAGGTTTTATTAGCAAATAAAGAAGCTTTAGTGATGGCTGGGCCGCTGTTTATGGACGCTGTCGAGCGTCATGGCGCAATTTTATTGCCGATAGATAGCGAGCACAATGCGATTTTTCAATGCTTACCGCCCCAAAATCAGTTAGGCAGCGGTCAGGGCAGCCCCTTTGCTAATGGCGTTCGACGTATTTTGCTGACCGGTTCAGGCGGGCCGTTTCGGACCACAGCCTTGGCAGACTTAGCTGGTGTGACACCAGATCAGGCATGCGCGCACCCTAATTGGTCAATGGGGCGCAAAATATCCGTTGATTCAGCAACTATGATGAATAAGGGCCTAGAGCTAATTGAGGCTTGTTGGTTATTTCATACAGCCCCCTCGAATATTGATATTATTGTTCATCCCCAGAGTGTTATTCACTCGATGGTTGAGTATATTGACGGCTCGGTATTGGCGCAGCTTGGTAATCCAGATATGCGTACGCCTATCGCACATGCCTTGGCGTGGCCGGAGCGTATTGTGTCCGGGGTTGGCACTTTAGATATTATTAGTCAGGCGCGTTTGGATTTTGAGGCGCCAGACGAACACCGTTTTCCGTGTTTGCGGCTGGCGCGTGAGGCTGCAGTGCGGGGCGGAACAGCGCCAGCTGTGTTGAATGCGGCGAATGAAATTGCTGTTGAAGCATTTCTTGATGGGCGCTTGGCGTTTGTCGATATTGCCACGGTTATAGAGCAGGTTATGTTGACGCTAGAAATTGTTGAACCGCAATCACTCGCGGATGTCCAACAAGCGGACAGCAAGTCTCGTGTTTTGGCAGTGGCAATTATTGCCGAGAAAGCCTTGATTTAATTGATAATCGATACGGCTCAGTGGTTTTGAATAGACTGACCGTTAGCATGAAATAGGGCAAAGAATTTGTTGGACATATTACAGACGATACTAGTGACACTGCTAACCTTAGCCATCTTGGTAACAGTGCACGAATTCGGTCATTTTTGGGTCGCGCGGCGTTGTGGCGTCAAAGTTTTGCGGTTTTCCGTGGGCTTTGGCAAGCCTTTGCTATCTTGGTCTGATCGCAGTGGCACTGAATATGTTATCGCCGGCATTCCACTCGGTGGCTACGTTAAAATGTTGGACGAGCGCGAGGGTAATGTTCCTGAAGAGTTACTAGATCAAACGTTTAATCGCGCAACACCCCGTTCGCGCATTGCCATTGCGGCGGCTGGGCCCTTGGCAAATTTTATCCTGGCTATTCTGGTCTATTGGTTGATCTTCTTAAATGGCGTTAGCGGTGTTGCGCCAATCGTCGCCAAGGTAGAAGCAGGTTCTCTGGCCGAGAGAGCAGGGATTATCGCCGGCCAAGAATTTTTGTCCGTCGACGGCAAGGCGACCCCGACATGGGAAGCTCTGCAGCTACAGCTTCTGGATCGCATTGGGGAAAACGGCGAAATCCTAGTCAATATGCGCTCATCTGACACAGGTCTGGTGAGCGAAAAAGTTGTGTCCTTGACCGATTGGATGCATGACGTAGAAGAGCCAAATCCGGTGCGCGAGTTGGGCGTGACCTTATTCGTGCCGGAAGTTATTCCAAGAATAGAATCAGTCATGCCGGAAAGCCCGGCCGAGCGAGCGGGGCTGCGTGCTGGAGATTTGGTTCTTGAGACGGATGGTCAGCCTATTAACACTTGGTTGGAATGGGTGGAGCAGGTAAGGCTAAAGCCAGAACAAGCGGTTTCGGTGACGGTTGAGCGTGACAATCAGCGCGTCATGCTCACAATGACGCCAGAACGCAAGCTCGATGAGGGATCTAAGGCATATGGCTATGTTGGAGTGGGTGTTGCAATGCCCTCTTGGCCTGAGGAAATGCAGAGAATGACGGAATACGGGTTTATTGGCGCGGCTGTTGCAGCAGTTGACAAAACCTGGACGATGAGCGCTCTTACCTTATCGTCAATTAAAAAGATGTTGATGGGTCTGTTATCGCCGAAAAACTTGAGTGGGCCGATAACCATTGCTAAAGTGGCGGGCTCCTCAGTGCAGTACGGATTTTTTGCATGGCTGACGTTTTTGGCATTGTTGAGTGTCAGCCTTGCCGTTTTAAACTTATTACCAATTCCTGTATTGGATGGCGGGCATATTGTCTACGCTCTGGTAGAGTGGCTCACCGGTAAGCCGGTGGCAGAACAGGTACAGGTGTGGGCTAATCAGACGGGCTTGGTACTAGTAGTATGTTTGATGGTTTTTGCGATATATAACGATGTGTTGCGCCTTTAGTCTCTAAGATAATGCAATACTTTTAATCTTACACAGTGGTGGCGTCAGTTTTGATTTGGCGTTGGCACAAAGCCTTGGTTTTTAGCTGTTGATGAAACGCTTTTTAGCATTTAGTTTTTTCCTGTGGTCGGTGAGTCTTTTCGCTGTTGCCCAAAATTCACTGCCGATTTCAGATATTCGCGTAGAAGGCCTACAGCGAATATCGTCGGAGACGGTGTTCTCCGCTCTGCCAATAAGTATTGGCGATTTGGTCAGTACCCGTAGCGTAGCAAACGCGTCTAGGGCGCTGTTTGGTACGGGTAACTTCGACGATATCCAGATTGGTATGGATGGTGACATACTTGTGGTGAAAGTCGTTGAGCGCCCCGCGATCAGCACGATTAATTTAGAGGGAAACAAAGCGCTGGCTACCGACGCCCTGCTGGATGGCTTGAAAAATTCAGGTCTTGCTGAAGGCCAAGTCTTTAAGCGTTCCACGCTTGACGGCATGAAAATGGAGTTGACTCGGCAGTACGTATCTCAGGGCCGCTATGACGCCAGTATTGAAACCGATGTTGTCGCTGAGCCGCGCAACCGTGTTTCGGTCAGTATCAATATTGATGAAGGCAGTAATGCGACCATTGAACACATCAATATTGTTGGCAACACCGTGTACGACGACGACACTCTTCTGGATTTGTTTGAGTTAAAAGCAGGCGGTTTATTTTCCTTCTTCAGTAGTAGTGATAAGTATTCTCGCGAAAAGCTCAAAGGCGATCTAGAAAAGCTTAATTCCTATTACTTAGATCGCGGCTATCTATTATTTAACTCGGACTCGGTTCAAGTTGCGATTAGTCCTGATCGAAAATCTGTATATATCACCGTGAATGTCATTGAAGGTGAAAAATATACCATCAGCAGCGCAGAGTTATCCGGTGATCTAGTGTTGCCTGAAGACGACTTAAAGCGCTTCGTCTTGGTGCAGAAAGGCCAGGTTTTCTCACAGGCTTTGGTAACCAGTTCGGAAGAGTTTATTACCAAACGCTTAGGCAACGAAGGCTATAATTTTGCCAAGGTCCGCGGCATACCTGAGACCAATGAAGAAGACAAAACCGTAGATATAAAATTCTTTATTGATCCCGGCAAACGCACTTATGTCCGACGCATTGATTTTGAAGGTAATGCGCGGACTTCTGACGAAGTATTACGTCGAGAAATGCGTCAGATTGAAAGTGCGCCGGCGTCGGCAGATAAAATTGAATTGTCGCGGATTCGTTTGGAGCGCCTTGGTTACTTTAAAGAAGCCAAGGTGGACACTTTAGAAGTTCCAGGTACCGACGACTTGATCGATCTGCGCTATGAAGTTGAAGAGCAAAGCTCTGGTAGTCTTGGTGCAAGTGTTGGTTTCTCGCAGGACAGTGGTTTGCTCCTGAGCGCCAATATCCAGCAAAATAATTTCTTTGGCACCGGTAAGCAAGTTGGTTTCGGTATTTCCCGCAGTAACTTTGCGAGCAGTGCTAATTTCAATTATCTAGATCCCTATTTTACAGAAGATGGTGTGAGTCGCGGTTTTTCCATCTTTTACCGTGCTACCGATTTTGAAGAAATAAACGTCGCCAGTTACACCTCTGACACTTATGGCGCCAGCGTTAACTTTGGCTACCCTATTTCTGAAACTGAGCGTCTTGGTTTCGATCTTGGTGTTAATCGGACTTCAATCGATGCGGGTCTAAGCGCAGTAAAAGAAATTAAGAGTAGCCCGCGCTTATTAGATATTATCGACAACTATTTTGTGAGTCAGCTAGATCCCGTAACCGGGACTTACAATGTGGCCGAGGTGCTCGAGAATATTAATAATTTGCCTGCCAATGCCTTAGTTGATAGCGGCGAAGAAGGGTTCTTAGATAAATATGGCGAAGAGTTTGATAACTTCACCGCCGGTATTTCTTGGCGTCAATCGACTCTAAACCGCGGTTTGTTAGCGACTCGCGGTGCCGCGCAATCTTTGTCTTTACAAGTGGCGGTGCCAGGCTCTGACCTAGAGTATTTCAAGCTAGGCTATGAAGGGCAGATATACGTTCCTGTTACTAATAGTTTTACCCTGAGGTTCAGAACTCAATTGGGCTATGGTGATGGCTATGGTGAGCTAGAAAACCTCCCGTTCTATGAGAATTTCTACGCGGGCGGTTTTGGTTCGGTGCGGGGTTATCAAGCTAATACCTTAGGTCCCCGTAGCTCTATTGCCGATATTTATAGAATTAGCCAGGCTGCTACGGCCATCGATTCTTCGGGCAATGCCTTGGCACTGTCAGCACAAGGGGCTTATATTTTAGATCCTGCGACCGGCTTATTGGTGGTAGATAGCGCCAATAGCTTCACTCGTGACCCAGACCCCTTCGGTGGCAATGTATTAATAGAGGGCAGTATAGAATTACTGTTTCCCCTTCCTTTTGTGAAAGATCAACGTTCTGTCCGCAGTGGTTTGTTTTTTGATGCAGGTAATGTATTTAGCACCCAGTGCGGTTCTACTCAGGTTAACTGCTCAACCCCAGAGATTTCAGGTTTGCGAACGTCTGCTGGTGTTGGTGTAACCTGGATCACTGGCTTTGGTCCCTTGACCTTTAGCCTCGGTAGAGCGCTGAACGCTGAAAAGATTGATGAAGAAGAAATATTCCAATTCTCATTAGGGCGTAGTTTTTAAACCCTGTTTGAAAGAATTTAATTATTAACACAATAATCAGTAGGAGTTGTATATGAAGTTTTCCAAAGTTATCGCGGCGGCAGTAATGGTATTGTGGGCTT
This sequence comes from Zhongshania sp. R06B22, assembly GCF_040892595.1. Taxonomy (NCBI): domain Bacteria; kingdom Pseudomonadati; phylum Pseudomonadota; class Gammaproteobacteria; order Cellvibrionales; family Spongiibacteraceae; genus Zhongshania; species Zhongshania arctica. The sequence goes on along the minus strand of NZ_JBFRYB010000001.1, from coordinate 2,865,361 downwards.
GCGGCACTATGGCAGAAGGCCGAGTCGCCGTTTTTGATGTTGAGGCTGCGGTACTTAATACCGATGTCGCGAAGAAGCGTTTGACGGCTATGCGCAATCAAGCAGAATACAAAAAAAATGTTTCTGAACTAGAAGCATTAAAGAAGAATTATGACAAGCAGGTTGAGCAGTTTCAGCGTGATTTTGATATTTTGAGCGCCGAGCAACGTCTGGCTGTTAAAAATAAAATTGATACTGCTCGAGATGATGGCGAGCACCTTGCGCGTAAAATAGAGGCGGCAAATCAGCAGGAAGCTCAGTCTATTCTTCAAGAGCTGGGACCAAAGCTACAGCAAATTTTGCCAGACCTTATCAAGGCAGAGAATATTGGTTTGCTGTTGCCGCGTAAGCAGGTGCTGCATGCTGATGTTAGCTTCGATATCACGGCAAAAGTCGCAGATAAATTGAATCAAACAAAGTAGATAATTATCTAAGCGAGAGTGTTTAGTCTCGCTTAGTGCTTGGCTGCCTAATAACTTGGTTTTAAAAGGCAGTCAGGAATCTCCTTGCAGACTAGTCTCATTGAGTAGTGTCTAATCATCCTGGTTAAACTTTTTCTCAAATACTGTGTTTGAAATTAGCGTCCAAGGTATCTTGCCCGCCGCATTCTGCCGCAGTTCTTGGAGGTGGTGGATTGGATACAGCCAAAGATGCAGCAATAGTTTTACTGAACGAGGGTAGTGCATCTACTGGTCGTGGACAGTGCTCATATTGCAAGTGTTGTAGACGTTTTTAATGCGGTGTCGGCTTGGATTGCTAAGTTGATTGTGTAGTCTGGGTTTTACTCAGGGACGTTCGCAGCGACTGAATTTGCTGTGCGACAAAAAACCGCTGCGCGGTTTAGTGAGCTTTATTTACGTTTGGCTCTTTCAGAAAAGCGATTAAAGAATAATCACGAGGGTGAAGGCTGAGACATGCTGATGGACATTAATGAAATAAAGGAATACCTGCCGCAACGTTTTCCGTTCTTGTTGGTTGATCGAGTGTTGGAGTTAACACTCGGAGAATCTATCGTTGCTATAAAGAACGTGACCGGAAATGAAGACTTTTTTAACGGCCATTTTCCGGATTTACCGATTATGCCGGGTGTGTTGATCATTGAGGCAATGGCTCAGGCCGCAGGTATTTTGGGCTTTAAAACACTGGATAAAAGACCTTCAGAAGGGTCGATCTATATGTTTGCCGGGGTAGATAAGGCGCGTTTTAAACGTCAAGTAGTACCTGGCGATCAGTTGGTGTTAAAAGCGCAGTATGTATCCGATAGTAGAGGGCTGTGGAAGTTCAATTGCCAGGCATTTGTTGACGATAAACTGGCCTGTTCGGCAACCATTTTGTGCATTGATCGGCAGCGTTGATAGTGACAGATAATATTCATCCATCCGCAGTAGTTGATCCCCGCGCGATTATTGACCCCAGCGCGGTACTCGCCGCGGGTGTAAAAGTGGGCCCCTGGACAATAGTGGGTGCAGGCGTAGAGATCGGCGAAGGTTCTGATATTCGCTCTCATGTTGTGCTGATGGGGCCAACAAAAATTGGTAAGAATAATCGCATCTACCAGTTTTCGACTATTGGTGATGATACCCCTGACTTGAAGTATAAGGGTGAAGCCACGGAGCTAATTATCGGCGACGATAATGTGATTCGCGAAGGCGTCACTATTCACCGCGGTACGATTCAAGATCGCGGTAAGACCATTATAGGTAATAAGAATTTACTGATGGCTTATGTGCATGTCGGTCATGATTCAGTGATCGGAGACAACTGTATTCTCGTTAATAATGCAGCGCTGGCCGGTCATGTGGTTGTTGGCGATTGGGCTATCTTAAGCGGCTTCACACTTGTTCATCAGTTTTGTCATATTGGTGCCCACAGTTTTGCCGGGTTTGGTTGCGGGATTAGTAAAGATGTCCCCGCCTATGTGACCGTGAGTGGTACACCCGCGCAAGCAAAGACCATCAATAGTGAAGGCTTAAAGCGTCGCGGGTTTACTGCGGACGCTATTGCGGCCATTCGCCGCGCTTATAAAATTATTTATCGTCAGAACAAAACGGTAGAAGAAGCCTTAATGGCGTTAGCACCTATTTCTGCTGAGTTCCCCGAAGTGCAATTGTTGGTAGATTCATTGAAACAATCTCAACGCGGCATTGTGCGTTAATTCGCACCATCCGGCCGCGATAAATGGCTATATTATGACTGTATTGCGAATCGGTATTATTGCTGGAGAAGCCTCTGGTGATATTTTGGGCGCTGATTTAATTCGCGCAATTAAGCAACGTCACCCCAGTGCCATCTTTGAAGGTGTGGGTGGCCCGCTGATGATCGAGCAGGGCTGCCGGAGTCTGTGCGATATGGACCGCTTGTCGGTGATGGGTCTTGTTGAGCCGCTGAAGCGGCTGCCTGAGTTGCTGCGTCTGCGGCGCTTATTAAAGGCGCATTTTTTGACCTGGCAGCCTGCTATTGTTATCGGTATTGATTCCCCTGATTTTAATCTAAATATTGAACTGTATCTGCGTCAGCGTGGTATGAAAACACTGCACTATGTCAGTCCATCGGTATGGGCTTGGCGACAGGGGCGGGTGAAGAAAATCGCTAAGGCGGTAGATCATATGCTTACCCTGTTTCCCTTTGAAGAGCAGTTCTATCAAGAACACGGTGTTCCGGTGACCTGTGTGGGCCACCCCTTGGCAGATCAGATTCCACTGCATGATCAGCGTGCAGAGGCCAGAACAGAACTTGATGTTGAGGATGGTCATCCGGTGCTAGCGATTTTGCCCGGAAGCCGCAGTGGGGAGGTCGCCCAGCTTATCGAGCCCTTTCTAAATGCGGCGCAATGGTTGCGGTCTGCGCAGCCAAATATTGAATTTTTAATTCCGGCCGCCAATGTGGAGCGCAAGCAGCAGATATTGCAGGCGGTGGCGACACTTTCTAGGGACTTACCAGTGCGCGTGGTGCTTGGCCAGTCTCGCACCGTGATGGCGGCGTCGGATGTGGTGTTAATGGCGTCCGGTACTACCAGTCTTGAAGCCTTACTTCTGCAGAGGCCGATGGTGGTCGCTTATCGATTTGGTAAATGGTCTTACCAAATATTTTCTCGCCTGGTGAAGACGCCGTTCTTCTCGCTACCTAATTTATTAGCGCAGCGAGCATTGGTGCCTGAGTTATTGCAAGATGAGGTGTGTGCAGAGGTGATTGGTCCGCTATTATTAGAGCAGCTAAATAATGCGAATCACCGCGACACCTTGGTAGCCGAATTCCAAATTATTCACCGGCAGTTAGCGCGTGGAGCTAGCGAGCGCGCTGCTGACATTGTGCTGCAATGCGCCGGAGTCGAGGATGTCTGAGATTGATGACTTATTTGCCGAGTTTGATGTTCCGCTATTAACCGCAGGTGTTGACGAGGTGGGGCGGGGGCCCTTGTGCGGTGACGTTGTGACGGCCGCCGTTATTCTGGATCCTCAAAAACCTATTTCCGGTTTGAATGATTCTAAAAAATTGACAGAAAAACGCCGCGAAGCACTTTTTATCGAAATAAAAGAGAAGGCCCTGAGTTATTGCATTGCCAGAGCGTCGGTGGCCGAAATCGACGAGCTGAATATATTACAGGCAAGTCTATTGGCCATGCATCGCGCCGTCGCTGGTTTGGCAGTGCAACCCGAATTTGTGTTGGTAGATGGTAATCGTCTGCCAAATTGGCCCTACCGCGCCCAAGCGGTAGTCAAAGGTGACAGCCGAGTGCCTGCTATCGCCGCTGCGTCGATTTTGGCAAAAGTAATCCGCGACCGCGAAATGGCTGAAATGGATGTTTTATATCCAGGCTATGGCATGGCGGGTCACAAAGGGTATCCAACCAAGGTCCATTTGGCGGCTTTGAGATCCCTAGGTGTTACGCCAATTCATCGGCGTAGTTATGCTCCAGTCCGGGCTATCTTAGAGGCTGAGCAATGATTGCAGATCAATTCGTTCACCTGCGTGTGCATTCCGAATATTCAATCGTCGATGGCTTAATACGCGTTAAGGCTTTGGCGAAGCGGGTCGCCGATCTTAATATGCCGGCGGTTGCATTGACTGATCTCAATAATTTTTACGCGCTGATCAAATTTCAAAAGGCGGCGACCGGCGCAGGTATTAAGCCGATTTTCGGCAGTGACCTGTTAGTGCGTGACGACGATGATCCCGATCAGACGAGTGTGCTGTGCTTACTAGCGCAAAACCAAACGGGCTACCGCAATCTTACAGAACTAATATCGCGCGCTTATTTAGAGGGCCAGTATCAGGGTCGGGCTTACGTTAATCGCAGCTGGGTGGAGCAGGCAAGTGAGGGGCTTATTGCCTTGTCTGGCGGCCGTGAGGGCGATGTGGGTCAATTGCTGATGGCAGGTAAACCACAGGCAGCGGCTGCTAGTCTCGCTCGTTGGCTCGGCGTTTTTCCAGATCGCTTCTATATTGAATTGCAGCGAACCGGTCGGCAGTACGAAGATGAGTATCTGCATGCGGCTGTTGCCTTGGCGGAACAGGCCGACTGTCCGGTGGTGGCCACCAATGATGTCCGGTTTCTAGATTCCGATGAGTTTGATGCTCATGAGGCGCGGGTTTGTATTCGCGATGGTCGAGTCTTGGATGATCCGCGCCGGCCGCGAAATTACAGCGAGCAACAATGCTTGCGCAGCGCCGAAGAGATGCAGGCCTTATTTGCTGATATTCCTGAGGCCTTGCAGAATAGCGTTGAAATAGCCAAGCGGTGTAATTTAACTATTCAACTCGGTACTTATTATCTTCCCGAATACCCCATTCCAGCGGGCCAAACCCAGGAAGAGTTTTTCCGTGAGCTATGTCATAACGGCCTGGACGAGCGCTTGGACTTTCTTTTTGATAGCAACTCGCCTGAGTTTGTCGATCATCAAAAAGAATATCGAGATCGTCTCGATTTTGAACTCAACGTTATTCTGCAAATGGGGTTTCCGGGTTACTTCCTGATCGTTATGGATTTCATCCAGTGGGCCAAAGATCATGACATTCCTGTGGGTCCTGGTCGGGGTTCCGGTGCGGGATCACTGGTAGCCTATGCCTTAAAGATTACTGATCTTGACCCTATTCAATATGACTTACTGTTCGAACGATTTTTGAACCCTGAGCGGGTATCGATGCCCGATTTCGATGTCGATTTTTGTATGGACGGTCGCGACCGGGTTATCAATTATGTCGCCGACAATTATGGTCGCGACGCGGTTAGTCAAATTATTACCTTTGGTACGATGGCTGCAAAAGCTGTGGTGCGTGATGTTGCGAGGGTGCAGGGCAAGCCCTATGGTCTTGCTGATAAACTTTCAAAAATGATTCCATTTGAAGTTGGGATGACACTTACCAAGGCCCATGAACAAGAAGAAGTCTTGCGTGAGTTTTTGGTAAACGACGAAGCCGCCCAAGAAATTTGGGACATGGCAGTGCAATTAGAAGGTGTGGTGCGCGGCGTGGGTAAACACGCAGGCGGGGTGGTGATTGCGCCATCGAAGCTGACGGATTTCGCTCCCCTGTATTGCGATGATGCCGGCGGTGGTCTGGTAACCCAGTTTGATAAAAACGATGTCGAAGACGCGGGTCTCGTTAAGTTTGATTTCTTGGGTTTACGAACCCTGACAATTATCGATTGGGCGCTCAAAATTATAAATGCTCAGCGCGCTCAAGTAGATGAAGCCGCCCTGGACATCATGGCGATTCCTTTGCAGGATAGGGCTACCTTTGAACTGTTAAAACGGGCCGAAACCACCGCGGTATTCCAGTTGGAATCTCGGGGTATGAAAGACCTGATTAAGCGCTTACTGCCAGATTGCTTTGAAGATATTATCGCTCTTGTGGCCCTGTTCCGTCCGGGACCTCTGCAGTCAGGGATGGTTGATGACTTTATTAACCGCAAGCATGGGCGGGCAGAGGTAGCCTATCCGCATCCCCAATATCAACATGATTGTTTGAAGCCGGTTTTGGGGCCGACCTACGGTATTATTTTGTACCAAGAGCAGGTAATGCAGATTGCCCAGGAAATGGGTGGCTACACTCTTGGTGGTGCTGACCTATTGCGTCGCGCCATGGGTAAGAAAAAGCCCGAGGAGATGGAAAAACAGCGGGTCTTATTTCAGGCTGGTGCGGTTGAAAAAGGCTTTCAGGAAGAGCTCGCGTCTAACATCTTTGACTTGATGGAGAAATTCGCCGGCTACGGTTTTAACAAATCGCACTCTGCTGCATACGCCTTAGTTTCCTATCAAACCGCCTGGTTGAAGACCCATTATCCGGCGCCATTTATGGCCGCGGTAATGAGTTCGGAATTGGATAATACCGATAAGATCGTTATTTTTATCGAAGAATGTCGGGAAATGAAACTGGACTATAAACTGCCTTCGGTAAATGAAGGTGAGTATATGTTCACGGTTAACGATCGCGGTCAGATCGTTTACGGGCTGGGCGCGATTAAAGGTTTGGGCGAAGGCCCAGTTGAGAATATGATAGCGGCGCGCAATGCGGGCGGGCCATTTGTAAACTTGTTTGAATTTTGTGAGCGCACTGATCCGCGAAAGGTAAATAAGAGAGCGATAGACGCGCTGATTCGCTCGGGTGCTTTTGACGACTGGGGTGAAGATCGCGCCATCTTGATGGCGGCCATGCCTGAGGCTGTAAAAGGGGCCGAGCAGTCAGCTAAGAATACCGACAGCGGTATGACTGACTTGTTTGGCGAGACCTTAGCCGTCGTCAGCCGCGATGTATATGCACCCTTTCAAGACGTGCGTCGCTGGACGAGTAAGGAGCGCTTGCTGGGTGAGAAGGAAACCCTTGGACTTTATGTTACCGGGCACCCTATCGACGACTACGAAGCTGAGCTACGACGTTTCGTGCCAAAAAAGATTGTGGATCTAAACCCGGAAAAGCATCCGCAAACCATTGCCGGCTTAGTGATGAGTACGCGGACCATGAGAAATAAGCGCGGTGATACCATGGCCTTTGTGTTATTGGATGATCGCACCGCTCGCATCGAAGTTGCCTTGTTCAGCGACGCGTATGACGCCTGCCGTGAGAAGCTGGTGAAGGATACCGTGATCGTCGTTGAGGGTGTCTGTAGCAATGATGAGTATAGCGGTGGCAAAAAGATGCGCGTTAAGGCGGTGCGAAGTATCGCTGAGGCAAGGGATCAGAGCGCCAAAGAATTGCAGATTTCGGTTTCCGCTGACAGCTTGGGAAATGAAGGTCTTGATCGCCTGAAAGGGGCTTTAAATGTGGCCAGAGGTGGTCGTTGCCCGGTAGTTATCCATTACCGTCGCCCAGAGGGCGAAGGTCGTATTTGTCTGGGTGACAATTGGCGAATCCTGCCAAATGATGAGTTATTACTGCGATTGCGTGACGAGTGTGGCGCAAATAACGTGGTGATCAATTACGATTAACGTATAATCTAACGTCTGAGTGGGCCCATTTATCGGCATGAAATGTGGTCGTTTCCTGAATTTGACAAGCGAATAAAGTAGAGCAATGAATCCGAACTATCTTGATTTTGAACAACCGATTGCTGAGCTGGAAGCCAAAATCGAAGAGCTACAGCTAGTCGGAAGCGACAACGACCTCAATATCACTGAAGAAATCGCCAAGCTGCGTGAGAAAAGTAGCAAGCTGACGGAAAAGATTTTCTCAAATCTGACTCCGTGGAATGTGGTCAAGATCGCTCGTCACCCAATGCGGCCCTACACGCTTGACTATATTCGTCGTATTTTTACCGACTTCGACGAGTTGCACGGCGATCGTCATTTTGGTGATGATTCCGCGATAGTGGCCGGTATTGGTAAGCTTAACGGCATGCCGGTAATGGTGATTGGTCAGGAAAAAGGCCGCGGTGTCACTGAGAAAGTAAAACGCAATTTTGGCATGCCTAAACCCGAGGGTTATCGCAAAGCCCTGCGTTTGATGGAGCTGGCAGAGCGTTATCACTTACCAATTGTCACTTTAATTGACACCCCGGGCGCATACCCAGGTATCGACAGTGAAGAGCGCGGCATCAGTGAGGCGATTGCACAAAACCTTGCGGTGATGTCACGCCTCAAAACACCGATAGTCTGCGTTGTGATTGGTGAGGGGAGTTCCGGTGGAGCCCTGGGTATCGGTGTTGGTGATCATATTGCGATGCTGCAATATTCAACCTACTTTGTTATTTCGCCAGAAGGCTGCGCCAATATTATTTGGAAGAGCTCAGAGTTTGCGCCAGATGCGGCAGAGGCGATGGGTTTGACCTCTACCATTCTTCAAGAGCTGGGTATTGTGGACGCCACTATTCCCGAGCCACGTGGTGGCGCGCACCGCGATATTGATCTGAGTGCGGCGCGGGTGCGTGATCATATTGCGACCGAAATTACCCGATTGCAGGGCTTGTCAGAAAAAGAACTGCTTGATACGCGCTACGAGCGTTTAATGTCTTACGGTGTTAGCTAAGCTTTGTTAGGCTAAGTCCTGCCTGCAATGCGTTCGTCTGGGCGCGGAGCTTATATGACTGAACTACTGTCCCCTATTTCAGCAACGCTGGCCCCTTACTTGGCTTGTCAGCGTTGGTATATTGCCTATAGTGGCGGTCTAGACTCCCATGTCTTGCTTCATCTTGCCTGGCGATTGCGGCAGGAAGCCTTGCGTGCTGGCAAGCCCTTTCCAGAACTTTGTGCCATCCATGTTAATCATCAATTGCAGGCAGACTCACCCCATTGGGCTGCTCACTGTACAAGCACGTGCAATGAATATGGGATTGCCATCGACGTTCGAGCGGTCAGTATTGAGGGGCGCAGGCAGGGCGTAGAAAGTCTTGCTAGGGCGGCCCGTTATAAAGTGTTTGAAGATATCGTCGATGAGCGCAGTGTGCTGTTAATAGCGCATCACCAAGATGATCAAGCGGAAACATTTTTACTGCGCTTGATGCGCGGTGCCGGTGCGGCCGGTTTAGCGGCAATGCCGGTAAGCCGACCACTGGGGCGAGCTACGCTGTTTAGGCCGCTGTTAAATATGGCGCGCTCACAACTTGAAGCTTACGCGGCTGAGCACTGTCTTGAATTTATCGATGACCCCAGCAACCGCGACCCGCACTACCGGCGTAATTTTCTTCGTCATCGTGTGATGCCAGTACTGGCAGAGGTCTGGCCGGCTTACCGACATAGCATTGCTCGCGCCGCGGAGTTGCAGGCTGAAACGAACAATTTATTGAGCGCCTATCTCAGCACTGATGTGACCACGATTAGTGATGCTGACGGTAGCTTAGATCTTAAGGCCTTGATGAAGTTTGATGCTTTGCGGCAGCGAGCGGTGCTGCGTCATTATGTTCTTCAGCATCTTGGGATTCGTTTAGATAAGGCTCAAAGTGAAGAGCTTGTGGGACAGTTTTTGCACTCTAGTCCCGATAGTCAGCCGGTATTCGAGCTAAATAATGGTATGACCATTCGAGCGTTTCGCGGGCGTCTTTCCTGTGAGCGAGATCCAGTGGGATACGTTTTCGATCGCGGTCTTGTGCAGGACTGGGATGGCCAGCAAGTCTGTTTGATAAGGGGCTTGGGGCGCCTTAGTGCTGAGGCTGGTGGTAAGTTTCTGCCCCGCGGCAAAATGACGGTACGTTTCCGTAGTGGTGGCGAGCGCTGCCGCATAGCAGGCCATGAGCACAGTAGGCCGCTAAAGAAGCTACTCCAGGAGTGGGATGTGCCGCCATGGAAGCGGGATGTTCTGCCTTTAATATATTGCGATGATGAAATAGCAGCAATTGCGGATATCGCGGTTTGTGAGGGTTTTCAGGCTGGCGCTGGTGAGACCGGACTGAGCCTACGTTGGCTTTTGAGTCGCTGACCTGTACGAAAGCTTCTGTTAGAATGCGCGGCTTCTCACAAGAGCCGTGATTATGAGTCCGCAGAATTTGAACCCGCAAGAGACTTCCGCTAGTCCGCTAGATAATGTTCGTGTCGTGCTGGTGAACACTTCCCACCCCGGTAACATTGGCGCAGTGGCGCGGGCGATGAAGAATATGTGCTTATCGCAGCTGTATTTAGTCGAGCCTCAGAGATATCCCCATGATGAAGCAATCTGGCGTGCCGCTAGCGCGGGTGACATCTTGGAGTCGGCGATAGTCTGCGAAACCTTGGCTGACGCCATAGCTGGTTGCCAGTTGGTTATCGGTACCAGTGCCCGCGAGCGCACGGTGCCATGGCCGATGTTAGACCCTCGCAACTGCATGGAGCGGGCCTATCAAGAAGCCGCAGTAGATCATCAGGTCGCTGTGGTGTTTGGGCGGGAAGACCGGGGTTTAACCAATGAAGAATTGCAGCGCTGCAATTTGCATGTCCATATTCCAGCCAACCCTGATTACAGTTCGCTAAATATTGCGATGGCTGTTCAAGTCTTGAGCTATGAGTTGCGGATGGCCCACCTCAGCGGCGAGTTGAGTAGCAATGATATGGCGGAGTGGGATGTGCCTGTTGCGGGCGCGGATGATCTAGATCGCTACTTGGTGCATCTTGAAGAAACCTTGCGCGAGATTAATTTTTTGCGGCCAGAGGCGCCTAAAAAACTGATGACCAGACTGCGTCGCCTGTATCAGCGTACTCGCTTAGATGAGATGGAAGTGAACATTCTGCGGGGTATTCTCACCTCTACTCAATACTGGGTGCGCAAGGCAAAAATGAAGGATGATGACGGCAGTAACGGAGCCTAATCGGCGCTCGCAATTGCTTGTTTAAGTCCTACTAAAACCATCGGGTATATAGTTGACTGTTTTGCTAGGTTATTGCATAATTGGGCCGTAGAAAAATGTAGGTGAGTTTATGCGACTAACGACAAAAGGCCGCTACGCAGTGACAGCCATGTTGGACTTGGCGCTGTACGGTGACCGCGGCCCCATCAGCTTAGCTGATGTGTCGGGGCGACAAGATATATCGCTCTCGTATTTGGAGCAGCTGTTTGCCAAGTTGCGTCGCAAAGATTTAGTGTTTAGTACGCGCGGTCCCGGCGGCGGCTATCGTTTAAGTAGGCCCAGCGAGACAATTTTTGTTGCTGAGATTATTGACGCAGTCGATGAGCGAGTAGATGCCACCGGTTGTGCAGGGAAAAGTGACTGTCAAGACGGTGAAACGTGTCTGACACACAATTTGTGGTCGGATCTCAGCGATCAGATCCATCACTTTTTAAGTGACATCAGTTTAGCTAGTTTAGTTGATCGACGTGATGTTCAAAACGTGTCGGCGCGCCAAATACAGCGGGCGCGCAATACCCAGTCGATTACTTTAACAGCGTTAGATTAGTTTACCCCCCGACTGTGATCGGGAATCTGGAGATAAGTGTATGCAATTGCCGATTTACTTGGATTACTCCGCGACGACGCCCGTTGATCCCCGGGTTGCAGAAAAAATGATGGCCTGCCTGACCACCGATGGTGTGTTTGGTAATCCGGCATCACGCTCTCATATGTTTGGCTGGAAAGCGGAGGAGGCGGTAGAGAACGCACGCCGCCAGGTTGCCGATCTATTGAATGCGGATCCTCGGGAGATTGTTTGGACTTCTGGTGCTACCGAGTCAAATAATCTTGCTATTAAAGGTGCCGCGCACTTTTATAGTAAAAAAGGTAAGCACATAATTACCTCGAAAATTGAGCACAAAGCGGTCTTGGATGCGTGTCGCCAGCTAGAGCGTGAAGGCTTTGAAGTGACATATCTCGACCCGACAGATAAAGGTCTTATTACGCCAGAAGCGGTTGCTGCTGCGCTTCGCGAAGATACCGTTGTAGTTAGTATCATGCACGCCAATAATGAGATCGGCACTATTAGTGACATCGCCGGAATCGGCGAAGTGTGCCGCGCCAATGGGGTGGTGTTTCATGTTGATGCTGCGCAAACCTCGGGTAAGATCCCTATCGACATGGAGACAATGAAAATCGATCTATTGTCGATGTGTGCGCATAAAATGTACGGTCCCAAAGGGGTTGGCGTTCTGTACGTTCGCCGTAAACCGCGTATACGGTTAGAGGCACAAATGCATGGCGGTGGACACGAGCGCGGCATGCGTTCAGGTACTTTGCCAACGCATCAAATTGTCGGAATGGGCGAAGCCTGTGAAATTGGCCGCAAAGAAATGGCGCAGGATGCAGTGCATGCCTTGGCCTTGCGCAATCAGTTTTGGGATGGCTTGAAAGATATTGAGCAAGTTCACATCAATGGTGATGCTGAAAAGCGCCTGCCGGGCAATTTGAATGTCAGCTTAGCGTTTGTAGAAGGCGAATCGTTGATTATGTCTCTCAAAGATTTGGCGGTGTCATCAGGGTCAGCCTGTACATCGGCTAGCTTGGAGCCTTCGTATGTATTGCGTGCACTTGGCCTTAATGATGAATTAGCACACAGCTCACTGCGTTTTTCCTTCGGGCGATTCACAACAGCTGAAGAAGTAGATTACGCGATCAAGCAGGTTCGCGGCGCAGTTGACAAATTGCGAGAGTTGTCGCCTTTGTGGGATATGTACAAAGACGGCGTGGATTTAGACAGTATTGAATGGGCGGCTCATTAAGCTGTTCAGCGCGAGAGGACGATATCATGGCATATAGCGAAAAAGTATTAGATCACTACGAGAATCCGCGCAACGTCGGTAAGTTCGACGACAGTGCCGATGAAATTGGCACTGGTATGGTTGGTGCACCAGCCTGCGGCGATGTAATGCGTCTACAAATCAAGGTGAATGAGCAGGGCATTATTGAAGATGCCAAGTTCAAAACCTACGGTTGCGGCTCTGCCATCGCGTCTAGTTCGTTGCTCACTGAGTGGGTGAAGGGCAAAACGCTAGAAGAAGCAGAGCACATTAAAAATACCGAGATCGCTCAAGAGTTGGCTTTGCCACCAGTGAAAATTCACTGTTCGGTATTGGCAGAAGATGCGATCAAAGCAGCGGTATCAGATTACCGCAAGAAAAGAGCTGCGTCCTGAATCGCAGCAGGAGAGGATAGATGCCAATTTCAGTAAGTAGTGCAGCGGCAAGTCATATAAAGCGACAGATGCTTGGTCGTGGCCGCGGCTTAGGTATTCGTATTGGAGTGCGCACATCAGGCTGCTCCGGTATGGCCTATGTGCTGGAGTTTGTCGACGAATCGCAGGCTGAAGATCAGGTTTTTGAACGTGATGGAGCCTCAGTCTATATCGACCCAAAGAGCATGGTGTATCTTGATGGCACCGAATTAGACTTCGTGAAAGAAGGGCTAAACGAAGGTCTGAAATTTAATAACCCCAATGTGTCGGCTGAATGTGGCTGCGGTGAGAGTTTCACCGTCTAGCGGCCTTGCCGGCCGGCCATAACACTATGTCAGAATTTAATCCGCGGGAAAATTACTTCGCTCTGCTGGCTGTGCCGCAGAGCTACGAAGTCAATCAGACTGATTTAACCCGTCGTTATCGAGAGCTTCAGCGCGAAGCTCACCCAGACCGCTTTGCCGGGGCGAGTGAGCGAGAGCACCTGCGCGCAGTTCAATCCTCGTCACAAATCAATGAAGCTTATGAAACCTTGGTTTCACCGACGCGCCGCGCCGCGTATTTGCTTAAGTTGGCAGGTGTCGATAGCGATATGTCGTCCACTACGTTTCAAGATCCTGAGTTTCTGATGCAGCAGATGCAGCTTCGCGAGGAGCTTTCTGAACTGCAGGATGCTAAAGACCCGGAGTCCGCACTGGATAAGTTTTACAGCGACCTTGAAGCTGCTGCAAACCAGCAAAAATCGATATTTTCGACTAATTACACGCAGCAGCAATTCGACCTGGCGTTGGCAAGTTATGCCAAGCTGCAGTTTTTAGAAAAACTGCGCAGCGAAGCCGAATTAAAAGAGAGTGAATTGCTGGATTATTGAAATAGGCGAGCTGATCGCCAGGAGCCCAAACAACCTCTATGTTGATGCAAATTTCAGAGCCAGGACAAACCCCCGAGCCGCACCAGCGCAAATTGGCGGTAGGGATTGACCTCGGTACCACGAATTCCTTGGTTGCCACTGTTCGCAATGGCAGTGCGCAAACACTGGCGGATATCGATGGCAGCCATTTATTGCCATCGGCAGTGCATTACGGTGAAGACGCCCGGATCGATATCGGTGAGAAAGCCCTTGCGGGTGCGAGTGCCGATCCTCGCAATACCTTGTTGTCGATTAAGCGCTTAATGGGGCGCTCCTATGCTGATGTGACCAGCGCCGACGGGGTGATTATGTCGCCCTACGAACTGCTTGATTTGGGCCAAGATATGGTCAAGATTCGCACCCGTGCGGGCGATTTATCTCCGGTGCAGGTGTCGTCAGAAATATTGAAGTCCTTGGGCCGCCGTGCCGAAGAGACTCTGGGCGGTGAGTTAACTGGGGTGGTGATTACGGTACCGGCTTATTTTGATGATGCTCAGCGTCAGGCGACTAAAGATGCCGCCAAGATTGCCGGCTTAAACGTATTGCGACTATTAAATGAGCCTACTGCGGCGGCGGTTGCTTACGGCCTAGATCAACAAGATGAGGTTGCGATAGCGGTATTCGATTTGGGTGGCGGCACGTTTGACGTTTCTGTGCTGCAGCTAACCAAAGGGGTGTTCGAAGTACTTTCTACGGGAGGGGACTCTGCACTTGGTGGTGATGATTTTGATCATGCGCTGGCGCAGTGGTTTGTGGCCGAAAATAATATGACAAGCTTGGATATGTTCCAGCAGCGCAGCCTGCTAACGGCAGCTCGTCAGGCCAAAGAAGCGCTCTCTGATGCTACTGAGGTGCAGCTGAACTTGGGCGATATCAGTTCAACGCTGAGTCGGCAGCAGTTTAACGAGCTAATTGATCCTCTGATTGACAAGGCAATTCGAGCCTGTAAGCGTGCTTTGCGCGACGCCAAATTGCGTAGTAATGAGATCCATAACGTAGTTATGGTGGGCGGCTCGACTCGGGTCCCTCGTGTTCGTGAGCGTGTGACTGAGTGGTTTGGGCGTGAGCCTTTGGTGGATTTAGACCCCGATAAAGTGGTTGCCCTGGGCGCGGCCTTGCAGGCTGATCAATTGGTGGGCAATCGCAGCGGCGATGAAATGCTGCTATTGGACGTCATACCCCTGTCGCTGGGGATTGAAACTATGGGTGGCCTAACAGAGAAAATTATCCATCGTAATACCACTATCCCAGTGGCAATGGCGCAGGAATTTACTACTTTTAAAGATGGCCAAACGGGCATGGTCATACATGCGGTGCAAGGTGAGCGTGAATTGGTTGAAGACTGCCGGTCTTTGGCGCGCTTTGAGTTGCAGGGAATTCCTCCCATGGTGGCTGGCGCGGCGCGGATTAAAGTGACGTTTCAGGTTGATGCTGACGGTCTCTTGCGGGTTAGCGCGCGTGAGGAGAGTACGGGGTCAGAAAGTCGTATTGAAGTGAAGCCAGCCTATGGTCTGAGTGATACCGATATAGCCGAAATGCTTCAGCAATCATGGGCCTCAGCGATTGACGACAAGGAGGCGAGAGCCTTGCGCGAACAGCAGGTAGAGGCCGAGGCGCTGCTGCAGGCGCTGTCTGCGGCGCTGCTTAAAGATGGTGAGGCTATGCTTAGCGAGAGCGAACAGAAGGACTTGTTGGCTAAGATGGAAGTTTTACACCAGGAGCGCGAAAATGGCTCGGTTGCTAGCATTGCCAAGCATATAGAAATTGTCGGCAAGGGCAGCGAAGTCTTTGCCGAGCGTCGTATGGACGCCAGTATTAACCACGCACTCGCCGGTCGGCGAGTCGATGAAATTTAAGGAAGCCTGAATGCCACGTATTGTAGTATTACCTCATGAAGCGCTGTGTCCAGACGGTGAAGTGTTGGACGCGGCGTCAGGAGAGACAGTATGCGATGTCATGCTTGCTAATGGCATTGATATTGAACATGCCTGTGAAAAATCCTGCGCTTGTACCACCTGCCATATTATCGTTCGCGAAGGCTTTCCATCCTTGGGCGAGGCCGATGAGCTTGAAGAAGATATGCTTGATAAGGCCTGGGGTTTAGAGCCCGAGTCCCGTTTGAGCTGCCAGGCAGTGGTAGGCGACGCAGATTTAGTCGTCGAAGTGCCACGCTATACTATTAATATGGTCTCTGAGCGCCATTAACCCGTAAAATTAAGGTGGGCCGAAAATGAGTTTAAAATGGACCGACGTACTGGATATTGGTATTGAACTTGCCGAAAAATTCCCCGAAACCGACCCAGTTCATATCAACTTTGTGGATTTGCGAGACAAAGTGATGAATTTAGACGATTTTGATGATGACCCAAAGCGTTGCGGTGAAAAGATTCTCGAGGCTATTCAGGCTGCGTGGATAGAAGAGCAGGATTGATATAGATATTTTTCAGTGTCTAGCCGCCAAGGATACCTAGCGGTCGCGCTAAATATGGGTATTTGTAGGCACCTGCTTTACGCTTTCTGGACGCTTTTGTGAAACACCGGCCAGAACCTACTGTCTTACAGTGTCTCTCGTACCTATTTGCTGCTAATACGCGTATAATTCGACGTTTTTTCGTAGTGGGCAAAATTATTGCCCAGATTGTTCTTGTTTTATTTTTTTGGAGAAAGACCGATGGGCGTTCAACGCACTCTTTCCATTGCTAAGCCAGATGCTGTTAGCAAAAATGTGATTGGCGAAATTTACAGCCGTTTTGAAAAAGCAGGTCTACGTATCGTAGCGGCTAAAATGCTGCGTTTGAGCCGTGAACAGGCTGAAGGTTTTTATGCTGAGCATAAAGGCCGTCCGTTTTTCCCTGCTCTTATCGATTTCATGACCTCAGGTCCTGTGACGGTTCAAGTCTTGGAAGGCGAAGGTGCGGTTTTGCAGAATCGCGAGCTGATGGGCGCAACTAACCCGAAAGATGCCACTCCAGGCACTATTCGTGCGGACTTTGCTGAATCTATCGACGCTAACGCGGTACATGGTTCGGATTCAGAAGAGTCAGCGGCGCGGGAAATTGCGTTCTTTTTCTCTACCAGTGAGTTGTGTGAGCGCGTTTAAGCACATTTCTACTCATTGCGGGGCATGAAAATGGAAACACCAACAGCGGTAGTACAGCAGATGAAAGTGAATTTGCTCGGTATGTCGCGTAAAAATATGGAAGCGTATCTCACTTCTATCGGTGAAAAGCCTTTTCGTGCCCAGCAGATCCTCAAGTGGATACACCACTCGGGGATCGACAATTTTGACGAGATGACAAATCTCGGCAAGCCCTTGCGCGCCAAGCTTCAGGAACTTGCCGAAATTCGTCCTCCCAACGTGGTCAAGCAACTCGATTCCATCGACGGAACCCGCAAGTGGGCGGTAGAGGTTGGTGGTAATAATTTAGTTGAGACGGTACTTATTCCCGATGGCCAGCGCGGTACCCTGTGTGTGTCTTCGCAGGTGGGTTGCAGCTTAGATTGCAGTTTTTGTGCCACCGGTAAACAAGGTTTTATGCGCGATTTAACGGCGTCTGAAATCATTGGTCAGGTTTGGTTGGCCATTAAATCCTATGACGGTTTTAAGGCCGGTAGTAAACGCATAGTCACCAATGTCGTGATGATGGGTATGGGCGAGCCGCTACTCAATTTTGACAGCGTTGTAGAAGCCATGAGCTTGATGCTAGACGACTTTGGCTATGGTCTGTCAAAGCGTCGTGTGACCTTGAGCACATCGGGTGTTGTCCCCATGCTGGACAAGCTGGGTGATGTTTCTACCGTGTCATTGGCAATCTCTTTACACGCACCCAATGATGCCTTGCGAAGCGAGCTAGTGCCAATCAATAAAAAGTACCCCATCGCAGAATTACTTGCGGCCTGTCAGCGGTATTTGGATAAACAGGAAGATACTCATCGGGTAGTGACTATCGAATATACCTTGATAGCGGGTGTAAACGATGGCCCTGAACATGCGAAGGAATTAGCCGAAGTGCTTCGTGATTTACCCTGTAAAATCAATTTGATTCCATTTAATCCGTTTTCGCTGTCAAATTACGTGCGTCCAAGTAAAAATGCGATAAATCGGTTTTGGTTGGTGTTAACCGAAGCCGGCTATGTCACTACCGTGAGAACACCACGCGGCGATGATATTGATGCAGCGTGTGGTCAGCTGGCAGGACAAGTACAAGATCGGACTAAGCGCAGTGAGCGTCATCGCCAGCGGGCGGAGTTAGAACAAGCTATTCGCTTGGTATGAATTTTCGGGAGCATACTGCATGTCGTCGTTAAGAATAAAAGGCATCAAAGTATTACCTCCTATTCTGGTAATGCTTTTATCAGCGCTGGTCTTGTCTGCATGCGTCACAACGCAAAGCGGCGGTTTTGCGTCGAAAACAGATGATAAAAAGGCCTTTGAAACCTCTCTGCAATTAGCCCGCAGCTACATCGCTCAGGGTAATTGGGATCAGGCAAAACGTCACCTGCAATATGTTGAAGCAGCGGATAAAAACAATCCTGAAACATTAGAAGCTTTGGCCTTGGTTTTTCAGAACACGGGTGAGCTTGAATTGGCTGAGCAGTATTATTTGCGTTCAATCAGCTTGGCGCCCAAGGCGTCTCGGGTACGAAATAATTACGCCGCTTTCCTTTATGCGAGGGGGCGGTATGCAGAGGCAGCAAGTCAGCTTGAAGTTGTTGTCCAAGAATTATTATACGAGCGTCGAGTCGAGGCATTTGTAAACCTTGGCCGCTGCTATATCCAATTAAACCAATTAACAAAAGCAGAAGACGCATTTAAACGTGCATTCTTAATGCAGGGCGATGACGCGGCGGTGCTCATGTCCTTAGCCGAAGTGTATTTTCGTATGGATCGCTTTGTCGATTCACAGCGATTTTACGATGCCTACCTGAGTAAAAAGCCAGCGCAAAATGCCGCTGCTTTATGGTTGGGTATTCGTTTAGCTGATAAGTTTGATGACAAAAATGCGCATGCCAGCTTTGCCTTAGCGCTGAAAAATTTGTACCCAAAATCGGAAGAGTACCTACTTTATAAAGCGTATATGCAAAACTCTCAGCAGGGGAGCCCCTAGGAATTAATATGTCGTTAACCAAGCAGCTTTATCCCGGACCGCCGGGATCAGTATTGCATGACGCGCGTATCAGCGCGGGTAAGTCTGTGTTGGAAACGGCTGAAGCGCTGAATTTGTTAAATAGCTATGTTGAGGCTATAGAGCAGAACGATTATTCACGGTTTAACTCACCGCTGTTCGCGCGGGGTTATATTAAAAGTTATGCGCGATATATGGGGCTGGATGAAGCGCCTTTATTGAATGATTGCGATCGAATCTGCCGTCGCGAAGAGCAAACTAGTCAGCAGCGTCACATTCAGGTTCAGGGTAAGGTGCAAGCGCCCGGTCATGCGGGTTTGATATTGGCCTTGTTCGCCGCGTTTCTTGTTTGGGCGCTGGCCTGCTGGGTATTTGACGGTAGCAAATCTAAAGCGCCCTCGGTTGTGGTGTTAGAGCAACAATTGCCGTCCTTACCAATGTTGAAGATGGCCCCTTCGCTGGGAGAAACATTACTGTCTGGCGATCTTGTGAAGACTCCTACAGACGAGCCGTCGGAGCTTGACGGTAAACCCGCCGAACTAAAGTTTATGATCAGCGAAGATGTCTGGTTGGAAGTACGTGACGCCCACAATAATGTCAGGGTAAGCGGCGTCCAGCAAAAAGGTGAAACCCTTCATTTTAAGGTGCCAGGCCCGGTGACCGTTAGCGCTGCATACTGGCCGGTGGTGGCCATGTATTACAACGGTGCTCTGGTAGAGCTTAAGGAATTAGCAAATAGCAACGTCGTGCGTGTGCAGGTAGGTGAATTATGAAAATGGCATCTCCGATAAAACGTCGGGTTTCGCGGCAAATTCATATCGGCAAGGTTGCTGTGGGTGGCGATGCACCGATATCAGTGCAAAGCATGACCAATACCGAAACCTGTGATGTGGCAGCTACGGTTGCTCAGATTCGGCGTTTAGAGGCTGCGTGCGCTGATATTGTTCGGGTATCTGTGCCTAGCATGGAAGCTGCGGAGGCGTTTCGAAAGATTCGCGAGCAAGTGTCAGTGCCACTGGTAGCGGATATTCATTTTGACCACAAAATCGCCTTGAAAGTATTGGAATATGGCGTTGATTGTCTACGTATTAACCCGGGTAATATCGGTAGAGAAGATCGCGTTCGCGCAGTTATTGATGCAGCAAAATTCCACAATATCCCAATTCGAATCGGTGTAAATGCTGGTTCCTTGGAAAAAGAATTACAGCGTAAGTACGGCGAGCCAACCCCCGAGGCTTTGGTTGAGTCCGCTATGCGTCATATTGATATTCTCGATAAATTAGATTTCCAGAATTTTAAGGTCAGCGTTAAAGCCTCTGACGTTTTTATGGCAGTGGCAGCTTACCGCCAACTAGCGACCCAAATAGACCAACCCTTGCACCTAGGTATCACCGAGGCCGGTGGCTTGCGCGGTGGTACCGTTAAGTCGGCGGTGGGTTTGGGCATGCTATTAATGGACGGGATCGGCGACACTATTCGCGTTTCCCTGGCGGCCGATCCAGTCGAAGAAGTAAAAGTTGGCTACGAGATATTGAAGAGTCTCAAGCTGCGCAGCAAAGGAATTAATTTTATTGCTTGCCCAAGTTGCTCTCGGCAGAACTTCGACGTTATCAGTACCATGAACGAGCTGGAGCTGCGTTTAGACGACGTCACTACGCCATTGGACGTTGCGGTTATCGGTTGCATTGTTAACGGTCCGGGTGAGGCGAAAGAGGCTGAGATCGGGCTAACCGGCGGAACTCCAAACAATTTAGTATATGTGGATGGCAAGCCAAATCACAAAGTGAAGAACGATGTATTGATCGATCATCTAGAAAAATTGATTCGTGAAAAGATCGCTCTTAAACAAGAACAGGATAAAGACCTTATTGCACGTAGCTGAGCATAGCCGGTTTATAAGAAGCAGCTCATATACTGTGTTTGGTCAATAGGAATTATTTTTGGCACGTATTCAATCAATTCGCGGCATGAACGATATTCTGCCTTCGGAAACGCCGCAGTGGCAGTATTTGGAAGCCTGCGTGCGCGGTGTACTTAGTCGCTATGGCTATAGAGAAATTCGCTTTCCGATAGTCGAGCATACCGAGCTTTTTAAACGCTCTATTGGTGAAGTAACCGATATTGTCGAAAAGGAAATGTATACCTTTGAGGATCGTAACGGCGACAGCTTAACATTGCGTCCCGAGGGGACGGCGAGCTGTGTGCGAGCCTGCGATCAAAACGGCCTGCTGTATAACCAGATCCAGCGGCTTTGGTATACCGGGCCTATGTTTCGCCACGAGCGTCCGCAAAAAGGCCGCCTGCGCCAGTTCCATCAAATTGGTGTTGAAACGTTTGGTATGGCTGGGCCAGATATTGACGCCGAATTAATTTTGTTAACGGCACGATTGTGGCGCGAACTGGGTATAAGTGACGCTCTTACTCTGGAATTAAATAGTATTGGTAACGCCGAGTCTCGGGCAGATTATCGCCAAGCCTTGGTTGATTATTTGACCGGTTTTAAAGACGAGTTAGACGACGACAGCAAGCGTCGATTAGAGTCTAATCCCTTGCGCGTACTGGATAGTAAAGATCCTAAAACTCGGGAACTGTTGGTAGCCGCACCGGTACTAAGTGACTATCTTGACGACGTTTCACGCAGCCACTTTGAGGGTTTGTGTGCACGCTTAGATGCCGCGGGCGTTAGCTATACATTAAATCCGCAGTTGGTGCGTGGCTTAGATTATTACGGCTTAACCGTGTTTGAATGGACTACCGATAAGCTGGGAGCGCAGGGCACCGTGTGTGCTGGCGGCCGCTACGATGGCTTAGTTGAGCAATTAGGCGGTAAGACAACACCCGCGGTCGGGTTCGCAATGGGTATTGAACGGTTAGTACTGATGCTAGAAACGCTGGAAGTGATGCCAGACGAGCAGGCGCAGGCTGATATTTTTATTGTGTCGGTTGGTGAAAAAGCGGATATAGAGGCACTAAAAATTGCCGAGCAGTTACGTGATGCCATGCCATCAGTAAAGGTGTTAATAAATTGCGGCGGTGGCAGCTTTAAAAGTCAGTTTAAAAAAGCGGATAAATCGGGTGCCTCAGTTGCTGTGGTGCTCGGCGAAGATGAGTTACAAGGTGGTCAAGCCGCAGTCAAACCGCTGCGAGCTGGACAGGGTGAGCAACAGTTGGTCGCGCTGGCCGAACTGGTAAATACTATTTCTAAGAATTATTTTTAAAGGCGACTAGACAAGTCGAAGAGGAAGTTTAGTGGAAACGTATCGTACAGAAGAAGAACAAGTCGAAGCCATTAAAAGATGGTGGCGGGAAAATGGTAAGTCTACCGTTTTTGGTATTGCCCTTGCGCTGGCCATTGTATTTGGTTGGAAGGGTTGGCAGGGACATCAGCAAACACAGGCCGGAGAAGCATCGGCAATGTTTGATGATTTGCTGATTGCAGACGCTGCAGTGCAGCGAGACGGCAGTAGTTTAGCTACTGCGCAACATTTGGCGAACACCCTGACAGATCAGTTTTCGGGCTTGAGCTATGGCCAGTTTGCCGCGCTATTTAAAGCTAAATACGCAGTAAAAAGCAGCGATTATGAAACAGCGATCACTGAGCTTGAGTGGGTTTTGGCCCAGCGCCCAAGCGCGCAAATAAAAGCACAGGCTGAAATACGCTTAGCACAAGTTTTTTATGCACAGAAAGAATATGACAAAGCTCTGGCCTATCTTAGCAAACTTGCAAGCACTGGTTACGCAGCTGAGGCCGCTGAACTAGAAGGCGATGTGGCATTTGCTCAGAAAGATAATGCGGCGGCGTTAGCGGCGTATCAGCGCGCTAGATCCTTGGCTCGTCAGCAAGAAGCACCCGTAAATAACGCGATGCTAGAACTGAAAATTAATGACTTATCTGCGGCCCAAGTCGCTGTAGAAGGGGCGAAGTAATGCGGTTTATTTCTGCGGTTAGTATATTGCTAGCAAGCGCGATGATGGTGGCTTGCGCTTCAGACCCGACTAGTCGGGAGCCGGCTAAATTGACCGACTTTAAGGCAGAGAAGAAGCTTAAGGAAGTTTGGTCTTATTCATTGGGCGATGGCCAAGCAGAGGCTTATCACCGTATTACTCCGGCCATTGATGGTGATGAGATATTCATTGCGTCATCGAACGGCAAGGTCGCGGCATTGAAAAAAGCCAGCGGTAAGAAAATTTGGAAGAAGTCTTACGATTTGCGGATATCGGGTGGCGTAGGTGTATCTGGCACCCTGCTATTTGTTGGCACCTCAGACGGTGAAGTTGTCGCGATTGACCGGATCTCCGGTGATATCGTATGGCGTGCTCCTATGAGCAGTGAAGTGCTTTCCGCGCCGCAGAGCAATGGCTCTGTAGTCGTCGTGCAAACCTATAGCGGCGACGTACAAGGACTTAATTTTGAAGATGGTAAATTGTTGTGGAGCTATTCTTCTCAAGTTCCTCGTCTGACCTTGCGTGGCACCAGCACCCCAAATGTGGTCGGCGACATTGCTATGGTGGGTTTTGCCAACGGTAGAGTACTCGCCTTTGATATGGACAGCGGTTCTCAGCTTTGGGAGCAACGTATTTCTGCTCCCCAGGGTAGTACCGAAATCGAGCGTTTAGTCGATGTCGACGGTCGCTTACTGGTCATGGACGACAGGAAGACAGTCGTCGCCACGGGTTATCAGGGCCAAGTTATGGCCATTGATATTCGCAGCGGTCGGCCGTTGTGGGTTAAGGACATGTCTAGTTACGTCGGCGCTGCTGAAAACTTGGGTAAAGTGTTTGTGGTGACTTCTGATGGCAGTGTCAATGCGATTGATGACAATGGTCAGGGTGCACTTTGGACGCAAACGGTATTGGCGCGTCGTGAATTAACTGAACCGGTGGCATTTGATGGTGCCATTGGCGTTGGTGATTATGAAGGTTATTTGCATATGTTAGCGCGGGAAGACGGTCGTTTGATCGCTCGT
Organism: Zhongshania sp. R06B22; assembly: GCF_040892595.1. Taxonomy (NCBI): domain Bacteria; kingdom Pseudomonadati; phylum Pseudomonadota; class Gammaproteobacteria; order Cellvibrionales; family Spongiibacteraceae; genus Zhongshania; species Zhongshania arctica. The sequence continues at coordinate 2,841,318 of NZ_JBFRYB010000001.1, read as the reverse complement.
ACAAGAGCTGATCGCGATGGCTTGCGTGCGCCGATGCTAAGCGATGGCAATTTATTATATGTGTACGGAAATAGCGGCGAATTGCTGGCCTACAAACTGCAAGATCGCTAAGTAAAACATTTTGTCATTCGGCCCGAGTGCTGATCAGAGTTAAATAGAATTATGGTTCCTGTTATTGCCTTGGTAGGCCGTCCTAATGTCGGTAAATCAACTCTGTTCAATCGGCTAACTAAAAGTCGCGATGCCTTGGTGGCTAATTTTCCAGGTTTAACCCGCGATCGTAAGTATGGCGAGGCGACTCACAGCAATCGTCGCTATATCGTCATAGATACTGGCGGTGTTAACGGCGACGAAGTGGGTATTGATGGCCCCATGGCGCAGCAATCGATGCAGGCTATTGATGAGGCGGATGCAGTATTGCTGATGTTGGATGCGCGAGCGGGTTTAATGCCTGCAGACGAAGGTTTAATAAAACATCTTCGCAGCTGCTCTAAGCCGGTGTTCTTCGTTGCGAATAAAGTGGATGGGACCGACGCCGAAGTAGCGAAGGCTGAATTTTATAAGACTGGCGCTGCAAAAATATACCCTCTAACCGCCACCCAAGGTAAAGGCGTGCGGATACTGATGGACGATGTCCTAGCGCAGTTCCCGCAAGAGGCTGAAGACAAGCAGGCTTCGCTCGCAACCGGGAAAAAAATCGCGGTAGTAGGGCGCCCAAATGTGGGTAAATCGACGCTTGTAAACCGCATGCTCGGTGAAGATCGTGTTGTTGTATTTGACGAGCCGGGGACCACCCGTGACAGTGTGTATATCAATTACGAACGCGACGGAGAAGGCTATACCCTGATCGATACGGCGGGTATTCGTAAGCGTAAGCATATTTCAGAAGCCGTTGAAAAATTCTCGATTGTAAAAACCTTAAAAGCGATCGACGACGCCCACGTTGTGATTCTAGTGATGGACGGTCGCGAGAGTATTGTTGATCAAGATTTGCATTTATTGGGACAGGTAGTGGATTCCGGTCGCGCAGTTGTGGTGGCTATCAATAAGTGGGACGGCCTCACGACAGAGCAAAAAGACCATATTAAGAAAGAGCTGGACAGGCGTTTACAGTTTATCGACTTTGCCGAAATTCACTTTATTTCGGCCCTGCATGGCACTGGCGTCGGTCATCTTTATGAGTCGGTGGAAAAAGCCTATGAGTCGGCTACTCGGCAGTTGCAGACCCGAATGCTAACAACTATTTTGGAAGGTGCAGTGCACGACCACAATCCTCCAATGATTAATGGTCGCCGCATTAAGCTTCGCTATGCTCACCCCGGTGGGCAGAATCCGCCTATCATCGTAATTCATGGTAATCAGACGGAAAGGGTTCCCGCCAGCTATACCCGCTATTTGGAAAAAGTCTTTCGTCGCGAATTAAAAATGATGGGCACGCCGATTAAGATTGAATACAAAACTTCGGAAAACCCATTCGAGGGAAAAAAGAAAGACCTCAGCAAGCGTCAGGTAGAGCGCAAGCAACGGGTGATGCGTTTTTCTAAGGCAAAGACGGCTAGAAAGAAAAAATAGGTTTTGTTCACGAGCAATATTCGCAGTGAGAATGTTGCTCGTATACCCTTCAATGACATAGTTTAGCTTTTATAATGCCACCTCGTATTTCAATAAATAATAAGCCAGACCTCGACTCCCCTGAACACATTGCTATGTTCGTCGAAGCATTCTATGCCTGTCTTTTAAGGGACGAGCGCTTGGCACCGATCTTTACCGAGGTTGCCGGTATCGATATTGTCGAACATTTTCCACGTATACAGGCCTACTGGGAAAAACTGTTGCTGGGTGAAAATAACTACCAGCGTCACACCATGAATATCCATCGCCAATTAGATGCCAAGCAGCGTTTGTCAGACAGCGATTTTGATCAATGGCTAGGGTATTTTATTCAATCAGCCGATAGCGGTTTTGCTGGCCCAAAGACTGAGCGCGCTAAACGAATTGCGACCACGATCGCCGAAAATATGCGCAGAGCACTTAGCGTGAGCAGCTAATATTAGCTGCACATATTTTCCTTCTTTTATCCGTTAAATTCTCTTAAATGAATGTGCTGCGGTGGCAGCGTAAATTCTGCGGCCTGCCTCGGTACGGCTGCCTTAGTATTTCGTCAGCACTGTATCCCTCACAATATTACATATGATATCGCCAGTTTAGATCTGGAGAGGACTGCCAACAACGCGGGACTTCGCGGGTGTCGCGGCGGAATAGTTGCCCCGTCCATATGGGTGGTGTCGGATTGTTTCGGCTCCGCTAAGCTGATCAATGTTATCCCTATAATTATTAATAACAGGATCAGTTTATGCTTTTACAAGGCAAGGTAGTCATCGTCTCTGGCATCGGACCGGGGCTTGGTCAGGAATTGGCGGTAGAAGCGGCTAAGCAGGGCGCCTCTGTTGCTATGTGTGCTCGCACAGCGAGTAAGCTCGATGATGCCGAAGCGGCGATCAGCGCCCTAGGCTTGGGCACTGAGGTATTGAAGGTTGCCACGGACATCAGTGACCGTCTTCAATGTGCAAACTTGGTGGCGCAAACCATCGCTCGTTTTGGTCGTATCGATGTGCTTTTCAATAGCGCTTATAACCCCGGCGAGTTTGGGCCAATAGAGTCGGCTAATTTAGACAGTTGGCGCGCGGCAATGGACGTTAATTTATTTGGCACTATGGGTTTGACGCTTGAAACTATCCCGCAAATGAAAAAACAGGGCGGTGGCGCGATAGTCATGATCAATACCATGATCACTCGCAAGCCGCTTCACACCCAGGGTGGTTACGGCGCATCTAAGGCTGCCTTGGCTAGCGCAACTTCCCACTTGGCCCTGGAGCTTGGTGGCTATAATATTCGGGTGAATTCTGCGTATATGGGATGGATGTGGGGCCCTGCGGTTGAAGGCTATCTGCAGATGAACGCGGATGCAGGAGGCCCAACAGTAGCCCAGCAAGTGGCTGCGGTATCTAAAAATATTCCTATAGGCCATATTCCAGATGATGGCGATTGCGCCAAAGCGGCGATCTTTTTAGGCTCAGATTATGCCTGCGCGGTTACCGGTGCAGCACTCGATGTTAATGGTGGTGAGTATTTGCCTCACTAACAGCAGATTCCGGTATTCAATGGTGAATTCCGTTTAGACAGCGGTTAGAATCGGGTCACTTTTACAAGGTGACCCAAATTATTCATGGCTGATTTAAGTATATCGCCGCAGATGGATGCGGTGATCCAATCAATATATCGCGGCGCCCTAGAATCGCCCCCTTGGCAGCAATTTTTGGGTGAATTACGAACGCTACTCGGTGGCAATTTTGCTACCTTATTGCTGCGTCCGCCGAACATTCATGAGAAAGGTGTGGTGTTAAATTCGGCGGTTTTTTCTGCTGATATTTACCATGCTTATAACGATACCTACTTTGCTTTAGACCCTTTCGTAAACTTACCGGATGGTGATGTTGTCACTATTTCGGAATTTCTGTCGGTGGCCGATTTTCAGCAATCTGAGTATTTCCGCAGCTATCTGCAACCCAGTGATGTGATGCATATCTTGGGCGCTGATCTATGGGGGAGTGAGGGGCTGTTGGCTCGCCTCAGAGTCACAAGGCCAGAAAGCGTAGACGATTTCGGTGACGGCGAGAAAGACTTGTGTAGGCTGCTTCTTCCGCATTTACGACAGGCCATTGAAATCCACTCGCGCTTGCGGGAGTCTGAACTGGAGAGGAGTCTATACGCCGATACGTTTGGGCAATTGGCGGTTGGTGTTATTACTTTAGATGCGCAGGCTGCAGTCTTGAGTAGTAATCCGGTGGCGAGGCGACTCATAGATACGTCTAGGGGCTTAGTATTGCGTAACGGCTCTTTGCAGTTAGAAGATAGTCGAGAGCAACGGGCATTTGGCACCCTGCTGGCGGAAGTGGTTAGCGCCCACCATCAGCAGCTGGCGTGCTGTGTGCGAGCATTTCGACTTGCCGATAGGGCGCAGTTGCAAGGTTTGAGTTTGTTGTTGAGACCCTTGCCACTCAGCGATCGCAGCGGCGAACATAGTCCAGCGGTGGCGGTGTTCATTAGCGACCCGATGGCGCCGAGACAAGCGCCCAGTGAAGTGTTAACGGCCTTGTTTGGACTTACCCCAGCGGAAGCGCGTCTTGCTATTAGGCTTGTTAATGGCTTGAGCCTAGAGGAGGCGGCAATTAGCCTGGGTGTGTCGCGTAATACCGCCAAGTCTCATCTCAGTGCAATTTTTTCAAAGACCGGGGTGGCTAGGCAAACCCAGCTTATTCAATTGATACTGAATAGCGTAGTGACTCTGGCTGGGGTACAAGTAGTAGAAGAGTGAGCTGTAAAGTGTATGTCCTGACTTTACAGCTCACTGCGCTTCAATGGATCTGGCTGTATTAACTACTTTTGGGAGCCGCTTTTTTAGCAGGTGCTTTCTTGGCAGGAGCCTTTTTGGCGGCTGCTTTCTTAGCGGGTGCTTTTTTGGCAGGTGCTTTTTTAGGGGCTACTTTTTTTGCAGCGGCTTTTTTAGGTGCCGCCTTGGTTTTACTATCGAAATTCTTGGCGGCGTCTTGTGCGGCTTTAGCAAGTGCTTTGGCGCGTTGGTAGTCGCTCTTGAGTTCTGCCAGCTGATTCTTTGCCATAATCATAACGGCCTTGGCGTCTAGCTCAAGCTCTTTTGCACCATCGACAGCCGAGTGGGCTCTATCCACCTGCTTTTGAATACGGCTATCCATTTTTGCTTTGGCTTTTTTCTGCAGTTCACCCAGTTTAGCTTGTTCTGCTTTTAATTTTTCGCGGGCTTTTTCTGCCTGCGCTTTCGCTTTGTCAATCGCTTTATGGGCGTCTGCCATCAAGCGATCACGTAGCTGTTCAACTTTGGATTCTAGTGATTCAATTTCTTTACGGATCAATGCAACCGGATCCATTTTTTTATTTGTCATATCAGCGAGCCTCGGTAAGCGTTTTATGGTCATCAATCGACGAACTTCAGTACTTGCAACAGTGATAACATAGCAAACTTTGCGATAATGCACAGCGAAACTTTAAATTATTGGGGCAAAATTATGGATAAAGCACAAACTGATGCTATAGAGGCGGCAGTATTTCGTCGTTTACTAGCGCACTTAGATGATCGTAAAGATGTTCAGAATATTGACCTAATGAATCTCGCGGGATTTTGTCGCAACTGTTTGTCTAAGTGGTATGTCGCGGCAGCGGGTGATGAGGGCGTCGGTGTGGATTACGACGCAGCCCGCGAGCGTGTTTATGGTATGCCTTATTCGCAATGGAAGGCCGAGTTTCAGGCGGAAGCCAGCGCCGATCAATTAGCGGGCTTCGCTAAAAATAAGCCAGAGGAATAACTGATTTATTGGCGCCGGTTTTTAGCGACTTAAAAGCCGCCGTTGGGAATGAAACGATTGTCGGTATTGTTGCGGATCCATATCAGCATGTCGCGATCTAGCTTTTCGCCACGGCTACGTAAAACTTTGTTGAGCCAGATTGCCGGTGATTCTTTGCCGGCATCCCAGCCGTTGATGAGTTTTTCTGCACGAGTGAAAAAACGGATTAAGGCAATAATATCGTCATTGCTGAGGTCAGCGGTCGCCGTTTGCCAGTGGGATTGGGATACCCGCATAAACACGCTGTAGCGTTGCTGTTCGTCATCCGTAAACGGCGCGGGTAATTCTTCGAGTCGATCTTCCGTACTAATAACAACGCAGCGTTGCAACCACTGCAGATCTATCGAGAGTTCGCTCTTTTCGTTTTCGGGTGTCCAACTGCCAATTGCCATCTTTCACTATCCACTTTGCCAAGAATGTTGCCAGTATAGCGCACAATCAAGGGTGACTTACGCGATGGTATTTGCTATTTTGCTGGCTATTCATACAGTTGTGTATGTAGGCCTGATGGGTGGTGGTTCTTGCGCAAGATTATTCACTGTGACTGTGATTGCTTTTATGCCTCGGTGGAGTTGAGAGACGACCCAAGCTTAAAAGATCATCCGGTTGCGGTAGGGGGGGCTGCGGAGCGCCGAGGCGTTGTTGCAACGTGTAATTATGAAGCGCGAGCCTTCGGTATTCATTCTGCAATGCCGACTGCCAGTGCATTGCGGCGCTGTCCTAATCTGATCGTTCTCGCTCCCAGTATGGAGAAGTATCGTGAAGTTGCGCTGCAAATAAGGGCGATTTTTAGCCGCTACACCGAACATATTGAGCCCTTGTCACTCGATGAGGCTTACCTTGATGTTAGCAATTGTGATCTTTTCCAAGGCAGTGCAACACGTATTGCGCAAGCAATACGTCAGCAGGTGCGCGATGAGGTGGGTATTACTATTTCAGCGGGTGTTGCGCCCAATAAGTTTTTAGCCAAGGTGGCGAGTGATTGGGATAAACCCGATGGCTTGACCGTCATTACACCCGCTCAAGTTGATGAGTTTGTGCTGAGTCTACCGGTGAGCAAAATACACGGTGTGGGTAAGGTGATGGCCGCCCGCATGGCGGAGCACGCGATTTTTTCCTGCGCTGATTTACGGTGCCGATCTCTGGAAGAGTTACTGACTTTGTTCGGTAAGTTTGGCCATCAGTTATATGACTACGCGCGCGGGATTGATCAGCGTCCGGTTAAAGCGCACCGAGAGCGTAAATCGCTCAGTGTTGAAACCACCTTCGCACAAGATATTGACGGTGTCGATGCTGCAAAAAATAAGATATCCGCTTTATTTGATGAGCTTGAGAAAAGGTTACTTCGGCTTGGTGATAAGCGATTCAGTGGCATTTTTGTAAAGTTGAAGTCGGCTGAGTTTCGCCAAACCACAATTGATCGCCGTCATGAGGGTGATTTAAGGGCAGAGCTTTTTGAGCTGTTACTTGAAGAAGCGTGGGCGCGAATGGCCTCGCCTTTGCGCCTTATTGGGGTTGGTGTGCGCTTTGCGTCCACGGACGAGGACGGAGCTGAAAACGCAGTATCTAAAGAGATTCATGAAGAACAGTTAGACTTGTTTGCAGGTTTTAATTGATCAACTGAGACGGCACTGAAAACCGAGTGAAATTTTAGGCAATAAAAAAGGGCGGTAAAAACCGCCCTTATTCAGAGTGTAGCAGCCTTATTTATTAGGGCTGATAACCTGCAGTTCAACACGACGGTTGCGTTCACGGCCTTCGTCGGTATTGTTGTCAGCAACGGGTTTGCTTTCGCCGTAACCTTTCGCCTGCTGACGTGAGGGCGTAATGCCTTTGCCTGACAGGTAGTTAACAACCGATTGCGCACGTTGCTGCGACAGCCTCTGATTATAGATGTCACTGCCGACAGAATCGGTGTGGCCCATAATAATAATGCTGACGTCAGGTTCGTTGCTTAAAGACTCAGCTACCTTGTTCAAAATGGTTTGTGAATCGAGCATCAAACGCGACTTATTGAACTCAAAATGGACACCGGTAAGCTCAACGGTTTGTGAAATAACACAGCCGCGTGAATTTACCTTCAAGCCTGGAAGCGTGCCAGGGCATTGGTCTATTTTGTCTGGAACGCCGTCGCCATCACTATCCAATGCGCAGCCCTGAGCGTTAACAGGAACGCCGTAAGGAGTGTTTGGACATTGATCAATGTCGTTAGGTACACCGTCGCGGTCATCATCGATAGAGCAGCCATTGACGTTAACTTTCGCACCTGGAGGAGTGTTAGGACATTGGTCGCGGAAGTTCGGTATGCCGTCACCGTCACTATCCAATGGGCAACCAGTAGAATCTACCGGGGTTCCACGAGGCGTATTGGGGCACTTATCCAAACGGTCTGGCACGCCGTCGCCATCAGAGTCATAGTTGTATGGCATTGGTTTATCGCCAAACGGTACTGAAATACCTATTAAAAATGCGTAGGTATAAAAGGTATCGTTATCGGGAAATAAGGGTGCTTGGCGTTTGATAGAGTCAAGTTGGTAGCGAGCTTCGCCGCGGATGGCAACTTTATCTAGTTCATAAGTAAAGCCGAGGATTGCATCGCTGCCATAGTCAGATTGAGTCGCCGTAATGCCGGGCGCTTCATACTCCACTTCATGGTAGGTCAGGCCTATACCCATAAAGGGCTGAACAGGGGCAGCATCGAGCATAAACGCGCCGCGTGGGAAGTATAAAAAGTCTAAACCACCTGCGCTGCGACTGTAAGTATCATTTTTTGAGTTTTTAAACTCACCGTAGTTAAGGTGAGTATCGACCATCACATAGGCGCTGATGGGTTTACCAATACCGATCTTGCCTTGGTTGCCTGAATCGAAGTCACTTTTATCTGCGATTGTAGAGCCAATCATGCCGTGTATGCGCCAGCGGCTATCAATGACTGTCTCTTCGTCATCTGCTGCAAAAGCAGAAAAAGTGCTGCACCCTACAGCCAGAGCAAGCGTTATATTACGCATTTGACTCATTAACATATTCTCCATAATTGAAGCACATTTTAAAACGCGGCCTAGTGGCCGCGTTGATTAGATTTTACTACGGGGCAGGTATTGGGAACTCCCCGAATACACTTTGACAATCGTCAAAGCTAATATTGGCTAGATCGGCAATAGCACCAGGATTGAAGCCGAGGAGTGCATCTAACACGGTTCCCAAGCCAGAGGTAAGGGGGCTGACTACGCAGGCATCTAGTGCATCAAGTACCGGACGAAGACCAGGTACTGCAGCAATACCTTCAATTAGGCCGCCGGTTACTTGGCCTAGGCCGCCCACTGGGCTGTCTGGGAAGTTCGGATCAATTGCAGAGAAATTACCTGTAATCAGCGCTTGAATAATGCCTTCGACTGGAAGTGCGCCGCCGTCATCATTGGTGGCCAGTGCACTGAGGATAGGGTCTGCAATGGTGCTAATGGTATACACCAGTGGAAGTACCAAGCCTGGACCTTCTAGGCCGGGGAAATTGCCGCCCAAGGTAAGTACTGGCTCGAGTGTTTCGCAAAGATCATTCGAAAAGGTTAAGAGATCGTCGTTTACAACAGGCAGTACTAAAACGGTAGAGCCTTCTTCGGCAACCACGTCACCCTCGGTGAAGCCGTCACTATCACTGTCGATAAACGCTTGGACACATACCGTGCTTAGGCGCAGCAGGCCGCGAGATTCGAGTGACCCTTTAGTCTCGCCACTGAAACTAGCGGCAGGAGTGCTTGATGTTGCTGGCAAGCCGGGAAGTTGATCTAAGCCGGGAATTTGGTCAAAACCAGGAATCTGATCCAAGCCAGGAAGTTGATCTGCACCGGGCAGGGCATCTATACCTGGAATCGGCAGGCTGGATACACAGCTTGGCGCCGCGCTCGCATTGCCTGACCAGTAGCCAGGTACTGATGTGAATATCAATTTTTCACGGTCGGTGACTTCGATTAGCGGCGACTCTGCAGCCGTGGGATTGGCCAAGAATTCGGGGGTCATTGTGTTAACGCCAGATTCGAGTAATACGAAAGCACGGAATTGCTGGTTGCCACGAATATAGGTTTCACCATCTGCCAGTGTACCCACTAAATCAGTGCGACCGACACAGGAGAACTCATCAATGCTGATATCATCGGGTGAGTTGGCATTTGACGCTTGGTATAGGTGTAATTCCACCACGTCATCGTTATTGGCGTTTATTGTGCGTGTTGCACTGATATTGCTCAGGCCGCCAGTATACGTAGCTTTCAAAATGACGTTTCCACTGCCCGCGGTGTCTTTAACGGGGCTAACCGTCGTGTTATTGCTTGTTTGGGCAGGGTTGACGTTAAGTATAGTGGGCTCGTCGACTTCCCAGTTTACAAAAGCGGCTGGACAGGCAATGGTTTCTGTTGAATCAAAGTCGATAAAGGTACACATAGCCGTGTAATCGATGCCGTTATTGAACACGTCCAAGAAGATCGTGTCAGTGCCGTTTGGCGGCGTGACGCCATCATTTCGCACAATAGTCACTGCTGACACTTCAGCATCAACCAGCTGCAGATTTAGTGAGTCACTGATGGTGGTTTCTTGCACTGTGCCAATATCGTTAGTGTAAGTGCCGGTGGCGACGCTAGTGCGACTAGCCACTGGGAGCGCTTCATATTCTTGTTGGCTTATTAAGGATGCATCGCCATCTGTCTCATTTGGACCTTCGGAGAAAATAGCTGTTGGCGAAGCTGACCAAGCCAATACACCTGGACCAGAGCACTGGTAGGTAGTGAATGGGGTTTGATTAGGATTCTGTGGATTAGTATAGGTAAGCTGAGCAACTAATTGTAGACGTTGTGCTGCAGGTAATTTAACCGTGGTGTTATCTAGACCCTTGCAGTCACTCAGGTATTGCTCATTAAAAAATAACTGGTTGTTTGAAGTGCCGCAAACGTCGGTAGCTGGGTTAGCTACTGCACAAACTGCAAGACTGCTGACCGTGGCCGGAATAATGTTGACAATCTTAGTCGCAATTACAACTTCATTGTCGGTATCGCCGCAGGTAACACCCTTTTCAATGGCTCGAATGGTGACAGCTACTTGAGTTTGGTTGCTGCTAGTAAACGGGTTGCTTATGGTCGCTGGTGCTACTGCACCGCTATCTGGAGTTTGGGTTGGACCAAACGTAAAAATACTATTGTTATCGGTGCAAAATGTTGCATTTACAGTAGAGTTTTCGGTAACACCGGGTAAATTCTGTAAATTTTGCAAAAGCTGGTAATTTTCAGTGGTGCTGGCCGTTGAATTGGACGGGTTAAACGCAATGACCGTTTGACCGCTGATGTATTTATTGCCGCTGGTAACAGGGGGAACAATTGTGAAAGGCGCTTCGCGGCGGAATTCCTCACCTTGGAAGGTGTAACGACCAATAATGTTAAGGTTCTTTACTGTGTCTGTGCTGGCAAGCCGCACGGTGCTCAGTATATCTAATACATTGCGAAGCTGACCGGCGTCTCTTACTTCGTCTGCCAAGCTAGCAAGCGCGAGGCTCGCGGGGGCGCCGCTAAGAGACCACTGGGTGTCTGCGGTCACATTTAATTCTGGTCCTAAATTTATTTCTACGCCATCGGTTTGTAGCGCGAGCATCCTGACGGGAATCTTGTTACTGCCGGTGCCTGCCAGTTGATTTCCAAGCGGGAAATCTATTCGCAGTGAACTAGTGTCTAATTTGGGGCTTGGACGGTCGGGGCTGCGGGCATCGCCGCCGCCGCCGCAGGCTACGAGCAAGCTCGCTGCCAGTGTCAACGATAAGGCTAAGATATTCGTTTTCATTTATTCCCCTCCGGGAGAGACTAGCTGAAACACAATTGCGGGAGATTTTGAAATTTAGTTATACGTAGTTTCACGGATGTTATTTGTAAAAACAATACCATCTGCGTCTAAGCTGTCATGTTAGAGGCAAAAACATCAACATTTCTGTGAAGTAGTCATAAAAAACCGCTTTTGCCCCAGAAAAAGGCATGAAAAATCGATGCTTTGGCGGAAATATGCCCTCTTTTGAGGGCGTGTTATTCAGTCTGCCATATAGCTTTCTATTGGTGGGCAGGAGCAAATGAGGTTGCGATCACCGTACACATTGTCAATACGGTTAACGGTTGGCCAGTATTTGCCCTCGCGTAAGTTGGCAACGGGGAAGCTGCCTTCTTCACGAGAATAGGGGCGATCCCAGTCTGCGACGATGTCGGCAAGGGTGTGGGGTGCATTCACTAAAGGGTTGTTGTCGGCGGGTAACTGCCCGCTTTCCACGCGGCCCACTTCGCGGCGAATATGAATCATGGCGTCACAGAAGCGATCTATTTCCATCTTCGATTCGCTTTCGGTCGGCTCAATCATCAAGGTGCCCGGTACCGGAAACGACATGGTGGGGGCGTGAAAGCCATAGTCCATTAAGCGTTTGGCAATATCTTCTTCGCTGATGCCAGTGCTTTCTTTAAGGGGCCGTAAATCGATAATACATTCGTGGGCAACCCGACCATTGCGACCGGTATAAAGCACCGGGTAGTGTTCGTGAAGCCGTGTGGCGATGTAGTTGGCGCTGAGGATGGCAATTTCAGTGGCTTTCTTTAAGCCGGTGCCGCCCATCAATGAAATATACGCCCACGATATTGGCAGAATGCTGGCGCTGCCGTAGGTGGCGCCAGAGACGGTGTCATTTTGTGGGTCTAAACCTTCTACCGGGAATACCGGGTGGCTGGGCAAAAAGGGCGCTAAATGGGCTTTAACCCCTATAGGTCCCATGCCTGGGCCGCCGCCGCCGTGGGGAATGCAGAATGTTTTGTGGAGATTAAGGTGCGATACATCGGCGCCAAATTCGCCCGGCGCCGCGAGTCCTACTAGGGCGTTCATATTGGCACCGTCGACGTAGACTTGGCCGCCATACTGGTGAGTGATATCGCAGATTTCACGAATCCCTTCTTCAAATACACCGTGGGTTGATGGGTAGGTAACCATTAGCGCCGACAGTTGGTCGGCGTGGCGTTCGGCCTTTTGGCGGAGGTCGGCAATGTCTACATTGCCAAGCTGATCGCAGCCCACAATCACAACGCGCATCCCGGCCATCGCCGCCGATGCGGGATTGGTGCCGTGTGCAGAGCTAGGGATTAAACAGATATCGCGGGCGGCGTCACCGCGACTTTCGTGATAGCGCTTAATGGCCAGAAGACCGGCGTATTCACCTTGCGAACCGGCGTTGGGCTGCATAGAGAATTTGTCGTAGCCAGTGCAAGCCATTAACTGCTGCTCAAGCTCATCAATTAATTGCAGGTAGCCGGTCACTTGGCTGCGCGGCGCAAAGGGGTGTATGTTGCTAAATTCTGGCCAGGAGATGGGAATCATCTCGGTGGTCGCGTTTAGCTTCATGGTGCAGGAGCCCAGTGCAATCATTGAGTGATTTAAGGCAATGTCTTTGCGCTCAAGGCGATTCATATAGCGCAGCATTTCAGTTTCTGAGCGGTACTGATGAAATACGGGGTGGCTGAGGTAGCTGCTCTTGCGTTCTAGCGAGGCGGGGATACCCGGCATATTACCTAGGGATTGATCCAGCGCGCTGACTGAGGGCAGGGGTTTATCACCGGCAAAGATTTGCCATAGCTGTTCGATGTCATCAGTCGTGGTGGTTTCATCAAAGCTGACGCCCAGCTGCTGCGTGCCGCGCCGCAAATTTAATAGCGCGGCTTCTGCTCGATCTGCAATCGAGGTGCTGGCATCCCCAGTATTGACGGAAACAGTGTCAAAAAAAGCGGTGTTGGTGGTATAGCCCAGTTGGCTTAAACCGGCGGCGAAGATGCCGGTCATGCGATTTATGCGCAATGCGATGGTTTTTAACCCCTCGGGACCATGATAGATGGCGTAGAACACCGCCATAATGGCGAGCAGAGCTTGCGAGGTGCAAATATTTGAGGTCGCCTTCTCTCGGCGGATATGTTGCTCGCGGGTTTGCATTGCCATGCGCAGGGCTTGGTTGCCGCGGCTATCTATTGATACCCCAATGATGCGGCCGGGTATTGAGCGTTTAAAGCTTTCGCGGGTGGCAAAGAAGGCAGCATGGGGGCCGCCGAAGCCCATGGGTACGCCAAAACGCTGCGCGCTGCCGACCACAATATCTGCGCCTTGTTCGCCCGGTGGCGTTAGCAAAATTAAACTCATGATGTCTGCCGCAACCACGGTCATAGCGTCTTGGGCTTTTGCTTGGGCGGAAATCGTTGTGAGTGCCTTGACGCTGCCATCGGTCGCCGGGTATTGCAGTAGCACCCCAAAGCAAGGTGTGCTGGCAAGCTCGGTTTCAGCGTCGCCCACTACAATCTCAAGTCCCAAGGGAAGTGCGCGGGTTTTTAAAACGGCGACGGTTTGTGAGTGGCAGCTATTGTCTATAAAGAAGACATTGCTTTTGTTCTTGCGGGCCGAGCGCTTGCACATCGCCATCGCCTCTGCGGCAGCAGTGGCTTCATCGAGTAGTGAGGCGTTGGCAAGTTCTAGGCCCGTTAAATCGATCACCATCTGCTGGAAATTAAGGAGGACTTCTAGCCGACCTTGGGCAATTTCTGGCTGGTAGGGCGTGTATGCCGTATACCAGCCGGGGTTTTCTAGGACGTTGCGTAGAATCACCGGCGGTGTGATGGTGCCGTGGTAGCCTGCACCGATAAACGAACGAGCGACTTGGTTTTTGGCTGCGATGGTGCGCAGGCGATTCAGCGTTGCGGTTTCGCTTTGGGGGGCGGGCAAGGGCATCTCGCCGCGTAAAATGGATGCTGGTACGGTTTGCTGGATCAGATCGTCGAGCGAACTCGCGCCAACCGTATGCAGCATTGCTGCAGTTTGGCTTTCATCTGGGCCAATATGGCGTGTTAGGAAGTCATCATTTTGCGATAGAGCGGTAAGATTTTGGGTCATGCTGCGATTTGCCTGCGTCGTCGGATATGCGGCGCCTATTAAACCATATTGAGGCTTCATTTTCTTTAGCAATTTCCGCGATCAATACCGGTCTTCGCTGCAGATGGTGGCATATTCACGACGCAAATTGGTGCATTCATCGTCGCTATACATGGCGACACTTTTCTGCCTTGAAGCGATTGTTGGCGTCGCAAGTAAGTTGGTAAAACACATAATGCTTTTGTGTACCTTAGTTGTTGAAAATAATAGACTTTAATGAGTCTTTGGTCTCGATCTGGCTGGCGTCATCGTTATAAGATATTGCCATCTAACATCTTGATTAAGAGGTTTCTGGTGGCTTTGCCTAGACAAGGAAATGCAGGTTTTAAATGGCGCACCCTCGGGGCGCATATTGCGGTGTTGTCGGCAGTGTTTAATATGGCTGCCTGTTCGGTTCTTGCTCCGCCCAATGCGAGTCAACTGGCTCTAGAGCCAGGCCCTAAAGAGCAGCGTATCTCGTCTTTAGAGGCGGCACTTGCCGATGCCTTAATTGAAATGGAGAAAATAAAGGCGCGGGCGCCAAGTGCGGATGGCGCCGATACGCTGCCCGCTATTCCCCCTGACGCTGAAACCGGTCGTTGCTATGCCAAGTTGCTAGTGCCGGCAAGCTATGTAGACCGCATTGAGCGTCGCTTAATTAAAGAGGCGAGCGAGCGTCGAGAGCTGATCCCGGCAAAACTCGAATGGTTTAATGAGCGGGTGCTGGTCAGTGAGGCCTATGTGCGTTTAAAGGTAGTGCCGGCGACCTACAAATGGCAGGAAGAGCGGACACTGGTCTTGCCGCCGCGAAGTCAGCAAGTATTGCTGAGCCCTGCGCGTTATGAAACCGTGATCGAAGAGGTGATTGAGTCACCGGAAGAGTGGGTTTGGGTAGCGGGTAGGGGCGAGATAGAAAAAATTGATGAGGAGAGCGGTGAAATTGTTCATCAACAAAAAATACCAGTTAGCTATCGTCAAATTAAAAAGCAGGTGCTGGTTGAGCCGGCAAAATATCGTAAAGTTGTGGAGCCAGGCGTGTATGAAACCCTGCGCAAGAAAGTGGTAGATGTTGCTGAACACACGATTGAAGAGCGTGTTCCCGCAAAATATAAGACCGTTAGAGCGCAGCGTGTGCTAGAGCCGGAACGAGAGCTTAGCCATCAAATTGCGCCAGTCTACAAAGACTATAGCTACCGAGAGAAAGTCAGTGATACGCGGCTGGGGTGGCGGATGGTGCCGTGTGAGCGAGAGATCACCAAACAGCTTGTATACAGTGTTCAGCGCGCCTTGCGTAAATTAGATTACGACACCGGCGGGCTAGATGGGGTATTGGGGAAATATACTCTGGTGGCCATTCACGACTTTCAAAAACAACAGGGATTGGCGACGGGGCGATTGTCTTCTGAGACGCTTTCTGCCTTGGGTATCGCCGGCAAATAGCGGGGCTGCCTAAGGATTTAAACGACGACTTGCTTGCCGCTGACAAATTAAGCAGGGCACAATGCCGGCATGGAAACCCTGCATACATTACTCAGTACGATTCGTGATTGCCGATATTGTGAGGCCCACTTGCCATTGGGCCCGCGCCCAGTGGTCATTGCGGATACCGCTGCGCGCATACTCATTATTGGCCAAGCGCCGGGTACACGGGTTCATGAAAGCGGTATTGCCTGGAATGATCCTTCTGGCGACCGCTTGCGGCAGTGGCTAAATATCGACAGAGAGCAATTTTATAACGATAGCCGCTTGGCGATTATGCCGATGGGGTTTTGTTACCCCGGTAAGGGCAAGTCTGGTGACCTACCGCCGCGTAAAGAATGCGCGCCGCTGTGGCATGAGCGCTTACTGGCACAAATGCCGGAGCTAGAGCTGGTATTGCTGATCGGCCAGTATGCGCAAAAGTATTATTTGCATGACACCTTCAAAACGCTCACCGAGCGGGTGGCAAATCACCCTGCTGACAGTCTGTATATTCCTTTACCTCACCCCTCGCCGCGAAATCAGATGTGGTTGCGACGCAACCCTTGGTTTGATACTGAGCTAGTGCCTCGGCTCCGCAGGCGAACAAACCCTATTTTGGAGATACCATGAGTAAAAGGCTGGGTCCATGGCTGCAGTTGAGCAGTCAGACCGTCTATCAGAATCCGTGGCTGCGCTTAGAGCACCACGAGGTAAAAACACCGGCCGGTACCGATGGAATTTACGGCAAGATTTGTTTTCAGAGTATCGCGGTGGGTATTATTCCGCTAGACGAGCAGGGGTGTACTTATTTGGTTAAGCAATACCGCTATCCCTTAGAGGAAGACAGCTGGGAGATACCCGAAGGCGGTTGCCCGCTGGGGAGTTCGCCGCTGGCAACGGCTAGCCGTGAGCTGCTTGAAGAAACTGGCTTGTCCGCGAAGAGTTGGGCGAAACTGATGGACTTACATACGTCAAACTCTGTGACAGATGAGTGCGCTGAAGTATTTTTGGCGATGAATTTGAGTCAAGGTGAGGCCGATTTAGAGCCAACAGAGCAAGATATAGAGGTGCTTCGTTTGCCTTTGGCGGAGGCGATAGCGATGGCAATGGATGGCCGTATTACCGATGCGATTAGCGTGTCTGCGCTATTAAAGTTACAGGTATTGTTACTTGGCTGTGAAGGCGATGCTCAGCGCGTTTTCACGTCGCTACCAGCTGCGATACTGTAAACTTGGGCGGTAAAATGATTTTGCAGATTAATTATAATTATAAATGGAGAACGAAATGAGCGATATATTTACTACATTCCAATATGCGATGCGGCTAGTGATACTGATGACGCTAGTGTTGGCTGCGCCTGCTTTTGCAGAGGATAAGGCCGTAAAGCCCAAATCGAATGAGGGTTTTACTAAGGAGCAAGTATTAGAGAAAGCCGATGGTTTTTTCGGTGAAACGACCGCTGGCTTGGCTAAGGCGATAGAAAAAGTATTTGCTGAGCAGGGTAGTCCCAATGCCATTATTGCCGGCGAAGAGGTATCGGCGGCATTGGGTGTTGGCGTTCGTTACGGGCAAGGTGAGTTGCAGCGTTATAACGGCGATGTAAAGCCAATCTTTTGGCAGGGGCCTTCAGTGGGGTTCGATATGGGAGCCAATGTCTCCAAAGTATTTACCTTGGTTTACCATTTGGATGAAATGCAGCAGTTGATGCAGCGAATCCCGGGCGTTGATGGCAGTTTTTATGTGGTTGCTGGCGTGGGTGTGAATTACCAGCAGAGTGGAGATTTGATTTTGGCGCCGATTAGAACCGGCGTTGGTTTGCGTGCTGGTGCCAGTGTCGGCTACGTTCACTACAACGATAAAAAGTCGTGGATACCGTTTTGATTTAGTGTCTGCCTAAAACTGCACCATAAAAAAGGGAGCCATGCTCCCTTTTTTGCTTTTAACCATTCCTCACTCTGCCACTTCCTCGGTTTCAGCCGGTTCTGCTGCACTAGCTGTTGCTAGGTCGCGGGCTAAATGGCGACGGTAAAGCTCGTTTAAATAAACGGTGAGGTGGTTGACGACAATTTGGGTCCGCAGTGACACCGGAATATCAAAGGCGTGCTGGGCGTCGGGTAATTCAGCGTAGCTAACGGCCTGAGTGGATACGTCCTGCAGTGCCTTAAATAGAACCCGTGACTCTTCTACCGGGACTAGCGTATCGGCTTCTCCGTGAATAAGTAAGAATGGTGGTGCATTCTTGTGTACCCAGTATAAAGGTGATGCTTGTCGCCACAAATCTGGAGATTCAGCGCGGGTTTTTTTAAGGACCTTGGCTGATATCCACTGGGTTAGTGACTCGCTGCTCCGCTGACCTTGGCTGTTGAGAAAATCGTAAACGCCGTAGAAGGGTATGCAGCCTTGCACAGTGGTGTCTGCGGTTTCAAAGCCAGGCTGAAACTCCGGAGCGTTGGCGCTCAAAGCCAGCAAACTCGACAAATGACCGCCAGCCGAACCGCCTGTGGCGACCACAAAATCGGGGTTGCCGCCATACTCAGCGATATGTTCTTTGATCCAGTGAAGTGCGCGTTTACAGTCAATAATGTGATCTGGGAAGGTTGAGCCAGGGCTAAGGCGATATTCAACCGCCACGCAGACCCAGCCGTTGGCAGCCATTTGGTTCATAAGAGGCAGGGCTTGCTCGTTCTTACTACCCATTTTTTCTAGCCAAGCGCCGCCATGCATTTGAAATAGCACTGGGGCATTTTTTGGTGCGTCGGCTCGGCGGTAAATGTCTACTCGCAGTGAGCGGCCATTAACCCGCGCGTACTCAATATTCTTTAGGCGCTGCACATTGGCTAATTTATAGTTGAAGGGTTTGGCTAGGCGTTTGACGTCCGCGTCTATTAGCAGAGAACTGCTGGTATCAAGGGTTTGCTCTGGCGCTAATTGCAGTGCGTAGCGAACAGCTTGACTCATAATGGGGTCGGTGCGCTGGGCTCTAAAATAGAATACGGCTATCGCCGTCCAGCTAACTATGGCGATAGCGAGACCCAGGGCATCGCTAATACCGCTAAGCTCGCCAAGCATAATAATGACAAGGGTTAAGCCGACTTCTAAGGCGATGATGTGCAGGGCGAGCTCGCCGGTAATAACGCCAAAGATAAAACTGAAAACGCCGAGTAATTCTGGCGCTGATTTATGGGGATGATAGACATTCCATGCTGTCCAAGCCCAGACTAGTGATAACAACAACATAGTGAGTTCTCTTAATAAGATGTGGATGATTTATTATGTGGCCATCATAGGGCATGTGTATGACGATCTCTACAGCTCAGAGCGCAAGCCCTGGTGGCCGTCACTGTCATTACTGCTAGGCCTTTATTTGCTATAGCCTCAAGCGCATTAACGGAGATTTAGTTGCCGTAGCGAATCGCGATGACATAATAAGTTTGAGCGCCCTTGGGGGTGGGGACAATGACCTCATCATCTAGTTGCTTGCCTAGCATTGCTTTGGCGAGAGGGGAGTCCATCGATAACTTGCGCTGGGTTAAGTCAAATTCATCGGGGCCGACAATGCGATATTCGCATTCTTCACCATCGTCGTTTTCTACGGTGACCCAGGCGCCAAAATAGACCTTGCTGTGGTCACTCGGTATATGGGACACCACCGTAAGCTCTTCTAAGCGTTTGGTGAGGAAGCGAACGCGACCGTCAATTTCTCGAAGGCGGCGTTTGCCATATATGTAGTCACCGTTCTCAGAGCGATCGCCGTTCTTTGCGGCTTCGTGTACGGTGGCGGTAACCTGTGGTCGCTCGATTTTCCAAAGCTGACGGACTTCGTCGCGCAAGTTTTTCTCACCTTCAGGGGTGATGTAGCAGGAGCCCTTAGGGCGTGGTGGACGGTAACGACTCATTATAGTGGTATCAAATAGTAATTTAAGGAATTATAGCGCGCTAGTTTAGCGCAGCGGTGGGGCTGAGAGGATAAGGTAATGATGAAAAAGTGGTGTGTGGCAAGTCTGACTTTACTCGCCTTGGTGCCAATGTCCTATGGCGACCTAGATTTACAGGGTAGCTTGAAGCAGGGCGGCTTGATCTGGGCCACCTTAGAGCCCGGTAGCAGTGCGGCCTTGGATGGCAAGGCTTTGCCCATTGCAGATAATGGTCTGGTGGTGGCAGGGTTTGGTCGTGATGCTAAATCGACAGCGATGCTAAAGGTTTGTAGCCCAGCGGGAGAGTGCGTAGAGCGAAATTTGGCGATTGCCCAGCGCAGTTATGATGTTCAGCGCGTTAATGGCGTACCTCAAAAAACCGTGACGCCGCCCGTCAGTGTGCTAGAGCGAATTAGGCATGAAGCAGCATTGGTAGGCAAGGCGCGCAGTCAATTCTCCGCCCGGCAGGATTTTGTAAAAGAATTTAAATGGCCACTACTTGGACCAATCACGGGTGTATTCGGCAGTCAGCGTGTCTATAATGGCAGCCCCGGTCGCCCGCACTATGGTTTGGATATTGCCGCACCGACCGGAACGCTAGTGTCAGCGCCTATCGATGGGGTTGTTACCTTAGCTTATCCAGATATGTTTTATTCTGGTGGTACCTTGATTATTGATCATGGTTTGGGGGTGTCTTCGACCTTTATTCATCTCAGTCGAATCTTGGTTGAGGAAGGTCAGTTGGTGATGCAGGGTGACCCAATTGCCGAGGTTGGGGCAACTGGGCGTGCAACGGGGCCGCATTTAGACTGGCGTATAAATTGGGCCGATCAACGTCTCGATCCCGCCTTGGTTATGGGCCCCATGCCTGAAAAGCCGGTGTCTGAGTAGAAAGCAATCAGAACCTGGGCAGTGTTTATTAAATAATCGGCACCATAGTGATGCCGAAAACCACGAATATTGAGTGCGTAAAACAAATGATAGATAAGAAACTTCTAGAGATTTTGGTATGCCCTGTTAGTAAGGCGCCCTTAGATTATGACGAGCAGCGCAATGAGCTAATATGCCGTGCCAGTGGTCTTGCCTATCCTATTCGCGACGGCATCCCAGTGATGTTGGAGTCGGAGGCCCGGGTGCTGACAACAGATGAAAAACTTGGCTAGCATTCGCATTCTAGAGATGTAGACGGACCGCGCGGCGCGTCTGCGCCCGCCGTCTAGGTCAGATACAATTATCCGCAATTTCGATACACTTGAGGTTTTTTCGCCGCAGCTTGGCCTGTGACGAGAGGCCGGTACGTCAATGTTATCGGCTACCTAAAAAGCCAACGGAGTGAGAAAGTTTCAATGAAAAGCGCCACCATTCGCGATGCATTTATTCGATATTTTGAAGGTCGAGGACACACCCAAGTTGCCAGTAGTTCTCTGGTTCCGGGTAATGACCCCACTTTGTTGTTTACCAATGCGGGGATGGTGCAATTTAAAGATGCTTTTCTGGGCCGCGAGAAACGTAACTACGTTCGAGCTGTTAGCTCGCAGCGTTGCGTGCGCGCCGGCGGCAAACACAATGACTTAGAGAACGTAGGCTACACCGCCCGACACCACACCTTTTTTGAAATGCTCGGTAATTTTAGTTTTGGCGATTACTTTAAGCGTGACGCGATTAGCTTCGCTTGGGAGTTTTTAACATCGCCTGAGTGGATGGCCATTCCCGCTGAAAAACTGTGGGTGACGGTGTACGCCGAAGACGACGAGGCCTATCAGATTTGGAACCAAGAGATGGGCGTTCCGGCTGAGCGCATGGTGCGTATTGGTGATAATAAGGGCGAAAAATACGCCTCAGATAACTTTTGGTCTATGGGCGATACCGGTCCTTGCGGCCCTTGTACTGAAATTTTTTACGACCACGGTGCCGACGTGTTTGGCGGTCCACCGGGAAGTCCCGATGAAGATGGCGACCGCTATATAGAAATTTGGAATAACGTGTTTATGCAGTTTAACCGTGACGCCGATGGCACTATGACGCCATTGCCAGCGCCCTCGGTAGATACCGGTATGGGCTTGGAGCGCATCTCTGCGGTGATGCAGCATGTGCACAGCAATTACGAAATTGACCTATTCCAAAACTTAATTGCAGCGACCGCTAGCGTTCTTAATGTAAGCGATCTTGAACATACTTCCTTGCGTGTTATTGCTGATCATATTCGCTCCTGCGCATTTTTGGTCTCCGATGGTGTGATGCCATCTAATGAAGGCCGGGGCTATGTTTTGCGCCGCATTATTCGACGCGCTGCTCGCCACGGCAATAAGCTTGGCGCAACGACCGCGTTTTTCCATAAATTGGTGGCACCGCTCGCCGCAGAGATGGGCGAGGCCTACCCGGAGTTAGTCATTCGGCAGGCACAAATCGAAAAAGTTTTGCTTCAAGAAGAAGAGCAGTTTGCTAAAACGCTTGAGCAGGGCATGAAAATTCTCGAACAAGATTTGCAAGATTTGAACGCTAGTCAAATTCCTGGAGACACTGTTTTCCGGCTCTACGATACCTACGGCTTCCCCGTTGATCTCACCGCTGACATTGCCCGAGAGAAAGGCTTAAGTATCGATCTAGACGGTTTTGAGACTGCTATGGAGGCGCAGCGTACCCGCGCCCGTTCAGCTTCTAATTTTAAAGTGGATTTAAGTGATGAATTGGCGCTAGACGGTGAGACAGCGTTTTGTGGTTATCAGAGCCTGGTAGAAGAGGGTGCTCCAGTCATTGCTATGTTACGCGATGGCCAGCGAGTAAGTTCGCTAAAAGAAGGCGATACCGGCATCATCATTCTAGAGCGCACACCCTTCTATGGTGAGTCTGGTGGTCAGGCTGGTGATACCGGTTACTTAAGTGCCGAGGGCGTGCGTTTTGAAGTGCGCGATACCCATAAATCTGGTGGCCATCATTTGCATCACGGCGTGGTATTGAATGGTGTTATTGGCGAGGGTGAGGAATTGCGCGCCGAGGTTGATAACCAGGTTCGTCAGGCAACGGCCTTAAATCATTCGGCCACACATCTATTGCACGCCGCGCTGCGTCAGGTTTTGGGTGAGCATGTAGGTCAGAAGGGATCGCTGGTCGATTCGCAGCGATTGCGGTTTGATTTCTCGCATTTTGAATCAGTGACTAAGCAGGAACTGGCAGAAATTGAAGGCTTGGTGAATCAGCAAATTCGTCTCAATACCCCCGTCCAAACTGAAGTGATGGATATGGAAAGCGCCGGCAAGCGCGGCGCCATGATGTTATTCGGTGAGAAATACGGTGATAGCGTGCGGGTGCTTAGCATGGGGGGGGATTTTTCTATTGAGCTTTGTGGCGGCACCCATGTTGAGCGCACTGGCGATATCGGTTTAATGCGTATTAGCGCGGAATCGGGTATTGCCGCAGGCGTTCGTCGTATTGAAGCAGTCACCGGCGCGGCAGCGTTGGCGGCGTTTGATAGCGCTGAAAATGAATTGAGTAATTTGGCTGGCTTGCTGAAGACTGGTCGCGAAACAATCGCAGACAAGGTGCAGCAGTTGCTTGCCCAGCAGAAACAACTGGAGAAGGAGCTAGGGGCCTTAAAGGGTAAACTGGCAAGTTCAGCGGGCAATGATCTGATGAGCCAGGTAGAGGAGATTAACGGTATTAAGGTCTTGGTGACCAAGCTTGAAGGTGCAGACGCTAAATCCCTGAGGGATATCGTTGATCAGCTCAAGAATAAATTGGGCTCTGGGGTTTTGCTACTTGCTGCCGATGAGGGCGACAAGGTGTCCTTGGTTGCGGGTGTGACTAAGGATCTTACGGCTCGTTTTAAGGCTGGCGATATAATGAGATTGGCGGCGCAAGCGGTGGGCGGCAAGGGTGGTGGTCGTCCAGATATGGCCCAAGGTGGTGGTGTCGATAGCTCAGCTATTCCGGCTGCATTGCAGGTGGTTCGGGATTATTGTCTTGGAAAATAGCGCAGCGCTACGTAAATCACGTATAGCCTACACTGGGTTATTTCCTTTAAATTTGTTCTGGTGTTTAATGAGCGCCCTCTTTGGCGGGCGTTTATTAAGTAGAAGCGAATTATGAGTCTGATAGTTCAAAAATTTGGCGGGACCTCGGTAGGGACCGTGGAGCGTATAAAAGCCGTTGCCAAAAAGGTGGCGGGTTTTCGTGAACAAGGCCACGATATTGTCGTGGTTGTGTCGGCCATGAGCGGTGAAACTAACCGCCTGATTGATATGGCGAAAGCCATGCAGTCGCAGCCAACACCGCGCGAACTGGATGTGCTGGTGTCTACCGGCGAGCAGGTGACCATCTCCCTGCTGTGCATGGCCTTACATGATCTAGGGCAGGGTGCTAAGTCGTATACCGGCACGCAGGTGCGGATATTAACCGATGAGGCCCATACCAAGGCGAGAATCAGGGAGATTGATGACGCCAAGATCAGAGCCGACTTAACAGCTGGTAATGTAGTTGTGGTTGCCGGCTTTCAAGGCGTAGATGAGAACGGTAATATTACAACGCTCGGCCGTGGTGGTTCAGATACCACGGGTGTGGCGTTAGCTGCGGCCTTAAAGGCAGATGAATGTCAGATTTATACTGACGTGGATGGGGTGTACACCACCGATCCACGGGTAGTGAGTAAGGCGCGCAGATTGGATCGCATTACCTTTGAAGAAATGCTAGAAATGGCTAGCTTGGGATCAAAGGTACTGCAAATTCGCGCAGTGGAATTTGCTGGCAAGTACAATGTACCCCTGCGGGTGTTACATGCTTTTCAGGACGGCCCCGGCACATTGATCAGCTTAGAGGAACAATCGGATATGGAAAACCCGGCAATTTCCGGTATTGCATTTACTCGCGACGAAGCAAAAATTACAGTCTTAGGGGTGCCAGATACCCCGGGCTTGGCATATCAGATACTCGGGCCAGTCAGCGACGCTAACATTGAAGTTGATGTAATTGTTCAAAACGTAGCAGAAGACAACACCACCGACCTTACCTTTACGGTAAGTCGAGGGGACATGGCAAAGGCTGAAGCCATTGTGCGCAAGCTGGTGAAACAAACAGGAGCGCGAGAAGTCAAAACAGATGACAAAATCGCCAAAGTGTCTTTGGTTGGCGTAGGAATGCGCTCCCATGCTGGTATAGCCAGTAAAATGTTTAAAACTCTGGCGGAAGAGTCAATCAACATCCAGTTGATCACAACATCGGAAATTAAAATTTCGGTAGTGATTGATGAGAAGTATTTGGAGCTAGCCGTTCGTTCGCTGCACGCAGCGTTTGATTTGGATTTGGAGCCGTGTATTTAATTTAAAACCCTATTTACTCTGCCGCAGAAGGATTGGCGCCAGAGGCTAGGGTTAGGCTCTTACAAGGAGATGCCATAATGTTAATTTTAACTCGTCGTATTGGTGAGACTTTAATGGTCGGTGATGAAGTGACTGTTACTGTGCTTGGAGTGAAAGGGAATCAAGTTCGATTGGGTGTGAATGCGCCTAAAGATATCGCCGTTCATCGTGAAGAAATTTACGAACGTATTCAAACAGAGAAAGACGGCAACAAGTAATATACGGAAAATTCGCTCTAGGTCTTTGCTTATTTTCTCAGTGTGGTATCATGCCGCCCGATTCGTTGATCAGGGCTATGTGCTGATTAACGTTGCACTTTTTGGTTTATTCCCTAGCGGAAAAAGCGAAACAGTGAGAGATTCCGGAGAGGTGGCCGAGTGGCTGAAGGCGCTCCCCTGCTAAGGGAGTATGCGGTTAATCCTGCATCGAGGGTTCGAATCCCTCCTTCTCCGCCATTACAAATAAAAAAGGCTCCAGTCGAAAGACTGGGGCCTTTTTTATTTGTGTGGTGTGAATGGAGGTTCGGCAGAACCCTCTGGTTCGACAAAACGCGCCAGCGTTTTGAACAAGCTATTCGCTTGTCTTTGCGAATGGCGCAGCCCGCAGGGTTCAAATCGCCCCTAGGCGAATTGAATTACTAATTGCGCCAGCGTTTTGAACAAGCTATTCGCGTGTCTTTGCGAATGGCGCAGCCCGCAGGGTTCAAATCGCCCCTAGGCGAATTGAATTACTAATTGCAGGGCGATTGGAACAAGCCACGTTTTGTTGAAGCTGGGAGCAGTTCGGCTTAGCGCTATGTTATTTGAATAGGCTTCGGATTCGCGCGGGGAATGAGCGCTCTCACATCAGCTCCGCAGCCGTCATCCCCGATGTGATCGGGGGTCTATAGCCCGGAGCTATGTGTCGCGCTGTATTTTGTGAAAGCCAAAGGCCTTCGTTTACGCTGGATCTATATCGGGCTCGCAGCGCCAAAGCGGCCCCTAAGCTGTTTTGATCGCGTCCTTGCCCACCGCCCCGTATTTCTATTAAATCGCCAGTCAGCCTGTTATAGGGCGCGGAGTCCGCCGTCTAGACTAAGCGCCGCTGCTGCTAGTCAGTAGGAATTTTAAATTGATGGTATTTTTCGAGTTCAATGAGCTTGCGCATATTAATCAGGGTGTACAGCGGTGTATCGGCAATTTGGGCATTGGCTAGTGCCGGTGCGGGTGAGCCGCCAAGGTCGATATGCATTTGGTAGACTACATGCTGGCGATTGCCCTCGGGCGTGAAGCGCCAAAACCCTTGCAGACCTGCCGCGCGTTCGTATTTTTTCTTTGCCGGCAGCTTTGATTGCGCATCAAGCGGCAGCGCATCATCGTCAATGCCGGTGAGGGTGATAGTCACTGCACCGCTGGCCGGCTCTTGATTAATCAAAGAGTGAACCAGTAATTCGCGATCACCGAAGGGCCAAGGCAGGTCGTTGCGCATGTAGGTGTAGCGCTCGCGTTCAGAGGCTTCACTTAGTAAAAGCGGGGCAATACAATTATGCATCCATTGCGGGCAGGCCTGGGTATCATCCAGCAAGCCCAGCAACTGGTTGATATTGGCGTCTACCATCATCTCTCCTTTGAATTCTCGGTAGCCCGAGCCTGCGATATCTCGGGTATAGACACGGATACCATCCTGCTCCTTTGCGAGCTGCCATTCTCCGGTTTCAGCTAAGCCAGCGATGGGGAAAAGTAATATCGCCAGTAGCATGAGTAAAGTATTGCGCATAATTATCATGAGTTAGCCTTATATATCGAGACGTAGTGACGCAAAGTATTCGCGGCCCGGAGCCTGCAGGGCGTAGTAAGTACCAGGAAAAAAGGGTACGTCGGTTACGGCATTAAGGGTGCGCTCGTCAGTCAAATTTTTCATGCCGACGGTGACAGCCCAGCTGCGCGAAATATGTCCCAGACTAATACGCAGATTTAACTTGGTGTTAGCCGGAACCTTGGTGTTTTCATCCAAATCGGTGTCGGTGTATTTGTCGCCGTTGTAGACAATATCCAGCACGGTTTGTATGCCAAGATTGTCCCCCAAAGGGATTTCTAGTTTGGGGCTAACAGTCAGTGAGCTCTCTGGGGCATAGGCGACTTCACGCCCCGCAAGGTCTTGCTCTGCGTCTTGGCCATCAGCCACCGGTGAAGGTGCGCCGGGATAGCTAGTATAGTATGAGTCCAGCAAGCCAAGCGCGCCGCTCAGGCTGAAGGCTTCCCAAGGACTCAACCATTGCCAGTCTAATTCCAAGCCTTTTGACACGGCGGTGGCGGCATTGCGCACGTCGAAAAAGACGCCGTTAAATGCCAGTACCTGCAGATCTTCAAACTCGGTGTAAAACACTGCTGCATTTAGACTCAAGCTGCGATCAAAAAAGCGACCCTTGCTGCCAAACTCTATAGTGCGTGCGGTCTCATCGTCGTAGGTTAGTTGTTCACCGCTAAATGATAGCGCGTTGTAGCCGCCGCTTTTAAAGCCCACGCTCATTGTCGAATAAAAGTTAATTTCGTCGTTGGGAGCATACATTAGCGACAGTTTTGGCGAGAAATCGTTAACGCTGCGCTCCTGATCGTTTAATTCGTAGGTGTTCGCGCCCAGCACCAAACCGAAGGTGCAGGGGGCTAAACCGCCCACCACGGGAACAATACTTTCGCAACTTAAGGTGCCCGCTACATCAGCTTGTTTGGTTTCTCTGTTCATCCTCAGGCCGGGTGTGACGGAAATAGTGTCGGTCAGACGCCAAGTAAATTGACCGAACAGGGATGCAGACTCGCTTGTGCGGTCAAAGTTTAAATCGTAGCGCTGGTCGCGCTGCGTTAACGTTAGCGCGTATAGCGCTGGTATCGCTAGCGCCAAGTCACCGGCGAGTTGGGCGGCATCATCACTGAGAATGAAGTCGGCGGCATCTTCGCCCTGCACAAAGCCACCGTGAAATACATAGTCAGATTTAAATAAGTAAAGACCAGTGACAAAATCTACGCCTTCCCCCAGGCCAAATGGCGCCCCAGTGCGACCGCTGAAACGCCATTCCAAGGTGTATTGCTGATAGTCATCGTCGACAAAGATGGTGGCAATGTCAGCCGGAGAGCCGTCTAGGTCGGCCAGGGTTGTTACCTGCATATCGGTGCTCGCCAGCACCACAGTCATATCTAACTGTTCTGCGCCGGTGGCCTCAGTTAAATCAATGCTGAGCTTGGCGGCAAAGGTGTTGGTGTCTTTATCGGCGGTGCCCGGCGTATTTGCACTCATACTATAATCGAAGCCATCACCCTCAATGTTGGGGTCGAAATCTTGCAAGTACTCGCGGGTATCATCTCCTAATATATACAGCTGATTCGGCCAGAAATTGCTATCCGTTGCGCCGGTTAATGCCGTTAATTCTAATTCGGCATTATCACTTAATAAAAATAACATTTTTAATCTGGCTGCACTGTACTCAAAGGAGTCCTCGTCGCGATCGATGAAGTAGTTGTACAGCTGACCATCGTGACGCGCATTTAGGGCTGACACTCTTACGCCTACTCGGTCGCTGACCATTCCGCCGGCGCCGATTTCAAATTTTGTGCCGCCGTGTTCGGAGATGCCAGCCTCCATATAGAGCTGAAGGTCTTCGCTTATTCCCCGAGAAGTCAGGCTAAATACACCAGCAACGGTATTTTTTCCAAATAGTGTGCCTTGAGGGCCACGCAATACTTCTATGCGCTCAACGTCGAAGGGGAGTTCGGAGAAGTAGGGAGCGCGTCCGTAGAAAACTTCGTCTTGAACCAAGCCCACGGAGCTTTCAAAGCTGGGATTGAATGGGTTGGTGCCAAAGCCGCGGATATAGACCTGCTCATTACGCTGTCCCTCGGAAGCGAAATTTACATTCGGCAGCTGTACGGCTAGCTCTGAGAGTGTACTGATGTTGGCGTCGCGCAGCGCATCACCGGTGACGGCAGAAACTGAGATGGGGACGTCTTGCAAACTTTGTGACGTTTTTTGCGCAGTCACAATGACCTCTTCAATAATCCTAGCGCTAGCAAGCGATATATTTGCCGCTGTCAGGGCGGTTGCTAGAAGCAAGGTGTTTTTGAATGTAACAATCATATAGTTAGTAAACTCCGTTTTATTTAGCCTAAATTTTCACATTATTAGCGCAATCCTACAGCTGGTATTTTGGCAATTTTGTCACTGAAACATTTTTATTCTAGACGTCACGGGAAACTCAAAAACTCCCGCAAGCGCAATCATCATGAGTTAGCCTTATATATCCAGACGCAGTGACGCAAAGTATTCGCGGCCCGGAGCCTGCTGGGTGAAGTAAGTGCCTGGAAAAAAGGGTGCGTCGGTCACGGCATTTAGGGTGCGCTCGTCAGTCAAATTTTTCATGCCGACGGTGACGGCCCAGCTGCGGGAAATATGTCCCAGACTAATACGCAGGTTTAACTTGGTGTTAGCTGGAACCTTGGTGTTTTCATCCAAATCGGTGTCGGTGTATTTGTCGCCGTTGTGGACAATATCCAGCACGGTTTGTATGCCGAGATTGTCTCCCAAGGGTATTTCTAGTTTGGGACTCACAGTCAGTGAGCTCTCCGGCGAGTAGGCGACCTCTCGCCCCGCAAGGTCTTGCTCTGCGCCTTGGCCATCTGTCACCGGTGAAGGTGCGCCGGGATAGCTAGTGTAATATGAGTCCAGCAAGCCAAGCGCGCCGCTCAGACTGAAGGCTTCCCAAGGACTCAACCACTGCCAGTCTAATTCCAAGCCTTTTGATGCGGCGGTGGCGGCATTGCGCACGTCGAAAAAGACGCCGTTAAATGCCAGTACCTGCAGGTCTTCAAACTCGGTGTAAAACACCGCTACATTTAGGCTCAAGCTGCGATCAAAAAAGCGACCCTTGCTGCCAAACTCTATAGTGCGTGCGGTCTCATCGTCGTAGGTTAGCTGTTCGCCGCTAAATGATAGCGCGTTGTAGCCGCCGCTTTTAAAGCCTACGCTCATTGTTGAATAAAAATTAATTTCGTCGTTGGGAGCATACATTAGCGACAGTTTTGGCGAGAAATCGTCTACGCTGCGCTCCTGATCGCTTAAGTCGTAGGTGTTCGCGCCCAGCACCAAACCGAAGGTACAGGGGGCTAAACCGCCCACCACGGGAACAACACTTTCGCAACTTAAGGTGCCCGCTACATCAGCTTGTTTGGTTTCCCTGTTCATCCTCAGACCTGGTGTGACTGAAAAAGTATCCGTTAGATGCCAAGTGAACTGACCGAATAGTGATGCAGACTCGCTTGTGCGGTCAAAGTTTAAATCGTAGCGCTGGTCTCGCTGCGTTAACGTTAGCGCGTATAACGCCGGTAGCGCCAACGCCAAGTCACCGGCGAGTTGGGCGGCATCGCCACTGAGAATGAAATCGGTGGTATCTTCACCTTGCTTGAAGCCACCGTGGAACACATAGTCAGATTTAAATAAGTAAATTCCGGTGACAAAATCTACGCCTTCCCCCAGGCCAAATGGCGCCGCAGTGCGACCGCTGAAACGCCATTCCAAGGTGTACTGCTGATAGTCATCGTCGATAAACATGGTGGCAATGTCAGCCGGCGAACCGTCTAAGTCGGCCAGGGTTGTTACCTGCATATCAGTGCTCGCTAGCACCACGGTCATATCTAACTGTTCTGCGCCCACGGCCTCAGTTAAATCAATACTGAGCTTGGCGGCAAAGGTGTTGGTGTCTTTATCGGCGGTGCCCGGCGTATTTGCACTCATACTATAATCGAAGCCATCACCCTCAATGTTGGGGTCGAAATCCTGTAAGTACTCGCGGGTATCATCTTGTAATATATACAGCTGATTCGGCCAGAAATTGCTATCCGTTGCGCCGGTTAACGCCGTTAATTCTAATTCGGCATTGTCACTTAATAAAAATAACATTTTCAATCTGGCTGCGCTGTACTCAAAGGCTTGCTCATCGCGATCGATGAAGTAGTTGTATATCTGACCATCATGACGCGCATTTAGGGCTGACACCCTTACCCCTACTCGGTCGCTGACCATTCCGCCGGCGCCGATTTCAAATTTTGTGCCGCCGTGTTCGGAGATGCCAGCCTCCATATAGAGTTGAGGTTCTTCGCTTATTCCCCGAGAAGTCAGGCTAAATACACCAGCAACGGTATTTTTTCCAAATAGTGTGCCTTGAGGGCCACGCAATACTTCTATGCGCTCAACGTCGAAGGGGAGTTCGGAGAAGTAGGGCGCGCGTCCGTAGAAAACTTCGTCTTGAACCAAGCCCACGGAGCTTTCAAAGCTGGGATTGAATGGGTTGGTGCCAAAGCCGCGGATATAGACCTGCTCATTACGCTGTCCCTCGGAAGCGAAATTTACATTCGGCAGCTGTACGGCTAGCTCTGATAGCGTGCTGATATTAGCGTCGCGTAGCGCATCACCGGTGATGGCAGAAACTGAGATAGGGACGTCTTGCAAGTTCTGTGACGTTTTTTGCGAAGTCACAATGACCTCTTCAATAATCCTAGCGCCAGCAAGCGATATATTTGCCGCTGTCAGGGCGGTTGCCAGAACCAAGGTACTTTTAAATGAAACTATCATATTATTATTAAACTCCATTTTATTTAGCCTAAACTCTCACATCAATAACGCAATCCGTTAGCCGATACTTCGGCAATGTCGTTATTGAAATTAACCGTGTGTATTTTTATTTTAGACGTCTCCGGAAATTTAAAAGCTCCCGCATACGCACTTAACTAATAATTTGATGCCGACCTTGGGTACTCTCAATCAAGCATATATTTTTTAATCACACCACTGCTTTTATTATTTCAGGCGGGGATACCCTTGATGTTAGTGGTAAAGTAATAAACAGCAACGCCGCAAGTAGCTTCAGCACCAGTAGGGCGATCACCGCATTGGCCAGACCGCCTAGCGGGGCAATTAGCTGCGAGATTATTAATTGGGAAAATATTGTCGAGCAAGCCAAGGCTAATATCACAATAGATTGCATGCTGGCACGCATCTGTGCGGGGTAATATTCATTAACCAATAGCCTTACATTTACCATTAGAGCATTCGCCATTAACAGGCCTAAAATATAGGCGCCACCCATTGCCATTATCAACCACTGAGCATCGCCCTTAATCCAAAAATAACTAAAATTCCCCAGTACGCTTAGTCCACAGCAGACTGCCAGTGCGACGGTATAACCGCCTAGGCGATCGCGCAACCAAACTCCCAGGGCGAATCCCAGTAACGCTGGCCAGCCGCCCAAGATCAAATATCCAGTAACCCACTCATGGGCAATGCCCAAATTTTGCACCGGATGATAAATCAACCAACCATTCACCCCCGATTGGGCTATATCCCAGCACAGCAGTGCGCCAAATAATGACAGGGTGAGTTTTCGGTGGCGGCCAGAAAATAGATCTAACCAGCGGTCATTGCGTGCATAACGATTCTCTTTAAGCTGGCTATATTCATGGCTCTCAGTCAAAAATTTTGTCAGCAACGGATGCCATAGCGCGGCAGTGCAAAAGAACAACCAAACATAGCGCCAACTATTAGCATCAAAAAGATAGGCGGCGACATTAACAGTGATTAAACCTCCGCCATTGCCCATTACAAATATGGCACCGACCCACGCCTGGCCTTTTGCCTTGAGAGCGAGAGGCAAGTGCTCTTCGATTGTGACCATTGTGGTGATATGGATGGTGCCCAGTATTCCGCCCATCACAATTTGCAGTGGAATAAACCACCACAAACTGGGTGCCAGCGCACTGGCCAGCATCAGCGGGTATGAAAGTAATGCACTGACCAGTAGTGCTCGTCTGCGTCCGACACGGTCGCTAAAGCGTGCGCCAAGTAGTGCGAGTAGGCCTCCCAGTGCCAGTGTCGCCAGCATCTTAGCTATTTGGCCATCGGCCAAGTCAAAGGTCTTGGCAAGATAGGGCAGCGCGGCAAAATTAATCGCCATTACCGCGCCGGCGTAGAAGGACAGCCAATAGATAACGAGACTAGGCGCGGCTAGCAGTGGTGAGGTATTACCCCGCACTCATCACCTCTGGCGTAGGCTCTGTGCTGGCCTGCACCAGTCCGGGTGTGTGGAAAAATCCATGCAGTACCGCAGCGGATTTGGCCGGCGCCTCAAGCATGGGAAGATGGCCGCAGTCCTCAATAATATGTGCGCCCAGCGCCGGTGCTAGGTCGATGGCTTTGGCAACTGATGAGTAGTGAAAGACTTGATCGCTGTCTCCCCATAACAGCATTGCCGGTGTGGTCAGACGAGGTAGTAGTAACTCTAATTTATTGATGTTGCTTTCATCTGCTAGCACGGCAGAAAACAGCCGATTATTGGCCTCGAGTCGCGATAATTCTTGGGCCAGCATTAGCTGCCGAATAGGTGCCATCAGCGTTGGTGGGTGCGCCAATACCGCGGCCAGTTTTGGCGCGATATCATCCATTGTTTCGACCACTAGGGGGTTGTAACTGCGATCATCCATTGCTCGCTGCATCATGGCACTTCTTTGCGGCGCATCAATGCCGGCGCTATTCATTAACACCAGCGATTTCACCCTGTTCGGGTGCTCAACGCTATATAGGGCGGCAACTAAACCGCCGAGAGAGTTACCCACCAAATGGGCAGGTGGCAGCGACAGTGTCTCGATAAAGACCGCTATCTGCTGGCTGAGGTTTTCCACACGATAGTCAAAATCTTCGGTTTCGCGACTATCACCGTGACCCGGCATATCTACCGCGATGACTCGGTAACTGTCGAAATGGCTGATTAGCTGCAACCAAATATCCTTATTTGACGTTATTCCATGAAGTAATAATAGTACCGGTTTATCTGCTGGTGCGGCAATGTCACTGTCTAAATAAGCGATGCTTGCACCACTGGGTAGCTGGATCTCACGATGACTCACACCGGTTGCGGCGCGCTGTAATGCAGTCAGGCTAGCAGCTGTTGGCAGCGGCGCGATATAGCACGCTGCCACGATAACGGTGGGGATGGCGCACGCGATAATAACAACAATGCGCAAACGTTTTGCGATGGTCACTGTGCCAAAATCTCGTTTCCCGTGATTTCGCCTGCAGATCTTAGTTGGTAATCACCCATCCGCAGGCGACGCATTTGTCTAGCGTAATTAAAGGTAAACGATGGCCAAATACTGAAGTTCTTCTGACCGTCGGTGAGATACCAGCTCTCACAACCGGCGGCCCACACTGTGCCCGGAAATTTAGCTTGTAGGGTGTCGTGGAAATTCTGCTGGGCCTCCTGGCGCACATCCAAAAAACCATTATCGATGCTGTCCGCTTTCTTCAGGTAATTTATGGCGTAGCCAATTTGCTGTTCGATCATATAAACAAGAGAAGTATGGCCTATGCCAGTATTCGGCCCAGCTAAGACCAGCATATTAGGATAGCCACTGATTGCGGTGCCGTAATAGGAAGTAAAGGCATTACCGCGCCATTCTTCGCCGAGGTCGCGCCCGCCCAAGCCTTTAACGGTCACGCCGGAAAGAGGGTCATCAACCCGAAAGCCGGTGCCAAACAAGATCACATCCGCCTGACTTTTCTTACCATTGGCATCAATAAGGCCGTTTGCATAAATACTCTTAACGCCGCTGTCGACCACAGACACGTTGTCGCGGTTAAGTGCGGGGTAGTAGTCGGTGCTAAGCAGGGTGCGTTTGCAACCTAGGCTAAATTTGGGAGTGACTTTTTTGCGGAGCTCAGGGTCGGGAATAACCGCTGCAATATACTTTTTGATTTCGCGCTCGCCGTAGCGGTGCATCCAAGAATCAGTATTGAGAAGGGCGTTGAGAAATAATTCCGCACGCCAATATATCAAACCACGCCACAGTTTTTGCGCGCCCGGCACCCACTTAAAGACGGCCTTTTCACGAGCGCTAAACGGTCTATCCATTTTTGGCATCACCCAGGGGGCGGTACGCTGAAATAGTGTGACTGACTTGGCTTGTTCGGCGACCTTAGGCAAGAACTGAATCGTACTGGCGCCGCTGCCAACAATGGCCACGTGCTTATCTTTGAAATCTACCGAGTGATCCCATTGCGCCGAGTGAAAGGCCGGGCCTTCAAATTCGCCTAGGCCATCAAAGGGGGGAATAATAGGGTTGCTAAGTGGACCCAGTGCCGATATTAGAAACTGGCTGTTATAACGGCGGCCATCGCTGTCACGCAGCTTCCAGCGTCCGCTGTGCTCGTCAAACTCCGCACTGGCCAAGCTGCGCGAGAATTCAATATGCGAATAAATATCGTATTTCCGCGCGCAGTGGCGCAGGTATTCATGGATCTCGCTACTTGGTGCAAACTTGCGCGACCAGTCGTGCTTGGGCTCAAAAGAAAATGAATACAGCAGGCTCTCTACATCACAGGCACAAGCTGGGTAGCTGTTTTCACGCCAGGCGCCGCCAACATCATCAGCGCGCTCCAGTACGATAAAATCATGCCAGCCAGCCTTCTTCAATCGGATTGCCATACCCAGCCCGGCAAAGCCACTGCCGACGATAATGACCTTAGCTTGTTGTTCTTTCATTCTTAAGTCCTTAGGGAACGAAGCGCAGTACTAAGCGCTGGTATAGCGATGGCAAAAGCCGCTGAACAATATCGAGGAATTGGGCGTCGTTGCCGACAATGATGCGCCGCTTTTTCTGGTCGATACCGCGCACGATAATTTGCGCGGCTTGTTCAGCACTGGTGCGCGCTAATTTGTTATTAAATTGTTTTTTGGCCGCCTCAATATTTGCGCTGCCAGTTTGAGGCTGTCCAAATCGTGCACTATTGACGATATTGGTTTTTATGCCGCCAGGATGCACCGAGCTGACGCCAATATTGTAGGGGCTTTGCGCCATTTCTAAGGCGAGGCTCTCGGTGAAACCGCGCACAGCAAATTTGGCAGCGTTATAAGCGCTTTGATTGGGCATCGCGATGAGGCCAAACAGGCTGGATAGATTAACAATATGGCCCCAACTGGCTTGTTTTAAATGCGGCACAAAGGCTTCGCAGCCATTTACCACGCCCCAGAAATTGATGCCCATCAGCCATTCGAAATCCTCGCGACTCATTTTTTCAAAGCAGCCACTTAAATTGACGCCAGCGTTATTAATCACCACATTAACTTCACCAAACTGGCTTGCCGCCTTGTCTGCCCACTGCTGAACTTGCTGGCGATCACTGACATCAAGTTTTGTGCACAGAACACCTTTTGCGCCGCGACTTAGGCAGTCGCGCTCAACCTCTTCTAAGTTATCAAGATCGGCAAGTGCCAGACTGGCGCCGCGGCTAGCATAAAGCTGCGCTATGGCGCGACCAATTCCGGATGCTGCGCCACTGATAGCCACCACTGGAGCTATAGCACTCACTGCTGAGACCCTGCCAACTCGGGGTAATCGCTTTCCCATTCAGCAATCAGGGTCGACTCGTCGGTGTTATTGGGATGGAAATCCTTTTTAAAGAAGGCAAAGTAGGGTTTAAATACATGGCGGATCACGCCGTGCTTGCCAAAATTAAACGTGAAGGTCCCCCACAGATCCTTCAATGATGGCATTTTCCTCTCCCACCACAACAGTTTCAGCTGCATTCTTAGCAAGCTCAGACAAAATCCAAAGGTGGTAGCAACCATCACTCGACGGAGCATCTTTTTGTCACCAACACACTGCATAAACACATCAAAGGCCACCGACTTGTGCTCGAGTTCTTCAACCCCGTGCCACAGGATCAAATCGCGGAAAATCGCCGGAGCGGGTTGTACCATTTCCTGATTGCTTAGCATCCACTCACCCATAATCGCGGTGATATGCTCCATACATACGGTTGACGCCAAAAGCTGGGCATCGCTAAAACCGCCGGCTTTCAGCATATCGCGGATATTGTTAGAGACCTGTTGCTCCATGGCGGTGATTTTAAGCCCAGTCTTTTCTTCCACGTAGATATTGACGCGTTTGTGGTTGAGCTGATGAAAGCCTTCTTGGCCGATAAAGCCTTTGATATCGCGCTGCAGAGCCGGGTCTGTAACCTGATTCTCAAAGGCCCGTATTGATCGAATGAACTCTTTTTCACCCGGTGGAAACATCGATGACAGGGCGCACATCCATGCGGTCATCAAGGCATTGCCGCCATACCAGTATTTTTCCATTTCGATGTCAAAATCAAACTGCACATTGCGGGGCAGGATCTTCGACATTTCCTGTGTGGCTTGGCTAGGGGTGCTATTTCCGTCCATTAGATTCTCCTCAAAGCGTGTTGACCCAAACTGGCATTGATCTTAGAGTAGTGATAGCGGCGGCGACAGATTCAAAAAGGTCATGTTTTAGTTCGTTTAGCCCGATTTAACTCCAACATAGCGCGTGTAATGACAATAAAAATAGTAGGGCGAGGGGATACTGCCATCGCCGTTGAATATCTAATTGCTCTGCAAGAACTGTCTTTTGAGCGAGGTATAGAGCCACGACAATTCCTCGCTGACAGTGATTTGCCGGTAGATATCTTTATTCGCGACGATATCAAGGTTGGCAACGAGTCTTTGGTACAGGTTGTTAGCAACTGCCCCAGCCTACTTGCAGACCCTATGCTGCCTTACGATTTTGCGCGGCGTTTGACCCTTTCGCGCCACGGTAAGCTGGGCTTTGCCTTAAATGGCTGCGCAACCCTTGGGGAGGCCATCGAGCTACTTACCCAGTTTATTGATATTCGTATCCAGGGTTTAAAGCTTCAATTTGAAATTAACGATGATACCGCTGAAATAACGATTGTGGATTGGGGCGCTGAGCGCCCCGACGGTCAAGTTCTGGCGGAGGACATCGGCGAGCTATTTGTTCTCACTATATTGTGCTGCCTAGCGTTAATGGCTAAGCAATTGATCGGTCAGCTGCAAACCGACCGTGACATTATTATTCACACGACATTCCCGAATCGGGGCGTCGATCCTCGGTCTCAAAAACCAGCACTCGATATTGAGTATCAGGCCGCGCACAACAGAATTACCTGCCCAGCCGCCTTATTGGCAATGCAGCCCACCGCTCATAATCCTGCAATATCTCGGGCCGCACTGGCTAAATGCGAGCAAGAGCTCGTGGCTATGAATGCTCAGGGTATTACGCTTATTGATCAAGTGCGTGATTTACTGCACTGCGAAGCCCGCAATCACTGGCGTAGCATTGAAGAGGTTGCAGATGCCTTGTTTATGTCGGTGAGTAGCCTCAAGCGAAAGCTTGCACAGCTTGACAGTAATTTCCAACATATAAAAAATTCAGAGCGTTTTAATCGAGCCATCCAATTGTTAGATGATGAGCGCATGACGCTGGACAATATTGCCGATACCTTAGGCTATAATAACGCCAGCAATTTCAGCAAGGCCTTCAAGGGTTGGACAGGCTATTCCACTACTCAGTACCTCAACAAAAAATAACCGGGATAATTGGCCTTATTCACGGCCCCATTCTTTTAGCTTCTGTCGATGACTTCAAAAATATAACGCCACTTGCATATCGCTCAGGTTCAGGGCGCGCAGAGTTCATACTGAAATAATCATAAATAACGGCTGAGATGATTATACCGTGCTGCTCTTGAACGAAAATCTTGTCGCCAGCGTAGCAGGGGTATTTCATTGAAGGACTTAGCTATCTACTCCTCTCAAGACTGGTATGATGGTGAACTTCCACAAGGCGCTAGTCGCGTGCTTAGGGTCT
This sequence comes from Zhongshania sp. R06B22, assembly GCF_040892595.1. Lineage (NCBI taxonomy): Bacteria > Pseudomonadati > Pseudomonadota > Gammaproteobacteria > Cellvibrionales > Spongiibacteraceae > Zhongshania > Zhongshania arctica. The sequence continues at coordinate 2,802,493 of NZ_JBFRYB010000001.1, read as the reverse complement.
TCTTTTATTCCCCCCTTGTTCGCTTCCAGCTGGCAACGGTGCTTCCAGTTTGGTAGCAATTTAGTTAAATCTGCGGTAACAAATTTTGCCTTTTCTTCGGCATGGTATAAGTATGCAGTCCGCAGCCTGTAGTGATGATGTATTAACGTTCGTAGGCCCTTAATATACCTAGCCGATACTCGACCTTTGGTCGTGACAATGCTACTTTTCAGCCAGTTACAGAACGCTCAAATTCGCGTTTTATTCATTCTATAGATTAATGGTGCAGGCATAGACGCAATCTTGAACACAGCGTTAGCTTCACACTTTAATCTTCGAGTTTTATAGGGAGATATCATGAGCAGGCGGATGTTGATAATGCTGTCGCTTAGCGCGGTTTTGTTTGGCGGCGTATTTGGCATGAAGTGGTTTGGCAATCAGAAAATGAATGAGTTTCTGAATGCGATGCCAACGCCAGCCGTGACTGTGGCAAGTACTAAGGCAGAAGCGATGATTTGGGAGAATCGTCTCGAGTCCGTCGGCAGTTTAGTGGCCGTCAACGGTGCTGATTTGACGGCCGAAGTTGATGGCGTTGTTACTGCAATTTATTTCGACTCGGGCGATATCGTAAAACGCGGAGAGCTGCTATTGAGTATGGCGTCCGCTAGTGAGCAAGGCGAGCTAAAGCGACTGGAGGCCCAAGCGGAGTTAACAGAGCTGAACCGTAAACGAAGCCAGCAACTGTTTGATCGCAAAACTATTTCCAAGGCTGAATACGATACTGCGGTTGCTGAAACAAATGTGGCGTTGGCAGCGGTGCAGGCTCAACAAGGGCGTTTGGAGCAGAAATCGGTAAAAGCGCCTTTCGACGGTAAATTAGGTCTTCGCCGTGTCAATGTTGGTCAGTATCTTGGGGTTGGAGTTGCTATTGTAACCTTGCAAAAGCTTGACCCTATTGATGTTGATTTCAGTATGCCGGAGCGGTACCTGTCGATTCTGGAGGCCGGTCTGAAAGTGTCGATAACAGTAGATGCCTATGGTGACGAGGTCTATGACGGGATTGTGCTGGCGGTTGAGCCCAAGGTCGATCCGCAAACGCGCAATGTTGATGTGCGAGCACGATTGGCAAACCCGGATGGTCATTTGAAGCCGGGCTTATTTGCCAGCGTTGTTATTCGCTTGCCAAGCAGTGATGCGGTGGTGGTGATTCCGCATTCGGCGGTTAACTACACGTCCTACGGTGATTCGGTATTTGTAGTTCAGAATAACCCTGATGCACCGCCACCGCCTGAGGGACCGAATCCGGCGATGGGTGCCTACACGGATCTGGAAGTGATTCAGCGCTTCGTTACCTTGGGTGAGACTAGGGGTGACTATATTGCGGTTAAGAAAGGCTTGAACGCCGGTGATGAGCTAGCCAGTACGGGACTGCTTAAGCTGCGAAATAAACAGCCAGTTATTATCGATAATAGCAACGCGCCAATGCCTGAACTAAATCCAAATCCCCCTCAGGGATAGGAATAGTCAATGTGGTGTGCTCACTACACCGCAGCGATCCGGCAATCATTAGCGAGAGTTAGCTGAGAGAAGCGATGAATTTCACTGATATTTTTGTAAAGCGTCCGGTTCTGGCCGTTGTTGTGAGTTTAATTATTTTGTTCTTGGGTTTGCGTGCGGGCATGGATTTGACCGTGCGCGAGTATCCAGAATTGCAAAATGCCCAAATAACTGTCTCGGTAGCCTATCCCGGCGCAGACCCCCAGCTGGTTGAAGGTTTTGTAACCACGCCCTTGGAACGCGAAATTGCCTCTGCCGATGGCATTGATTTTCTAACCTCGCAGTCTGGTCAGGGCAGTTCAACCATCACTGCAAACCTGCGATTAGATAAAGATGCCAATGAAGCACTAAGCGAAATATCGGCAAAAGTAGGTAAGCTTCGCAATCAGTTACCAGAAGGGTCGGAAGATCCGATTATTCAACTCGCGGATAGCAGCGGCACCGCGGCGATGTACATTTCATTTTTCTCAGACATCCTTAATGAGAGTCAGATCACTGACTATCTGGTGCGGGTTGTTGAGCCGGAAATAGCAGCCATTGCCGGTATTGAACAGGTAAAAATCCTTGGTGCTCAAAATTACGCGATGCGGATCTGGCTAAAACCAGAAAAATTGGTGGCATACAATTTAAGCGCTAGTGAGGTATTTGCTGAAATACGTAAGCAGAACGTCCTGTCGGCTGTGGGCGTGACTAATGGTAATTATGTAAAAGTCGGTTTATCGGCAGCAACAGATCTGCGAGACGCCGAGGAATTTCGCCAAATGGTGGTGAGTTCAAACGACGATACATTGGTGCGCCTGCAGGATGTTGCCGACGTTGTTTTAGGTTCAGAAACCTACGATAGCAGCGCTAAATGGGACGGTAAGCCCAGTCTGTTTATTGGTTTAACTGTGCGCCCGAATGCGAATTTACTGGACGTAATGGCCGAGGTGAGAGCTATTCTTCCCGCTATATTTAAAGCGCTGCCAGAAGGGCTTGAGGGGGCAATCGGCTTTGATAGTACGGTCTATGTAAGCAGTGCGATAAGCGATGTAAGAGCAACCTTGGTGGAAGCGGTTGTGATCGTCATTGTAGTGATATTTTTATTCCTTGGTTCAGTGCGCAGCTCATTGATTCCTGCGGTCACGGTTCCGCTATCGTTGATTGGCGCCTTGTTCTTGATGTACAGCATGGGCTTTTCGATAAATCTGCTGACACTGTTGGCGATGGTTTTAGCCATTGGTATGGTGGTTGATGACGCCATTATTGTTTTAGAAAATATCCATCGCCACATCGAAGAAGGGCTGGAGCCTGAAAAAGCGGCGTTGATTGGTGCGCGTGAGTTGGTCGGTCCCGTTATTTCGATGACCATTACCCTTGTTGCGGTTTATGCCCCTATTGGTTTTTTGACCGGGATAACCGGCACCCTGTTTACCGAGTTTGCCTTTACCTTAGCTGGCGCGGTATTGATATCTGGTGTGATTGCATTGACCTTAACGCCAATGATGTGTGCGAAAATTTTAAAGCCCTCGCAAGGGGAGGCCTCGGGTAGTCGGCTAGTGCACTTCCTAGATCAAAGATTTGAGCGCCTGCGGCAGGTATATCGGGAGAATTTGCACGGCGCTTTAAATCAGCGGCATGTGATTGGTGTCTTTGGACTGATTGTTTTTATTTCCTGTTATTTTTTGTTTGTTGCTACTCCCTCGGAATTGGCGCCCGCGGAAGATTTTGGTTTTGCAGGATCTTTGCACGAAACCGATGGCTATTCGTCGCAGGAGTATTTGGAGCAGTATTTTCAGCAGAGCCAAGAGATAACCCTGGCCAATGAGTCTATTGAGCACATTTTCGCATTTACTATTAATCAGGGCGGCGGGACGAATACTGCATTCTTGGGGATGATCGCCAAGGACTGGGATGATCGAGAAAAAAGCATGGGGCAGATTACCAATGAGGTAAATGCCGAATTCCAAAAAATTGCTGGCATTAGAGCGGCTATCTTTGAACCGCCACCATTGCCAACACCCGGTCAGGGCTACCCAGTTGAGTTTGTGCTGAAATCGACAGCAGACCCGCAGACCATTGCCGATGTTGGCAATAGAGTTGTGGCGAGAGCGCTGGCGAGTAACCGGTTTTTCTTTGCGGCGCCAGGCTTGAATATCGATAGGCCCGAGGCGGTCATTGATATTAATCGCGACAAAGCTGCTCTGCTAGATATTGATATGAGTGCATTGAGTTCAGATTTGGCCTCATTGATGGCAGGTGCTGAAGTGAATCGATTTGCGCTCCAGGGCAGGTCTTACAAAGTTATTACCCAGGTTGTTAGAGGTGCCAGATTAAACCCAGATCAATTAGGTGACTTTTACGTGCGCACAGGGAGCGGAGACTTAGTGCCGCTGTCAACTATCGCAACCATTAGTAAACAAGTTAAACCGCGGTTCTTATCGCATGCCCAGCAGTTGCGCTCTAATACCATTGTTGCGGTGCCGCGGCCGGATGTTTCGCAGGGCGAAGCTTTAGCCTTGCTCGAAGATATTGCGCGTGAAGAAATGCCGGCGGGTTTTAAGATTGATTACGCAGGTAGTTCGCGGCAGTTTAAGCAGGAAGGTTCTGCGCTGCTGGCCACCTTTGGCTTTGCATTAATTATTATCTATTTGGTCTTGGCGGCGCAGTTTGAATCCTATCGTGATCCCCTGATCATTTTGGTTACGGTGCCTATGTCTATCTGCGGTGCCTTATTAGCACTGAATATTTTTGCCATGACCAATGGTATGCAGCTCACCAGTTTTTCCGGCATGACCTTGAATATCTACACTCAGGTTGGCTTGGTGACCTTAATTGGGGTTATTTCTAAGCACGGTATATTAATTGTGGATTTTGCAAATATTATGCAGGAGCAGGGCTTGTCTAAACGCGATGCTATTGAAGAAGCCGCCTCGATTCGCCTGCGACCTATTTTGATGACAACCGCTGCATTGGTCGTGGCAATGGTGCCATTATTGATCGCGACAGGCCCTGGCGCTGCCTCACGCTTTTCCCTGGGAATGGTTATCGCATCCGGCATGAGTATAGGTACGCTATTTACTTTGTTTGTGGTGCCGGCGATGTATATGTACCTTGGCCGAGATCATCAAGGGCGACTGCAGCAGCTACAGAATGGCTAAGGTCGCTGGTGTACGATGTAACGGCCGAGTATGATGGCGCGGTTTTTTCGTCCCTTTAGGAAACGTTTATGATTAAGCACAGCAGCTATTTTGATGACAAGGTCCAGTCGCTAGGATTTGCGACAGACACCAAACCCGCCTCTGTTGGGGTGATGTCAGCAGGTGAGTATCGTTTTGGAACAGAGGCGGCAGAGCGCATGGAAGTGATTAGCGGCGCCTTGACTGTGCTCTTGCCGGGTCAAACGGAATGGCAGACGTTTGCAGCGGGCCAAGGATTTGATGTGCCAGCTAACAGTCATTTTGATTTGCAGGTTGCGGTTAATACAGCCTATCTTTGTATTTACGGCTGATAAAAACTGGCCTAGTAAGCGCGCTTCCTCAGTGCGCTTTGGTTTTGGTCAGCTTGCAGCCGGTTCGGCAGACACGTTTACGCGGGCAAATACAAATTTGTGTGTTTAGCCCTAGGCTATGACGATATTTTGCTCGAATAAGTTTTTAAAATGTAGCTGAACCTGTTCTATGTCTAATAGCGACATACCGCTAGAAAATCCAAACCACACATATAGGCCATTTAGATCGCGGAACATCGGCGGTAAATAGCGTGGCGCTTTTATTAAACCAGCCTGCTGATATTGGTGGAGCACGGGAATGTCGTCTAAAGCGACCTTGCCCACGAACAGCATGGGTAAAAGTTCTGGCTTGTCCGCCAGAATAGCACTGCGGATAAAGTTTACGGTTTCAACAAAGCCCTTTACGTAAGAAAGGTCTTTGGTAAAACAACTGCCACCTTCCACCATGCCGCCGCGAAAAACACGTTGAGCAATTTTATAGCTGTCGTGCTGACTTAAGCCTTGGGCTAAAAAGTGTCGGTATACATCCAGAAAATCCGCGCCATTTTCAGCCATGTCGATGGCCACAACACGGTCGCTTATCCGCCTTGCGCGCTCTGGAAAGGAACTGAATGTTAGGGTTTCAATTAATACCGCTAGACCTTCTTGAAGGGCGGTGATTCTGGGCGAGCCTACACTCAGCCAGGTCGCCCAATCTTGGTTGCGGCCGTTTAGGGTGGTGCCAACGTGAACCCATCCCTCGTGGACTTCTAACACTTGCAAGTCGAGACTGGAAAACGAGGAGTGGGTATTAACCTTGATGCAGTCGCCTCCCGCAGAAGCGTCGGAGACGATGCCGTCAGTTTCTCTCACCGTAAAGGCACTCTCGGCAAAATAAGGCTTTAGACGTTGCTGTAATTGTTCTACGGCGGCTTCGGCGCTTATATTTTTCGGGTAGGCCGCCGCCAGATGTTTGGCGGCCGGTAGCGAGAAAATATGGCAGAGGCGCTGCCCCATTTCGATCAGGGTGAGTTTGTCGCCTTGTAAATGATCTCGGGCTGAACCGTAGAGTTCTCTGCTGGCGTTCAAAAATTCAGGCTTGCCACGGTTTTCGACCAATTTAATCACAGTAAGATACTGCTCGATGGTTTCGGCCAGTATATTGCCGAGGGGGTCATTTTTGCCCAGGCGTTGCTCAACTTGCCGTTGTAATTGGGAGAGCTCCGCACTCTTAGCGGCCGGGTCAAAATTGAGAGGATTGCGCAGATAATAGTCGCGATCAACGGCGGGCAACTTTTCTGCCTTATCGCGGAAAAACTGCTGCTCTATGGATTGCGGCCATTTAATAGAATCAAGAATAAGAATGGGTTTTTGAATAGCAATCAGGGACTCGGAAAGTTGTTTGAGAGACTCTTGATATTGAAGATCTAGTTTATTACTCATATGCAGTAATCTACTCTGAATTTTGCGTGTGGATGGCCAGCAGGCAGCGCAGGCGGTTACGTCCGAAGCTTGCCATATTAATGAAGGCATTGATGCTAATGGGTACATGCATAAAGTCAGTTTCACTCTGCCAGCGGCTGTCGTTGGTGTCGGGATCGCTGATATACACAAAGTGTTGGTCGGACTTGCTGACGTACACCCAGTGCGGAGCCCGATTACGGTTGAGGGCCCAAGTGCTGATAAGGACAATAACATGATCGTGACGATCCAGAATCTCACGAAACTGTCCCGGCCCAAGCGGGTTAATCTCTACACTGTCGGGGTAGTCTTGAAGTTGCTCGCTAAAGTCTTGATGCACAACTTCGATAACTTGGCGCTTTTCCTCGCTGCGCACGCTGTCAATAAACGGTGTGCCGCTGCGGTTTATATATAAGCGCGCTGCAAAGCCACGCTTTAGGGCGGCGAGAGTGAGTCCTTGGGGTGAGCAGCCACCATGCCCCGTGGTCATAAATATTGTTGTGGCTTCCCGCCATATTTGCAGTTCTTCGCGACGGCTAATTGGATAATTTGCGTCTATATTGCGCATCGCCATCATCAGTGCTGCCGGCCCGCAAGTGAATTCGGTGGTTTGCCGATAGTAGACCGGCGGTTCAGTAATCAGCGAGCCTCTTTCTGCCTGCAGTCGTTTTTCAAAACGCAGGGCGGTGCAGCCATCTTCGTAATAATCTTCAATACGATCGAAGGACAAATAGCCTAATTTTTCGTAAAGCGCGATAGCAGCTGGATTGTCTACGCGCACTTCTAGTCGCATAAACAAGCAGTCGCGTTGACGAGCTTGTGCTTCTGCGTGGGCAATGAGTTCTTGAGCGAGTCCTTTACCGCGAAAGTCGGGATCTAAAGCTACTGAATATAATCTGGCCAGGCTGGTCCCAGTTCGAAACAGCACAATGCTATAGCCACATGGAATATTGTCATTCAGTATGATGGAGCTTGAGTGGGCGCCGGGTTTGATTAAGCTATTAAAGCTTCTGCGCGAGAGTTTGTCGCCGCTAAAACAGCGCTGCTCTATGGCATCTAGGGCATCTAGATCGTTCTTGACGGCGGCGCGAATGAGGTTCATCAGACGGCGACGCAGTGCTGGGCAATACATTTGCCGCCGGCGTCGATAAGAATTGTGAATAGCCTTGCCATAGCGTCGTTGACAGCGTTTGATGATGCTAAATACATGGTTTAAATATCCCCCGCTAAAGCATGGATCATACTGCGCAATATTTACTGGGCACAATCATCATCGGCATATTGTTAATGGTATAAATTGGCCGCAGAATGCCGGTCATTGTTTGCCCCCTTAGGATTTGGCTGATGTCGCGTTTTTTTGTTGTGGTTGATGATCTAAAAGATTGGTCACCTTACTACCCTTCGCAGGATGTAATCACCTTTGACGACTATCTTGAGCGGGTAACGCAAAGCACTGGCGAACGGGTACGGGTGATTAATCTCTGCCGAAGCTATCGATATTTAGGCACCGGTTACTATTGCTCGCTATTGGCAGAGGCTCGCAGTCACAATGTGTTGCCATCAGTGAATACCCTTAGCGAGCTGGATCGTAAGTCGCTTTCAGATATTCTACTGGAGGGCGTTGAGCCATTATTGGCCAAATTAGCTGCGGCTAAGTCTGGCGAAAGCGTTAGTGTCAGAAGTTGGTTTGGCGAGTGTTTGGCGCCGGAATACGCGGCCATTGCAAAGGCGGTGTTCGAGCGCTTCCCGTCGCCACTCATTGAAATCACTCTAGAATATAAACACCGCTGGCAGATTAAAAAGCTGCAAATGATCGCGCTCAAATCCCTGAAACTCGGTGGCGAGCAAGAGGCGTTTGCGTCAACGTTTGAGCGTTTCAGCAGTAAGATGTGGCGCAAGCCCAAGGCGAGAAAAAGTTTTCGCTATGATTTGGCCATACTGGTTGATCCTGACGAGAAATTGCCACCGAGTGATAAAGGCGCACTGCGTAAATTTACCAAGGCGGCTGCAAGCTTAGGTATCTCTGCGGAGCTGATTACTAAGAAGGACTATCTGCGACTGCCAGAATATGACGGTCTATTTATTCGTGAGACCACCTCGGTGGATCACCACACCTATCGGTTTGCAAAAAAAGCGGCAGCGGAAGGCTTGGTGGTGATGGATGATCCGACGTCTATTTTGCGCTGTACCAATAAAATTTATCTCGCCGATTTGCTGAGTAGTCACAAAGTAGCAACGCCTCGAACGGAGTTTCTGCGCCGCGACAATCCTGAGGAGCTGCGGCGTATCGCCGACACCTTTGGTTACCCAATTGTACTCAAGGTGCCGGACGGATCATTTTCTCGCGGTGTGGTGAAAGTGGAAGACTGGGAAAGCTTAGTGACGGAAAGTCGGCGCTTGCTGGATAAATCGGCACTGTTGCTTGCCCAGGAGTTTATGTATACCGATTACGATTGGCGAATTGGCGTACTAGACGGTAAACCACTGTTTGCCTGTCGTTACTATATGGTGCGTAATCATTGGCAAATCTATAAGCACGGTAGCAGTAAAAGCCAGTCTGGCGGCTTTGACACCATGCCAACGTACGAGGTGCCAAAGAAGGTCTTAGATGTTGCAGTTAAGGCCTGTAAATTGATAGGTGATGGCTTTTACGGGGTAGACGTCAAACAGTCCGATAATCGTGTGGTGATTATCGAGGTAAACGACAACCCCAGTATTGATTCTGGAGTGGAAGACCTGTTTCTTGGCGATGGACTTTACGAATCGGTTATGGAGGTTTTTTTACGCCGTATGGAAAAACGTCGACGTTGAATATTCTAGCTAGGGACTGTTGCCACCGGGGGATAGTCCGCATTGGCTTAAGAGCTCGCCGGCAAGTTTAACGTGTCGCTGATGTGCTTTGGTGGCGTTTGCAAGCAGTGCAGTGCGCTGGCTAAGCCAGTTGAGGTAAGCCTGCGGTACCTCAGCGTCCTGGGCGGCCATTGCTGAGAATAACTCGTTTTCAATAGTGTCAATATTCTTCAGTAGGCCATATTTATGCTGATTTATCAGACTGGCCTGTTGCTGGATAACCCCAATAAAACGACTGCCGAGCACATTGCGAAATTGTTGCGCCGAGCTTGTTGGCGATGGCTTTAGGCAAAGTGCGCGCCCTGATATCCGCTGGTCAATGAGCTTGGCAGCGGCGCGCAATTCACGGGTATTCAGTTCTTCTGCTTTGAGTAGCGATCCGCCGCCGCCCATGCGTATATGGCCCAAGGTCGTTAGCACATCGTTGGCGTCGTGCTCCCAGTTCCCGGCGAGCCATCGCTGCTGCCAACGCTGCCAGCGCGCGAGAGCCGCAATGCTGGGGTCTTCTCCGCTACTAGGGTAGTCACGTAAGTCTGGAGGCATTTTCCAAAATTCACGAAACTCGTCTCCTGCGATACCGGCAGCAAAGATGCGCTTGGGTAGCTCCTGTTGTTTTAGTCGCGCGGCGTCGCTGAGTTGTGAGGCTAGGCTGTCATTACCATCATCTTTAAGTAATTGAATACATTCTCGAGCTTCATTTAAAAAGCGCAAATCAAAAAGTAACTTGGCGCTCTCGTCACCGTGTCTGCCGAGTATGCTATTGCGTTGGGCAATGGTTTCTCGCAAGGCGCAGCGGCGCATACGCAAGAAATCTAAGATATCGATATTGCTTGGCGCGAATGTCATTGCGATGTCGCGGGTGCGCGGAAAATGCAATACCTCACCACTGGGGTCGCGACTGATGTCTCGGTCGAGAACGCGACTCAGCCGGGACAGATAATCTTGCCAACTTGCCTCTAGCCCACTGGTATCTGAACAGCCTTGTAGTATGAGCAAGCAAGCGGCAGCAGCTAGATAGCGTTTAATGACCCGCCTCTTATGAGTATGCCCAAGGATAGGCCGACTTATGTGCATTAAAGCCGCGTTGTTATCGCGTTACGCAATGAACTCGCACCTGGCGTTGTCATTGAGTTGAAGCTTTCTGAGTGACCTGTAGCGGGGTCAAATACATATTTATAAAAATTCCACTTGGGGGCAGTGCCGCTGGTATCCGCGACTAATTTAAGCAGTGGATCAGGTGTGTCGCAGCGAATACAGGATTTATGAAAGACAGGAAAACTGACCCCGTAATTGGCGTGGCAGACTTTAGAGGTTTTTTTGGCGTCATCGTATTCTTGGCCACCAAAGTCTGCAGTGGGTACACCGAGTACCAATAGGCCTTGATCTTTAAATTCCTGATACAGCGCTTCTAAGCCTTCAAACTGTGGTGTGAATCCGCACATACTGGCCGTGTTTACGACGAGTACTAGCTTTGCACTTTTTACGGTGTCACATAAGTTTAGATCGCCCGCTTCTAGGGTGGGGCGAATTTGCTTTAAGTTCTCTGGACACTGCCAGTTGCTGTCTGTGGCATGTGCCATCGATGTCAGTGCAATACAGAAAAATAGGAAAGTCGAAATTAGTCGCATGGTTAAAACTCCGTATTTTGATTTCAACTTCAAATGGCAGCGGAATACTCGGCAGCCTCTATCTTCAGTGCAGCCAAGAGTGATGTTAGCGGTGTGAACGCCGCGTTTGCCGGCACCGAATACTTCAATGCTGGTGAGTGTGCTAACGATTACTCATAATAGCCCTTTATTACGCTGCTTGAGGGGAATTAGATGCTTGGCTTGCTGAGTTGTAGAGGGCATGGTCATCAACGCCGGAGTTTTGAATGCTAAGCGGTGTACTTTTTGCCTTGGTGGATCTTGAAACAACAGGTGGACAGCCCGCGCATGATGAAATTATGGAGGTGGCCGTACGCCTAGTTGGTGATAATGTCGATGCCAGCTGGCAGTCCTTGCTTGATCCTCGTTGCGCTGTGCCCAGTTTTATTCAGGGTCTGACAGGCATTTCTCCTTCAATACTAAAAGGTAAGCCGACGTTTAATGCTGTGCAAGCCGAGCTTTGGACTTATCTAGATAATGCAGTTTTAGTCGCTCATAACGCCCGTTTTGATTCGGGATTTTTGCGGATAAATTATTCGCGAGTTGGCCGCGAGTATCAACCACGGGTGTTGTGTACTTTAAAGCTGGCCCGGGTTTTGTATCCAGACTGGCCGAAGCACGGCTTAGAGGCTATTTGTCATCGCATTGGTTTTTACTCGGAGGTGCATCACCGCGCGATGGCCGATGTAGATGCCATGAAGGCGTTTCTTGATTACGCGCGAGCGGACAGGGGCGAGGCGGTTTTTAATTTTGAGGTCGGCTTGCAACTTGGTTTGCCGGTACTGCCACCATCTATTTCTCAAAAGGATATTGACGCTATTCCATGTCAGCCGGGTATTTATCGCTTACTCGGTCAGGCTGGGGAGTTGCTGTATTTAGGGAGTGCAGAGTCGCTACAAGATCAGGTACTCAGTCATTTCAGCAATAGTACTCGGGATAGTAAAGCGACTAAGCTGGCGCGCCGGGTGTGCGGCGTTCAATGGCAGATGCTGTCGGGAGCGCTGTCTGCCGGGCTTTATTTAAGTCGCGCCTTGCGCGCTGAGCAGCCCGAAATGCAGCGCCGTACCAAGGCCACAGGTAAACCTTGCTGCGTGCGCTTTATAGAAGGGGATAGTGGTGGCATGCAGCTGCGTTTGCGTTCCGGCCTACCTGCCAATATTACTAAGACCCAAGAGTCGCTTGCGGTCTTTCGTGACCGCAAGCACGCTAAAACCCGTATTGCCGCGCTGGCCGCAGAATCTGATGTGTGTCTTGTGCAGCTGGGTGTGCTGGGGGATGGCGCTAGCTGTGAGTGCAGCGCCTGTAATATAAGCGGTGGTATGACGGTGTCAATGCAAGAACGGGCGGGTGTCGAGCTAGCAGACTTTAATGTGCGAGCCAAGGCGGCGTTTGCAGCCTACCTTTATGTAGCTTGGCCGTTTGACGAACCGGTATTGATTTATGAACAAAATGAATCTGGCTTCGGTGAATGGCATCTAATTTATGATTGGCGGCATTACGGCAGCTTTAGCTGGGATGCTAATCTTCAACGCTTATCGGAACGAGCCAAAAGTGAAGCCGATGTGCCAGTGCCAATAGACTTGCAAGAGGCCCGGCTCCGGTGTGAGCAAGTTAACGATTTTCAGTATGAGCATTACCGCCTACTGCGTGGATTTATAGATAACTTGGAATGTCTGCCGCTATCTGAATTTGCCGCCAGTAAAGCGCAGTGAATGGGGTTTCTAACACTGCGCAGTATTCAGGTATAATCGCCCACAACTTTATTGGCCCTGTTTAATATTGCCGCGTTTATTTGGGCCTCTGCGGCAGATCTGTGAGATTTTATTATGGCAATTTCTTCTTTCCATCCCCCAGTTCGTACCTTGATGGGCCCGGGTCCTTCCGATGTGCACCCTCGTATCCTTGATGCTCTTGGGCGGCCAACGCTGGGTCATCTCGACCCTTTGTTTATTGGGATGATGGATGAGACAAAAACGCTGCTTAAATACGCGTTTCAAACCAGCAACGAACTGACCCTGCCGATTTCGGCGCCGGGTTCTGCCGGTATGGAAGCCTGTTTTGTAAACCTTGTTGAGCCCGGTGATAAAGTGCTGGTGTGCGTCAACGGGGTGTTTGGCACTAGAATGATTGAAAATGTTACGCGCTGTGGTGCCACGGCAATACGTCTTGATTTCCCTTGGGGAACGGCAGTTGATCCAGTAGCGGTTGAAGCGGCGCTTAAAGAGCATGACGACATTAAGGTTTTAGCGTTTGTTCACGCCGAAACCTCTACCGGTGCGCTTAGTGATGCGCAAGCGCTTTGTGGTTTGGCTAAAAAATATCAGGTCTTGAGTATCGTTGACGCAGTCACGTCGATGGGTGGTGTGCCATTACTGGTTGATGAATGGCAGGCGGACGCGGTGTATTCGGGTAGTCAGAAGTGTTTGTCTTGCACTCCAGGTTTGTCGCCGGTCACCTTTAGTGATGCTGCGGTGGCGGTAATAAAAGCGCGTAAACATCCAGTGCAAAGCTGGTTTTTAGATATGAATCTTATCTTGGGCTACTGGGGCGAAGGCGGTAAGCGCGCTTATCATCACACGGCGCCAGTGAACGCACTTTACGGTTTGCATGAATCATTGGTGATGCTGCAGGAAGAGGGCTTAGAAAATGCTTGGCAGCGCCACGCGGCGATGCACACTGCATTGGCAGCGGGTTTAGAGTCTTTGGGAATTCAATTTGTCGTGCCGGCGGGGCAGCGTCTTCCTCAGCTTAATACTATTTATATCCCTGAGGGCATTGATGACGCAAAAACACGTCAATATCTGCTTGCCAATTATGATTTGGAAATTGGCGCTGGCCTAGGTGTTCTGGCTGGCAAAGTGTGGCGAATTGGCTTGATGGGATATAGCGCAAGAATGGAAAATATCATTTTGCTGTTAAATGCCCTGGCTGCGGCAATGAGCGAGCAGGGATATAGCAGCGATGCTGCAAGCGCGATTGCAGCTGCTGAAGCGGCGGTGGACTAGTTTTGACCTAGGGCTTTGCCCTTATTAAGCCGCTTGTCAAAAGCGCTGTCGATAAGTGCCGAGGTGGTATTGATCCGCCTCGGCATTTTTGCGTTTAGCACATAAGTATTTTTAGCACTGATGACTCGGTGTTTCTTCTGCTAATCTCTGACTACGTCCTTTAGTGAGCGAATAAATGTGTCATTAAGTAATCCCTTGATCGAACAGGTGAGGCTTGATTTGTTGGCGGCGATTGAGAGCGACTCGATTGTTCTGCCGACCTTGCCTGAAGTCGCATTAGAAATTCGGGAAGCGGCTAGCGACCCCGATGTTAATGTCGGAATGCTGGCAACCATAATCGAAAATGATAGTTCTATCGCAACTCGAATTTTACGTATTTCCAATAGCTCATTATTGAGGGGCTTTCAGCCTATTCACGACGTGAAGTCGGCGATCGGTCGAATCGGTCTTGGCTATACAAGTACCTTGGTCACGACCTTGGCGATGCAGCAGATATTTTTGTCGACTAAAGAAGCGCTTAATCAGCGAATGCGTGCCATTTGGATGCATAGCACAGATGTGGCAGCGATTTGTAATACCCTTGCTAAGTCGCAGAGCAACCTTAAACCAGAAATGGCGACCCTAGCAGGTATTATTCATCAGGTAGGCACCTTGCCGGTACTGAATTACGCCGTTGGTCGGGGCTTTTTGCGCGATCATCCCGATTTACTTGATCAAATCTTAATTAGCCTGAGTCCCGAGGTCGGGAGTCGTATTCTTGAGGCTTGGGGGTTTGCCGAAGAGTTGGTTATTGTACCCATGCAGCATATGGATTTTGACCGTGAAGCACCTAAGGGCGATTATGTTGATTTGGTGACTGTGGCTAATTTACATAGCTATTTGGGTACCGAGCATCCGCTGGCAAGCGTGGATTGGTCGACTGTTAGTGCATTTGAACGCCTAGGCTTGCCAGTGACGCCTGACGAGAGCGAAGGCTACCGCCAGCAAATTGAAGCCATGCAGGGTGCACTGCGGGATTAAGCCTTTCTAAGTGTTGATGCCATTAAAGAGTGCCCCCAATTCGCGGTAGACGCGCGCAGTGCTGGTGGATCTATATTTCCTTTCCCGGCTCCCCGCTATTATTTTCAGCTAACTCTATTCGCTGATGTTCGCAGTGCTAAAACGGAAGGGCGCCCACATTAAGGCGCCTAAGACCTGATATTACTTAACTTGCGCGTCAAACTGCTGGCCGTTTACCGCGAGACTGTCTTCGCTCATTAAATAAAGGTACAGCGGCATAATAGCGTCGGGAAGCGGATTGTCTTGCGGGTTCTCACCGGGGTAGGCGGTGCGTCGCATCACGGTTTGGGTGGCGCCGGGGTTGATGCTGTTGACCCGGGTGTTGTTTAGGTCGAATTCTTCGTCGGCCAAGACTTGCATCATTCCTTCTGTGCCAAATTTTGACACCGCATAAGCTCCCCAGAAAGCGCGACCTTTGCGACCAACGCCGGAGGAGGTCAGAATGATGGATGCGTTTGCTGCCGCTGCAAGCATTGGTAGCAATGCTTGGGTCATCATAAAGGGGGCGGTTAAATTGACGTGTAAGACATCATCCCAGCTATCTACGGTGGTTTGCGCCAAGGTCCGGCGCTCTCCCAGTATGCTGGCGTTGTGCAGTAATCCGTCAAGGTGACCGAACTCGCGTTCAATAGTGTTTGCCAGGTCTTGGTAATCTTTCATTGCCGCGCCGCGCAGGTGCATAGGGTATATCGCGGCCTGGGGGTGGCCAGCGGCTTCAATTTCATCATAAACCGCTTCGAGTTTATCGATGGTGCGGCCCAATAGAATGACGGTAGCGCCATGCTGAGCGTAGCTCAGTGCGGCGGCGCGCCCTATGCCGTCGCCGGCACCGGTTACTAGAATAATCTTGCCCTGCAGGCATTGTGGGCCCGCGATAAAGTCTTGGGGTAGCGTTAAAGGCACGTAGAATCCTCGGGTTTATGACTGTTGTAATTGGCTGATCAGTGGAATGAGGTCGGCTGGGGTGTCGACTATATAAGTGGCGCCCCAATTGTCGGCGCTATCGTCATGGGAAATGTAGCCGTAGCGGCAGGCAACAGTGCGCATACTCGCGTTGTGGCCGGCGTCGATGTCGCGCTTGTGATCACCCACGTAGAGGGTGTTCGCTGGCAGGCAGTCGAGCTCTTTGCAGGCCAAATAAATAGGTTCTGGATGGGGTTTGCGATGTTTTACATGATCTGGGCAAATAGCCGTTCCGCAGCGCGTCGATAATTGCATGGCAGCCAGCAAGGGTTCGGTATAGCGCGAGGGTTTATTGGTGACGATCCCCCACTTCAAATTTAGTGACTCAATATGGGTCAGTACCTCTGCCATACCGGGAAATAGAGTGGTGCTTATCGATAGCCGGGCGAGATAGCGATCGAGAAATTCACTCAGTAACAGGGCAAAATCATCGCTTTCTTGGGCTTGATCAAAGCCTAGGCCAAGCACCGCGCGGGCGCCGTCGGAAACGCTTTGACGCACGGCGTCGTAGCTTTGCTGCGGACGCTTGTGTTCGTCGAGCATGCCGTTTAACACGGCGGTGAAGTCTGCGGCGGTATCTAGCAGGGTGCCGTCTAGGTCAAATAATACTGCGTGTAGCATCAGAGCGGCTTCTTCACGTGAATCATATAATTTACGTCAACGTCGTTGTCGTTTAAGCGATATTGGCGGAGTAATGGGTTGTAGGTCAGACCGGTCATATGTTGCATCTGTAGGCCGGCATCACGAATCCAAGTGCCTAATTCAGCGGGCCGAATAAAGCGGCTAAAGTCATGCGTGCCTTTTGGAAGCATTTTGAGTAAATATTCGGCGCCGACTATCGCAAAAACAAAGGCTTTGGGGTTGCGGTTAATGGTCGAGAAATAAAGGTCGCCACCTGGCTTACACAATGCCGCGCAGGCGCGAATGACAGAGGAGGGGTCCGGGACGTGTTCCAGCATTTCCAAGCAGGTTACGATGTCATAGGTCCCGGCTTCCTCTTCTGCAAGTTCTTCGGCGGTAGTTTGAACGTACTCAACTTTCGCGCCGGACTCTAGCTGATGCAGGCGGGCGACGCTGAGCGGGGCTTCGCCCATGTCGATGCCTTTGACACTGGCGCCGCGCTGAAACATAGCTTCCGACAAAATGCCGCCGCCGCAGCCAATATCTGCCACACTGCGTTCCGCCAGCGGTGAGCGTCCGTCTATATAATTTACACGCAGTGGGTTGATGTCGTGCAGGGGTTTGAAGTCACTATTGCGATCCCACCAGCGATGGGCCAACTCTTCAAATTTGGCGATTTCTGCCGGATCAACATTATTTCTATTGGGCTTCTGCGATTCTGCTTGCTGCATTTTATTCTCCGCTAATTCTTGAACGCCAGATTTCTGCGCGAGCAATAATGTCTCGGCGGTCTAGCGTGGTCAGTTCGCCATTATCCAGCACCTTGCGGCCCATTATCCAGCTATAGCGAACTTGACGGCTGATATTGGTGTAGACCAGTTGTGATACCGGGTTGTAAACCGGTTGTTGTTCTACGTCTGACAAGTCGACGGCGATCAGATCGGCCTGCTTGCCAACTTCCAAACTGCCCACTAGATGGTCAATGCCTAGGGCTTTTGCGCCATTTAATGTAGCCATAGTGAGTGCGTAGTGGTCGGGTAGTGCGCAGGCATCGCCAGCAACGATCTTGCCCAAGAGCGCCGCGCTGCGCATTTCACTGAATAGGTCGAGATCGTTATTGCTGGCGGCGCCATCGCTGCCAATCGCGATGTTAATACCGGCCTTGCGCATTTTTTCAACAGGCGAAAAGCCGCTGGCTAACTTCATATTAGATTCTGGGCAATGCACCGCATGGCAGCCGTAACTAGCAAGGGTCTTTATATCTTCATCATTTAGTGCTGCAAGATGCACACATTGTGTTTTAGGCCCCAATAAACCGAGTTCAGCCAAACGCTGTATTGGCCGCTTGCCCGTCTGGGCGACGGCATCGTCGATTTCTTGTTGGGTTTCGTGCAGATGAATCTGAATGGCGGCATCGGCTTCGGCGGCGAGGGTGGCCACGCGCTGCATGGTGTCATCGCCGACGGTATAGGGGGCGTGAGGCCCAAAAGCGACGGTGATTAACTTGCTGTGCTTAAGCTCATCTCGCAGGGCAAGACCTTTGCGCAAATAGTCGTCAGGGCCGCTGCCCCAAGCGCAGGGGAAGTCGAATATAGGAAAGCTGAGTTGGGCGCGAATGCCGGCTTTACGGATGACCGTGGCGGCGGCCTCAGGAAAAAAGTACATATCGCTAAATGTGGTAGTGCCACTGCGGAGCATTTCGGCAATGGCGAGTTCGCAGCCGTCGCGGACAAAGGCGGCGTCTACCCAGCGGCCTTCCGCCGGCCAGATATGGTCATTCAGCCAAGTATATAACGCTTTGTCATCGGCCATACCGCGAAACAAACTCATTGCAGCGTGACCGTGGGCGTTAATAAGTCCCGGCATAAGCACATGGTTGTTTAGTCGCAGAATCTCCTTGGCCTCTAAATGCTCAGCCTCAGCTGCCGGTAATAGGGCGCAAATTTCGCCGTTGCGAATGGCTAGGGCATGCTCTGTAAGCGGCGTGCAGTTGGGCGCGACAGGAATAATCCAACGAGCAAATATTAGGGTGTCGACGGGGTGTTGGCTTTGGGCAGGCATGGGGCTGTCCGTATCTGTTTACGCAAAGCCGGAAGTATACCTGTTAACGAGGCCCCTGTGGGTTGATTTCTTGCCTTAGCACATTGATTTGCGGCGATTTTGAGCTGTCTACAGGCTTTGGATTTATGCTATGATCGCCCCTTTATTTTCCGCCTAGACTAGCTGCGCCGTCAGCGGAGACGGTAGTAGTGGTCAGTTAAATACCGGATAAGGCCGATTTCGAGGCGACACTGCCGCGTAACGACTATCCATAATAAGGAATTACCCCGTTCATGGCTGATTTAGCTAAAGAGATTCTGCCGGTAAACATCGAGGACGAGCTCAAACAGTCCTACCTTGATTATGCAATGAGCGTCATCGTAGGTCGGGCGCTGCCCGATGTCCGAGATGGTCTAAAACCTGTTCATCGCCGCGTATTGTTCGCTATGAGCGAACTAGGTAATGACTGGAATAAAGGATATAAGAAATCCGCCCGTGTGGTTGGTGATGTTATTGGTAAATACCATCCCCACGGTGACTCTGCGGTCTATGACACCATCGTTAGGATGGCGCAGCCCTTTTCTTTGCGCTATATGCTGGTCGACGGTCAGGGTAACTTTGGTTCTATCGATGGTGATAACGCGGCGGCTATGCGTTATACCGAAATTCGTATGCGCAAAATTGCCCACGAAATTCTTGCCGATCTCGACAAAGAGACTGTCGACTGGGTGCCTAACTACGACGGCACAGAGCAAATACCCGCGGTTATGCCAACCAAAATTCCCGCGCTATTAATTAATGGTTCGTCGGGTATTGCTGTGGGCATGGCGACGAATATCCCGCCGCATAATTTGACCGAAGTCATTAGCGGTTGTTTGGCCTTGTTGGATGATCCAGATATTACTGTTGATCAGTTGATGGAGCACATTCCTGGCCCGGATTTCCCAACGGCAGCGATTATTAACGGCCGCGCCGGCATCGTTGAAGCTTATAGAACGGGCCGGGGCCGTATTTATATTCGCGCCAGGGCGGAAGTGATTGTTGACGAAAAGACCCACCGCGAGACGATTCTTATCCACGAGCTGCCTTACCAGGTAAACAAGGCGCGTTTGATTGAGAAAATCGCCGAGCTGGTAAAAGAGAAGAAAATCGAGGGTATTTCTGAACTGCGTGACGAATCTGATAAAGATGGTATGCGCGTAGTGATTGAAATGAAGCGCGGTGAAAGCGGCGAAGTTATCCTAAATAATTTGTACGCGCAAACCCAGCTACAAAACGTATTTGGCATCAATATTGTGGCCTTGGTAGATAACCAGCCGCGTATTTTGAACCTAAAACAGCTGATCGAATATTTTATTCGTCACCGCCGTGAAGTCGTTACTCGTCGTACCGTGTATCTTCTGCGTAAGGCCCGCGAGCGCGGTCACGTATTGGAAGGCTTAGCAATTGCGATTTCCAATATTGACGAAATCATCACAATGATTAAAGCCTCGGCAACCACTCAGGAAGCCAAGGAGAGTTTGATCTCGCGCCCTTGGAAATTGGGTGATGTCGCCGGCATGCTAGAGCGCGCAGGTGAAAATGCTTGCCGCCCAGATGAGCTTGAAGATCAATACGGCATGCGCGATGGCAAGTATTATCTGTCGCCAGTGCAGGTGCAGGCGATTCTAGATTTACGCTTGCAAAAATTGACCGGCCTTGAGCACGAGAAATTATTGGGCGAGTACCAAGAGCGCCTATTGGAAATCGCTGAATACCTGAATATTTTGGCGAATCCTGATGTTCTTATCGCAGTTATCCGCGGAGAGCTTGAGCAAGTGGTTGCTGATTACGGCGACGAACGTCGCAGTGAAATCGTGGCCTCGCAGCTCGACCTTAATCACGAAGATTTGATTCCAGAAGAAGATCGTGTTGTCACTATCTCGAATGGTGGTTACGCCAAGTCGCAGCCTTTGGACACCTATCAGGCCCAGCGTCGCGGTGGTATGGGTAAGTCGGCGACGTCGGTGAAAGATGAAGATTTTGTTGAACATTTATTAGTGGTGAATACCCATACCACCATTTTGTGTTTCAGCAATATCGGTAAAGTGTATTGGCTGCGTGCTTACCAGATTCCGGTTGCAGGTCGCAATTCTCGCGGTCGGCCAATGGTTAATTTATTGCCCTTGGATGCGAATGAACGTATTACCTCGATTCTGCCGGTTAATGAATACACCGAAGGCTTTTTCATCTTTATGGCAACAGGCTTTGGCACAGTTAAAAAGACCCCGTTGCAAGCCTTTTCTCGCCAGCGCAGTGTGGGTTTGCGAGCAATAGAATTAGATGAGGGCGATGTCCTTATTGGCACAGCCATAACCAATGGTGAGAACGATATTTTACTGCTGACCAGCGCCGGTAAAGCGGCTCGATTTGCAGAGCGGGACGTGCGCGCCATGGGCCGAACCGCTCGCGGTGTGCGCGGTATTCGTATGGACGAAGGTCAGCGTGCAATCTCCATGATCATTCCGCAAGAAGGTGGTCGGGTGCTGACCGTTTCAGAGAATGGCTATGGTAAGCGCACTTTGGTTGAGGATTTTCCTGCCAAAGGTCGTGGTAACCGCGGTGTCATCGCGATGGCCATGAGTGAACGGAACGGTCCATTGGTCGGGGCTGTTCAGGTCTTTGAAGGTGATGACCTGATGCTGATCAGTGATCAAGGCACACTGGTAAGGACGCGTACTGATGAAGTGTCGATCCTGAGTCGTAACACCCAAGGTGTTCGCGTTATTCGTTTGAAAGAAGACGAACATTTAGTGGGCGTTCAGCGCGTTGACGAAGAAGACGAGAAATTGTTGGAAGGCGAAGAAAATGCTGAGTCAGCATCAGCAGAAGATGTGATTGCCGGCGAAGCCTCTGCAAGCACTGATGGTGATGATGCTGCAGCGCCAGCGGACGATAGCGGCGAGGAGTAATCCTCGCTCTGTTTTTCAGAGATCTACAGCTAAACAATATAAGTAGCGGCGCCGCTGGCGCCGTTTGTTTTTTTATTTTTTAATCTTTCGGAGTGGCGATTTAACATGGCGCGTCGTTTTAACTTTTGTGCAGGCCCGGCTTCAATTCCTGAATCAGTATTAAAAGAAGCAAGTGAGCAGCTGCTAGATTGGCAGGGCCGTGGTGTATCGGTCATGGAAATGAGTCATCGCTCCGATGAAATGGTTGGTATCGCCAAGCAAGCTGAGGCTGATTTGCGCGAGCTGATGGGTATTCCCGACAACTACTCAGTCTTGTTTTTACAAGGTGGTGCAAGCAGTCAGTTTGCAGCTGTGCCGCTCAACCTGATGGGTGAGGGCAAGGTCGTTGATTACGTCAACACTGGTGAATGGTCAAAAAAAGCGATTAAAGAAGCGAAGCGCTACGCCACTGTTAATGTTGTTGCCTCGTCTGAAGATACCAATTTCTCTACTATTCCCGCCTTTGATAGCTGGAAGTTAAGCGAAGATGCGGCGTATTTGCATTACACGCCTAACGAGACGATTGGCGGTCTTGAGTTTTTCTGGACGCCTGAAAGTAAAGTGCCTTTGGTTGCCGATATGTCATCGACTATTTTGTCGCGGCCTGTCGATGTGAGCAAATTCGGCGTTATCTACGCCGGTGCTCAAAAGAATATCGGTCCTGCCGGTTTAACTATTGTTATTGTTCGCAATGATTTGCTGGGTAATGCGAGTCCGGTTACGCCGACCATGATGGACTACAAAACGGCTGCCGATAACGATTCTATGTATAACACGCCACCAACATGGGCCTGGTATTTGGCGGGTTTAGTATTTAAGTGGCTCAAGGCGCAAGGTGGTCTAGAGGCAATGGAAGTGATTAACCGCCGCAAAGCCGAAAAATTGTACAGCTACATTGATGGCAGTGGTTTTTATACCAATCCGGTAGAAGTTGCCAGCAGGTCATTGATGAATATCCCCTTCGTTTTGGCCGACGCAGGTTTGGATAAGACGTTTCTTGCGGGTGCAGAAGAAGCTGGTCTGCTGAATTTGAAAGGTCATCGTTCTGTGGGTGGTATGCGGGCTAGCGTTT
Organism: Zhongshania sp. R06B22; assembly: GCF_040892595.1. NCBI lineage: Bacteria > Pseudomonadati > Pseudomonadota > Gammaproteobacteria > Cellvibrionales > Spongiibacteraceae > Zhongshania > Zhongshania arctica. The sequence goes on along the minus strand of NZ_JBFRYB010000001.1, from coordinate 2,779,781 downwards.
ATAACGCGGTGCCTGAAGAGGCCGTAGATGCCTTGATTGCCTACATGAAAGATTTTGCCCAACAACACGGCTGAGTTTATGAGCGAATCCAACACGCCGCTGGTAAGTCTTGATGATTTACGTCAAAGCATCGACAGCATCGATACCCAGATTCACGATCTGCTAAATCGTCGCGCCAGCTGTGCCAAGCAGGTCGCCGAGGTTAAATTGCGGGAGTTTGCCGCGGCGCAGCAGTTTGAATCTAATACTGATAGCAGTAGCTCACAGCAGTTATTGTTTTATCGTCCCGAGCGTGAAGCGCAGGTATTGTCTCGAGTGAAGGCGGCAAATAAAGGCCCCTTAGCCGATGACACGGTGGCGTTTATTTTTCGTGAAATTATGTCGGCGTGCTTGGCCTTAGAAAAGCCAATGGAGGTTGCTTACTTAGGGCCGCTGGGTACGTTCAGTCAAGCTGCGGCGCTCAAACATTTTGGCCACGCTGTTGTTAGTGTTCCGCAGTCATCAATTGATGAAGTGTTTGCAAAAGTTGCCAATGGTCAGTGCCATTATGGTGTGGTGCCGGTAGAGAATTCTACCGAAGGCATGGTTTCTAATACCTTAGACGCCTTTATTAATTCTCCACTGAAGATTTGTGGCGAGTTAGAGTTACGTATTCGTCTGAATTTGTTGGTGGCTAAAGGCGGTAAAGATACGCCGATAACACGTATATGCGCACATCAGCAAGCATTGGCGCAGAGTCGTCAGTGGTTGGATGCACATTTCCCCGGTGTGGAGCGCGCAGCGGTTAGCAGCAATGGCGAAGCGGCGCGGATGGCGGCAGAGGAAGAAGGTGTTGCCGCAGTGGCTGGAGATATGGCTGAGCAGCAGTACGACTTGTTGCAATTGGCTGCAAATATTGAAGATCAGCCGGATAATACCACGCGCTTTTTAATTATTGGTCGCGAAGATGTGGCTGCCAGCGGCAGTGATAAAACCTCCTTGGTGGTCTCTGCACGTAATCGTCCTGGCGCCTTGTTTAAGTTGCTGGAGCCGTTTCAAAAAGCAGACGTGATGCTTACGCGTATTGATACCCGGCCATCGCGCACTGAGCCGTGGACCTATGTCTTCTTTATTGAATTTGAAGGTCATCGCGACGATAGTAAAATTATTGATATCCTAAATGATATTGAACAGCATTCTATTATGTTCAAAGTGTTGGGTTCCTATCCCAAGGCTGCTATTTAGTAATGTTTTTAGGTTTAAAGTGAGGGCAAGCAAGTGACGTGTGATGTGTTTGCGCTGGCAAATGTTGGTGTTCAGGGTTTGCATCCCTATCAGCCCGGTAAGCCTATTGAAGAGTTGCAGCGTGAGCTGGGCTTGGATAGTGTTGTTAAGCTGGCGAGTAACGAGAACCCGCTAGGACCGTCGCCGGTGGCGTTGGCCGCTGCCCAGACTGCATTAAAACAAATGCACCTTTATCCCGACGCGAGCGGTTTTGAATTAAAGAAAAAGCTCGCCGCAAAATTGGGTGTTTCCGAAAACCAATTTACGCTTGGTAATGGCTCCAATGATGTCCTCGATCTAATCGCCCGTGCGTTTTTAAGTGCGGGTAGTTCCGCAGTTTTTTCGCAACACGCTTTTATTGTCTACCCGATTGCGGTGCAGGCTGCTGGCGCTCGTGCCATTATCACACCAGCTAAAAACTGGGGGCACGATCTAGTCGCGATGGCAGCGGCTATTGAGCCCGATACCAAAGTGGTTTTTATTGCCAACCCGAATAATCCCACCGGTAATTATCTTGATAGCGACGCTGTTAGTGCATTTTTAGCTAAGGTCCCCGAGCATGTCATTGTGGTGCTGGATGAGGCCTACGTTGAATTCGCCGAGGTCGCAGACTTTCCTGATGGTCTAGGCTTTCTTGCTCAATACCCCAATGTCATAGTGACCCGCACGTTTTCAAAGGCCTATGGCTTGGCCGGACTGCGGATTGGTTATGGGGTAAGTAGTCCGGAAATTGCCGATTTGCTAAACCGCGTGCGTGCACCGTTTAATGTCAATATTCCCGCCATGTCAGCCGCGCTTGCGGTGCTGGATGATCACGAATATTTACGCCGTAGTCAGCAGGTGAATAGTGCCGGTATGGCGCAGTTGTGCGCTGGCTTTAATGAACTAGGTTTGGCGTATATTCCTTCGGTAGGTAATTTTGTTGCGGTGGAGCTACCCTGCGATGCTCTGCCTGTTTACCAAGCGCTTTTGCGTGAGGGCGTTATCGTAAGGCCGGTCGGCGTTTATCAAATGCCGAAGCATTTGCGGGTTTCAATCGGTTTGGAACATGAAAATGCCAGATTCCTTATTGCCCTACGCAAGTTGATAGAAGAGGGCTGTTTTGATTAATAAGCTGACCATTATCGGCCTGGGCCTAATGGGTGGGTCATTGGCCAAGGCGCTCAAAGCCCAAGGTGCAGTTGTTGAAGTTGTCGGCACGGGGCGGCGCACTGAATCACTTGACCGTGGTTTGCAGCTAGGGGTAATCGATTCATACACGCTTGATATGGCCGAGGCTGTTGCCGGTGCTGACGTAGTGGTGATTGCCACCCCGACTTTGATCGCCGAAAAAGTTATGGCGGAATTAGCGCCATTGATGACACCGAATATGGTGGTCACCGATGTTGCGAGTGTGAAAGGTAATATTCAGCGAGCGGCGGAACAAATTTTTGGTCAGGTGCCGCCTAATTTTGTGCTTGGTCATCCCATTGCCGGTTCCGAGCAAAGTGGCGTTGAGGCGTCGGCAGTCGATTTGTTTCTCGATCATCGGGTGATACTAACGCCCTTGGCAAATACTTCTGATTCGGCCTTGTCCCTCATTAAAGCAATGTGGGAGGCATGTGGGGCAGAAGTGGTTTGTATGGACGTGGCAGAGCACGATGCTGTGCTCGCCGCCACCAGTCATCTTCCCCATGTTCTTGCTTACACCCTGGTGGATGCGCTGGCACAGAATGGCGCTGCGGCCGACATTTTTAAATTTGCGGCGGGCGGTTTTCGAGATTTTACGCGCATTGCGTCTAGTGACCCGACTATGTGGCACGACATTGCTTTGGCGAATCGCGATGCAATCTTGCAAGGTATTGATGCATTTAGCTCGCATTTAGATCTGGTTCGCAAAGCGATTGCAGACGGTGACGGGGATACTATTTTTGCAAGCTTCGATCGCGCTAAGCACGCTCGTGATGAGCATTTTTTGGGGCAGTATCTCACCCGTGAAAAAAAGCCTCCGTCATCGTAAATTCCTATTCTTCTGATTAAATTAAAGAGACTCTTATTGTGGATTTTCTGTTGCAAGCCGGTGGTCAAATGCGCGGTACAGCCCGTGTTCCTGGCGACAAATCAATCTCACATCGCTCTATTATGTTGGGCGCGATTGCCGACGGCGTGACTACCGTAGACGGCTTTCTTGAGGGTGATGACGCCTTGTCTACGCTCAATGCTCTGCGGGCAATGGGTGTGGAAATTGACGGCCCGGAAAATGGTCGTGTTGTTATTCATGGTGTCGGGCGTGACGGCCTTAAAGCGCCGGTCGGCGAACTGTATGTTGGTAATTCCGGCACCTCAATGCGCTTGCTGGCCGGCTTGTTGGCGGGGCAAAAATTTGATGTGACGATGACCGGTGATGTGTCATTGAGTAAGCGCCCCATGGAGCGTGTGGCCAAGCCGCTGCGAGAAATGGGTGCGGTGGTCGAAACCGCAGAGGGCGGTCGTCCGCCGTTGACCCTGCGTGGAGGTCAATCTTTGAAGGCGATTGATTATGTGTTGCCGATGGCGAGTGCTCAGGTGAAGTCCTGCGTTTTGCTAGCAGGTTTATACGCCGATGGTGAAACCAGCACCACTGAGCCGGCGCCAACCCGTGATCATAGTGAGCGTATGCTGCGTGGCTTTGGTTATCAGGTTGAGGTCGATGGTCCGGTAGCGAAGCTAAAAGGCGGTGGTCGATTAAGCGCTATTCATATTGATGTTCCCGCTGATATCTCTTCGGCGGCTTTCTTTATGGTAGCGGCGAGTATTACCCCGAATGCCGACTTAACCTTGGAGCACGTGGGCATTAATCCTACCCGAGTCGGTGTGATCAATATTTTGCGCGCCATGGGTGGCGATATCCGCGTGTTTAATGAGCGGGAAGTGGGCGGTGAACCGGTTGCGGATATCCGCATATGCCATGCCCAGCTCAAGGGTATCAATATTCCAGAAGACCAAGTTCCTTTGGCGATTGATGAGTTTCCCGTGTTGTTTGTGGCTGCTGCCTGCGCAGAAGGGCAAACGGTACTTACCGGCGCGGAAGAGTTGCGGGTTAAGGAGAGTGATCGTATTCAGGTGATGGCGGATGGCTTGCAAGCCATGGGCATCAGTGCGGTGCCGACAGAAGATGGCATTGTGATTCAGGGCGGACAAATTACCGGTGCAACCGTAGAAAGTCATCACGATCATCGTATTGCAATGTCGTTTGCGGTGGCTTCACTGCGCGCTCGCGACCCTATTCGAGTGCGGGGTTGCGATAATGTGGCAACCTCTTTTCCGAATTTTGTGAGCTTGGCTGCCGGTCTGGGTATGAATATAGAAGTGCAGGTGTGAGTGATATGAATTTTACGGCAGCAGCGGTTATTGCCATAGATGGGCCCAGTGGTTCTGGTAAGGGCACCCTATGCCAAAAATTAGCGAGGCATCTGGGTTGGCATTTATTAGATAGCGGCGCGCTATACCGCCTGGTGGGTATGGCGGCCGATAAGCATGGATTTGCATTTGATGATGAAGCCGCGATAGCTAAGTTGGCGGCACATTTAGATGTTGAATTCGTTGCGGGCGAGCCGGGTGAGCCAACTAGTGTTTTGTTGGAGGGCGTGGATGTTAGCGGCGACTTGCGCACTGAAAACACCGGCATGTTGGCGTCAAGGGTCGCAGTATTGCCAGCAGTGCGCAGTGCTTTACTAGGGCGTCAGCGGGATTTTGCTCAGGCGCCTGGCCTGGTTGCAGATGGTCGCGATATGGGCACAGTTGTTTTTACCGATGCTGCGGTCAAAATATTCTTAACAGCAAGTGCCGAGGAACGGGCCGAGCGGCGCTACAATCAGTTGAAATCAAAGGGTGATGATGTTAACCTCGCGACCCTTTTAGGGGAGATACGCGCGCGTGACAAGCGTGATTCCGAGCGCGAATTGGCTCCATTAAAGCCCGCAGACGACGCTGTGCAGATTGATAGCAGTGGTTTAGGGATAGAAGAAGTGTTTAACCGAGTATTGGCGGAAGTTAATACTCGACTTGTTAGTCCTTAAAAAGGCTAGCCAAAAACCGTCGCAAACAGCGCAAATACCAGCTGGCGTTGTATTGAGGCAATATGAATTGACCCGTGTAAGCTGGATATACGGCGATACGGTGGCGTTGCCACTACTAAATACTCAGGTAATGACTAATGAGCGAGAGCTTTGCTGATCTATTTGAAGAAAGTTTAAAAACCATTGATATGAAACCCGGTTCAATCGTAACCGGCGTTGTTATCGATATCGACAGTGATTGGGTTACCGTTCACGCTGGACTGAAATCAGAGGGTGTTATTCCTCGCGAGCAGTTCCTGAATGACAACGGTGAATTAAATCTGGCTATCGGTGACGAAGTTCAGGTTGCTCTGGAGTCTGTAGAAGACGGCTTCGGTGAGACCAAACTGTCACGTGAGAAGGCCAAGCGCGCTGAAGCGTGGACTACCCTTGAAGCAGCTTATGAAGCTGAAGAAACGGTTGTTGGTATCATTAACGGCAAGGTTAAAGGTGGTTTTACTGTCGACATCAACAGTATCCGTGCCTTCCTGCCCGGTTCACTGGTTGACGTTCGTCCGGTTCGCGATACTGCGCACCTAGAAGGCAAAGAGCTTGAATTCAAGGTCATTAAACTGGACCAGAAACGCAACAACGTTGTTGTTTCTCGTCGCGCCGTTCTTGAGAGCGTAAACAGCGAAGAGCGCGAAGCGCTGCTGGAATCTCTACAAGAAGGTATGGTTGTTAAAGGTATCGTTAAAAATCTGACCGACTACGGTGCTTTCGTAGATTTGGGTGGTATTGACGGCCTATTACACATCACCGATATGGCTTGGAAGCGTATTAAGCACCCAAGTGAAATCGTTGAAGTGGGTCAAGAAATTGACGTGCGTATTCTTAAGTTTGACCGCGAGCGCAATCGTGTATCGCTAGGTCTGAAACAGCTTGGCGAAGATCCTTGGGTTGCTATCAAAGCACGTTATCCAGAGAACTCACGTGTTAAAGCTAAGGTTACTAACTTAACTGACTACGGCTGCTTCGCAGAGATTGAAGAAGGCGTTGAAGGTCTGGTTCACGTTTCTGAAATGGATTGGACAAACAAAAACATCCACCCATCTAAAGTCGTTCAAGTTGGCGATGAAGTGGAAGTGATGATTTTGGATATCGACGAAGAGCGTCGTCGTATTTCTCTTGGTATTAAACAGTGCCAGCAGAACCCGTGGGATGCATTTGGTGGTCAGTTCACTAAAGGCGACAAGATCAAAGGCGCTATCAAGTCTATTACTGACTTCGGTATCTTCATTGGTCTAGATGGCAACATCGACGGTCTGGTTCACTTGTCAGATATTTCTTGGAACGAAACTGGCGAAGAAGCCGTGCGTAAGTTCAAGAAGGGTGACGAGATCGAGACTGTGATTCTGTCAATTGACCCCGAGCGCGAGCGCATCTCTTTAGGTGTTAAGCAGCTTGAAGACGACCCGTTCTCTAACTATGTCGCTGAAAATGACAAAGGCGCTATTGTTAATGGCGTTGTTAAAGAAGTTGACGCAAAAGCGGCAATCGTTGTGCTGAGTGAAGAAGTTGAAGGCGTGTTAAAAGCGTCTGAAATCAGCCGTGATAAAGTTGAAGATGCGCGTAATGTCTTGAAAGTGGGCGATGCTGTTGAAGTTAAGATCATCAGTGTAGATCGTAAAAATCGCGCCATGACCTTGTCTATTAAAGCCAAGGACTTTGACGACGAGAAAGAAGCTGTTAAGTCACTGCGTGAGAAAGAAGTCGAAGCTGCAGCTCCTGCAACCATCGGCGACTTGATCAAAGCTCAGATGGAAAATAAAGACTAAGGTCTTTGTCTGGGTTAAAGTTGCGGGCATTTAGTTGTACTAAATGCTCGTAACTATCTGGCTTATATGCAAAAAAATGCTAAGCTAGGCTTGATTGTTGGAAACAACGGGAACAAGCAATGACCAAGTCTGAATTAATAGAATTGATTACCGAACGTCAGCCTCAGTTGTCTCATAAAGACGTTGAGTTGGCAGTTAAAACTATGATCGAACATATGTCGACGGTTTTGGCTACGGGTGATCGTATAGAGATTCGAGGTTTTGGTAGCTTTTCTCTGCATTACCGTGAACCCCGGATGGGGCGCAATCCCAAGACAGGCGAAACTGTGGAATTGCCCGGTAAATATGTACCGCATTTTAAGCCCGGCAAAGAGTTGCGTGAACGTGTAAATTTGAGCCTGCAGTCAGGCACTTAGCATTCGCAGCTACTAGCGTTATGATGACAGAAACGGTATGGTCACTGACCATGCCGTTTTTTTTTGGAAAGGTTAGATGCGTCTGATCCGCTCAATTTTAGTATTGTTATTACTGCTCCTCGTCTTAGCTGTCGGGCTATTGTTTACTATTCAAAATGACGTGCTGGTGCCTTTAAATGTGCTGGTTGCTGAGCTTCCTGCTCAACGTCTGTCGACCTGGATTATATTGTCCTTCTTCCTTGGTGGTCTTGCCGGATTGGCTGCTAGCTCCCTTGTTATTTTGCGCTTGCAGGCTTCGCGGCTCCGCTCTCGTCGTCTTTTGAATGCTCAGAAAGCTAAGTTCGAAAGAAGCAAGCTGACAGGTAGCTAGCTTGGAATGAGTGGGGAACTAGTTCAACTCATATTAATTCTTGTGGCAGTGGTCAGCGCCTGGCTGCTTGGGTATTGGTATCGCCCGAGAAAGAATCGCAGCAGTGATGACAATGCAAGCTCGTATTACAAGGGCTTGAATTATTTGCTTGGCGAGCAAGCCGATGCCGCTGTTATGACTGTGATCAACGAATTGCCAGTCAATATCGAAACGCTTCCCACTCACTTGGCCTTAGGAAATCTAATGCGCAGCAAAGGTGAGGTTGATGGCGCAATTCGTATTCATCAAAATTTATTGTCGCGACCCAGTCTACCCAAAGATAAGTTGTATCAAGTTCACCTGGAGCTGGCCAGAGATTATATCTCTGCGGGGTTGCTAGACCGGGCTGAGCGCCTGCTCCGCGATGTTGTTGATGAGTCGACAGTGTATCGCGCCGATGCTTTAGCGCTTTTGCAAAACATCTATCAGAGTGAAAAAGAGTGGGATCAAGCGATCGCAGTAGCGCGCTTGCGTTTGCCCCAGCGTGGCTGGCTTAAAAAGTCGGTGGCGCCCAGTGCGGAAGAGAAGGCAGTAGAGTGTTCCTTAAGTCATTACCACTGTCAGAAAGCGCAGCCCCTACTTGCCAATCACGATACTAAGGCGGCCGCTAAAGAACTGCAGCTAGCACGCCACTTCGATGCGGATAATGTCCGTGCTAATTTATTATTGGCAGGGTTGGCAATAACTCAAAATAATTCACAAAAGGCCTTAGATTTACTGCAGGCAGTGATTGAGCGTCAGCCGGCATTTGCCAGTGAGGTATTGCCGCTCTTTCGTGAGGCCTTTGCGGGGTTTGCTAGTAACTCAGCCTATCTTGATGCGCTTCAGCGCATTTCAGCTAAGGCGAATAGCACGGCATTTATTATTGAGTGTGCGGTGGTCATTGCTGAGCGCGAGGGTCAAGAATCGGCCCTAGCGTATTTGTATGATGCTGCGATGCAGAGGCCGACATTGGGATTGTTGTCTGCGGTGCTCGAACAGCCGGGCGGTGAGGGTCAGCAAAGTCTCGCCTTAGTTAGGCAATTATTGGATTTACTTAAGGTTGAGCGGCCAACGTATCGCTGCCGGCATTGCGGTTTTTCTGGGCAAAAGCTGCACTGGCTGTGTCCCAGCTGTGAGCAGTGGGGTACCATTGCGCCACTGCGTGGAATACAAGGTGATTGAAGTAAAATTATGATTGAGAAATCTCCGCTAATTGTAGCCTTAGACTTTGCTGTGCGCTCAGAGCTTGATGCCTTGGTAGACAAGCTGGATCCATCCCTATGTCGCGTGAAAGTAGGCAAAGAGCTTTTCACCTTATATGGACCGGAGGTGGTGCGAGACTTACACCGTCGCGGTTTTGAGGTATTTTTAGATTTAAAATTCCACGATATTCCCAATACTACCGCGGCGGCAGTGGCTGCTGCCGCAGACTTGGGGGTGTGGATGGTTAATGTCCATGCGTCCGGTGGCATGAAGATGATGTCTGCGGCTAAGGCTGCATTGCAGCCGTTTGGAAAAGATGCGCCGCTACTTATCGCCGTGACAGTTTTAACATCAATGCAGAGCGACGAGCTTCTTAACATTGGAGTGCATGATAATGCACTAGCACAAGTCAGCCGTTTAGCGATGCTGACCTCAGAATGTGGCTTGGATGGCGTGGTGTGCTCGGCGCAAGAAGTGTCGGTGTTACGAGGGTTAATCCCCGACGATTTCTTACTGGTGACACCGGGCATTCGTCCGCAAGGCAGTGCCTTGGGTGATCAGCAGCGAGTAGCAACGCCAACTGAGGCGATGGCGATGGGCAGTAATTATTTGGTTATTGGTCGTCCGATTACTCGTAGTGAAGATCCTTTGGCGGTGTTGAAACAGATTAATGCAACGCTAGGCTATTGATTTCAGATTGAATAGATTTTTAAAAATAGGGAAATAAAACGAATGGCAGTGATTGATGTTTTCAATGGCGACGCAGATGGCTTGTGCGCCCTAGTTCAGTTGCGTAATGCGAGCCCACAAGACAGCGTGCTTGTTACCGGTGTAAAACGCGATATTAATTTACTCGACCGTGTTACTGCGCAAGCCGGTGATCAAGTAACGGTGCTCGATGTGTCGCTGGATAAAAATCGCGATGGCTTAAACACAGTGTTAAGAGCCGGTGCTGACGTGGTTTATATTGATCATCACTTTGCCGGTGAAATCCCTGAGCACACTAATTTAACGGTGAATATTAATCCGGCTGCAGATGTGTGTACGAGTTTGCTGGTCAACGGTATGTTAAAGGGGCGGTTTGCTGAGTGGGCTGTAGTTGGCGCGTTTGGTGACAACCTTCGCAACAGCGCAATGGCGCTCGCGAAAACCCTAGAGTTAACTGACGAGGAGTTGCAGAAACTAGAAAACCTGGGTATCTACCTTAACTATAATGGTTACGGTGCCAGTATTGATGACCTTCATTTTGATCCTGCTGAATTGTATCGTCGCATTGCGTCATTCGCGAGTCCGCGTCAATTTATGAATGAGGCCGCGGATACTTTTTCACAATTGGAAGAGGGTTATATCAACGATATGCGCGCGGCGAGTCAATTGCCGTCGGTGCATTGTGATCAGGTAAGTGCCGTATTTATACTTCCCGATGAGCGCTGGGCAAGGCGTGTTAGCGGTGTCTACAGTAATGATCTGGCCAACGATTTCCCCGATCGTGCGCACGCAGTGCTGACAGAAAAAAATAATGGCAACTATCTTGTAAGTATTCGGGCGCCGCTAAATAATAAGCGGGGCGCTGATGAGTTTTGCCGACAGTTTCCCACTGGCGGTGGCCGAGCCGCCGCAGCGGGTATTAATGATTTACCGCTGACTAGCCTTAATGATTTCCTTGAGCGATTCCAAGAGTTTTTCCGGAGCTTGTCTACATAATATGTTTACTACCGATGCGTGGATCGCCCTTAGTGTTATTGCCGCGTGTCTGCTGGCTTTAGTTTTTACCCGCCGGCCGCCAGATATGGTCTTGTGCGGCGGGGTCGTAGTGTTGTTGCTGCTCGGGGTGCTGTCGCCAAAAGAAGCGCTAGCTGGTATGGCTAACGAGGGTATGGTCACCGTCGGGGTGCTGTTTATTGTCGCCCAGGCTTTGTCGGAAACCGGTGTTGTCAGTTGGATTTCTTTGAATATGCTGGGGCGTCCTAAATCGGCGCGTATGGCGCAGTTTCGTTTGATGACGCCAGTGGCTATCTTTAGTTCGATCCTCAATAACACGCCTGTGGTGGCGATGATGATTCCTGCGGTGCGGGACTGGGCTAAGCGCAATAATTTAGCGGTGTCGCAGTTGATGATTCCCTTGAGCTATGCCGCGATTGTCGGCGGTACCTGCACCTTAGTCGGTACCAGCACTAACTTGGTCGTCAACGGTATGATGCTGGATACGCTGCCGGATCAATCTTTGGGAATGTTTGACTTGGCCTGGGTCGGTTTGCCCAGTGTAATTTTGGTTTTGGCGTTTACGATCTTTGCAAGTCGCTATTTGCTGCCTACTAGCAACGGTAACGCCGAGCGCTTTGGTGATACCCGGCAGTATATTGTCGAGATGCTGGTTGAGTCCCATAGTCCAATGATAGGGCAGTCGATAGAGGAGGCTGGGCTTCGGCAATTGCCGGCCATGTTTTTGATCGAGATTGTTCGCGATGATCGCCTTATGACAGTGGTGTCGCCAAAGGAAATTTTAATGTCGGGAGATCGCCTTATTTTTGCGGGTGATGTGCGCTCGGTTGTTGATCTTAAAAACTTCCACGGCCTTAGGTTGGCGGAAGATCAAGCCTTTAAACTTGGCGACAACAATTTGTCGCGCTGCTTGGTTGAGGTGGTTATTTCCCCGAATTTTCCCCATTTAGGCAGCGTTATTCGCGAGATGCGCTTCCGCAATAATTATGGTGCAGCGATCATAGCCATCTCTCGAAATGGTGAACAACTGAAGGGTCGAATTGGTGATCTTGAGTTGGAGCCCGGTGATACCTTATTGCTCGAAGCCTATGAGGATTTTGTTCCCAATCAGCGCTATTCGAGAGATTTTTTATTGGTAAGTGCCATTGAGAATTCGCGTCCCGTGCGTCATGAGCATCGTGGCCGCGCGGGCATAATCATGATCGCCATGGTGCTGGTGGTTGCTATCGGCTGGTTGTCGATGCTGAAAGCCGCTTTTCTGGCGGCGGGGCTGATGGTAGCCACACGCTGTATTCGTGCGGCGGACGCCCGGCGCAGTGTGGATTGGCAAATTTTGTTGGTGATTGCGGCTTCCATCGCTTTAGGTGGGGCTCTGGAATCAACCGGCGCAGCCGCAGTGATTGCCCAGCAAATCATTGGCCTGGCTTCGGGCTCGCCCATAGCTACCTTGGCGGCTATTTTCATAGTAACAACATTATTTTCTGCGGTTATTTCTAACTTGGCCGCCGCGGTGATTGTATTTCCAATTGCACTGGCAGCGAGTCAGCAGCTTGATGTCAGTATGCTGCCGTTTGCGGTTACTTTAATGATGGCGGCGTCGGCAAGTTTTGCGACGCCTATCGGCTACCAAACCAACCTCATGGTTTACGGTCCCGGTGATTATCGGTTCAGCGACTTCCTTAAAATGGGTATACCGCTGACCGTGATCGTTGGTGTGGTGACAATATCGATTGCGCCATTAATCTGGCCGTTTTAAGGGCTAAACTGTTTTATTTGCAATCTCGTTCTGCCAGCTGAGACCATTGGTTTTTGCTGGCTAGTACATCCTTGTCGGTAATGACAATCTTGGTTTTAGCTTTGGCAAAACCATTTGTTAGCAAAAATCCACAGACTGATTTGGCATAGTTTTTAGCGTTGAAATGATCTTTCGCAATCGCAATCACTAAGACATTATGCTGCGTCCATATCGCATCGACATTACCATTTTGGGCTCGCTCTAAAGCGCGCTCTATTTTCTCGTGACCATTGCTGAAGCTTGGACTTGCGTTGGCTGGCACTATGACCAATGTGCTGGTAAATAGCGTCATTGTAATAAAGGCTGTGTAAGTGGCACTTTTAGATTTCCAGAGAAATGTACTTCGCATTGATGAGATCACAGTGATAGTTAGAGTGGCCTACAGAAGTATAGCTGAGTCGTCGAAGAAGTTGTGGGCGATCGTATTTAATCTGCTATTCGGGTCGCCGAATACTATTAGCCTAATTCAGTCTTATTAAATGGGGCGGGGTAGTTAACTTAAAAAGATCTTTGTATGTGGCTGCGATGCTGGAGTGAGTTTGCTGATGCCTGCAGTGATCGGTCTTTGAGCTTTAAAAGGTGATTTCCTATGGTCGAGATAACAATGCGATACTGTCACTAATGCATTTATTGTGCAGTTATACTAGCGATGCTTACTCCAAATAAAAATAAATGATCATCTGGAGTTGTTATGCCTAGCCGGCCTACATCCGCATTGCTTAACGGTGTTGTACCTTAGGTATCTATACAAGGTGGACGTGGGCGTTTACATTATGGCCGCATGTATAGTCGCGCTCAGCTGGCAAATAAACCGCTAGTCCCGATAATGGCTGCTCCTAGGAGTAGCGTCCAGATACCCACTGCCAGTAAATCGAAAAAGAGGTATTTGAGGCCGTTGTAGCCGCTGATGCCAGTTATGAGTGGGACTATGCTGCGGATGGCGGGGATGATTCGGCCAATTAAAATTGCCCCCCAACCGTAGCGACGTATAAGGGCTTCAGTTCGCTCAATGTGCCGCCGATATCTTGCCGCAAATTTACTTGTGTGAAATGTCGGACCTATCCGGCGGCCAATCCAATAACCGCTTTGGTCGCCAATGGTAGCGCCAATAAAAGCAAAAAAGAGTATAGCTTCGACGGAAGCCAGCTGTTGTGCGTACAAAAAAATAGCGACTGATAGCAACAGCGCACCGGAAATAAATAGACCTATGCCAACCAAAGCTTCAAAGCAGGCGAGCCCCATTACCAAGTAGTGAGCATAGCTTGGGTTGTTAGCTATCCATGCAAGAAACGAATCCAAAGCTATTTTCCTTTCGTCGATATTCTTAGTATTAGTGCGTCTAAGTACTTATACCGCTTAGAGATTTGATCGTCTATGGTGGATTATCAAAAGCGTTTTTAGCTTCGAAGTTGTTTCGCGGTGGTGCTCTGTACCAAAACCGCAGTTATAGCTTGCGCGGAATTTAACGCAGGAGAGTGATGTTGATGAATACGATGAAATTGGTGAACGAGTTTAACCGAGGCGCACTTGTCTTAGCTGGAGCAATTTTTTCGGGAACATTGTTTGCTGCTACTGATACTACGACGTTTACTGTTACTGCAACCGTTGCTGACAGTTGCAGTGTTGCTGCTACCGATCTGGCTTTTGGCAGCATTACACCGGTAGACAATATCGATTTTGATAATACCAGTACTGTGACGGTAACCTGCTCTAATGGCACTAGTTACGATACAGGGTTAAACGAGGGTAGTAATAGCAGCGATACCACGGTGAATACCCGACGTATGAGCGATGGCGTGACAAGTTTTCTTTCATATCAGCTTTATAGCGATTCGGGTCGCACTACTGTATGGGGAGATACTGTCGCTACCGATACGGTTGCAGGGACGGGTGATGGCACCGGCCAGGCTATTACTGTGTATGGCAGAGTTCCCTCAGGTCAGCAGACGGTGTCCACCGGCAGCTACTCTGATACTGTGACGGTTACCGTTACGTTTTAGGAATTAAATTATGCTGCGTGTTGTCGCGTTCACCACGCTATTGTTGCTTACTTCTTTTAGTGCAGTTGCCAGCTCATTTACTGTGGACCCAGTGCTGGTTAAGTTGAACAGCGCTAAACCCACCGCCGCGCTAACCCTTCGCAACACCGAAGATCGCCCGCTCACTATTGAGGTCGAGGCCCTTGACTGGGCTCAGTCGGACGGTGAGGATAGCTTATCTTCCAGTCGACATTTGATTGCCGTGCCACCTATTTTCACGCTGCAAGGCGGTGAACAGCAGATTGTGAGGGTGGGTTTACGCAATCCGCAAGCAGAGGCTATTGAGCAAGCTTTCAGGCTACTGTTTAAGGAAGTGCCGCAGCTTGCAGTAAATGGGCAGGGCTTGCGTATCGCCCTGCGCGTGAGCCTACCGGTCTTTGTGGCACCTGAGGGGCCAGCGCCGAAATTTTTAGACTGGCGGGCACGGGTTATTGACGGTCAAATTCTCGAGATACGCTCAGAAAATCATGGCGCCGTGCATTGGCGCAACGCCGACATGGAAGTGCTGCGTAAGTCTGATCTAAGCTCCCTGGCGGTCGATAAGAGTCTTGTGTATATACTCCCTGGGACTAGCCGGCAATGGCGTTTTAATACAGCGAAGCCGCTGGTAGTCGGTGACGAACTGCTAATCATTACGCGCAACTACGGTCGGACCGTTCAAACCCGTGTGGTTGTGGAATAGCGCGCGGCGCTGTGCTCCGCTACTAGCGCTATGCCTTTACATGGGCAGCGCAGCATTTTCCCTGCATGCCTTTGCTTTCCAAACGTCAGCCAGTACTGAGTATTGGTTGAAAGTGGCCTATGGGAGTAGCGATACACAACTACGCGCTCGGGTGCTAGAACGCGACGGGCGGTGGTATGTCCTGAAGGCAGATTTGGCGGCGCTTGATCTGCCCGAACCCGACGCCTTGTGGTTTCGCGACGATGGCGAGCTCTTCTTTCCCCTTGCCGACCTGCATGCTCTTGCCTGGAAAGTCGATGTATTCTGGAAGTTACTGCATTTGGCGCCTCTACCAGCTCCCGATAACCAGCCGCCAATGGAAAGCCTCAATGACAGCTGGCTGGAGATCAGCGTCAACGGGGGCACTGCCCGCGTTGGTTTCGCGCTGGTTGCCGACGATGGTCAAGTCTATGTGGATAGCGATGTGCTGCAGGGTTTTCGTCTGGATTTGTCCGCGCTTGAGGCGCTGCAGGTCTATCAGCGTTCATTTCATGCGGTTTCCAGTATTCCTGGAAGCTGGGCGGTGCTTGATCGGCGTCGCCAGCGCCTAGAATTATACGCGCCCGCGGAGGCATTTCGGCGCGGTGAAATCGCCTCTTCCTATAGTCGCTTGGTATCTCCGGATTTTAGTAGTCGCGGAAGTTTTCTTAACTACGGGCTGTTTTCCAGCCACACCCCTCAGGATGATCGCTTCGACGGCCAGTTTGAGGCGGGATTTTTTACCGGTCGGGCTTTGTTGACCAGCTCGCAACTGGCGCGCGACATAAGTGGGGATCAGCAGCGTGCTGTGCGCTTAGAATCCACTTTGCGCTTGGATTGGCCTGAGTCCATGCGGACATTGCGACTCGGTGATAGTGTTGGCTTTGCCGGTAGTTGGGGTTTGCCCGCTCGTTTTGGGGGGATTCAGTGGGGCACTAATTTTGGCACCCAGCCTGGATTTATTACTTTCCCGATGCCTGACATTACTGTCGATGCGGCAATTCCTTCCACGGTTGATGTCTTTATTAATAACGCTCTCAGGGCCAGCGAGCAGATAGATCCCGGGCCCTTCACGATGCGCGAGTTGCCAGTGGTCACTGGTTCCGGTGAAATTCGTCTGGTGGTGCGGGACTTGTTTGGCCGCGAGCAGGTGATTACCGAGTCGTTTTATGCGACTCCGCAGTTGCTGCGGCGCGGCTTGCATGAATACAGTTATGAAGTCGGTTCCCTGCGCCGTAATTTCGGTCTCGATGGCAATGATTATGAGCAGGGGTTTATTGCTGGTACTCACCGCTATGGTTTTAATGACCGTCTGACCGGCGAGCTGCGGGGCGAGCTGCTGCGCGACGTGGTAACTGTCGGCGCCGCCACCAATTGGTTGTGGCCACAGCTAGGCGAATTCCAGCTGACACTGGCCGCTAGTAACAACCGTGACAGTGGGCGCCGGGGTGAGCAGGCAAGCTTGGGATTTCGCCGCCAGGGGTCGCGTTGGGGTTTAGGTGCTTCTGCTCGTATAAGTAGTCCCGACTTTGTGCAACTTGGTGCCCTCGATACTGCGCCGAACAGGCTGCGAGCTAACGCCTTTGGCAGTGTCGGCTTTGGCCGAGCAGGGGCTGCTACCGTGGGGTATGTGCAGCAAAAATCCCGGGATGGTGAGGATGTCGAATTTGCTACATTTCAATACAGCCTTAGTTTTTTTAGTGCCCTGAATCTCCAGCTCAATGTTTTTGAGCCGCTTAGTGATAATTTGCAGCGCAGCGCGCAGTTGTCATTAAGCCTTCCACTGGGTGCCCGTACTTCAGTGCAGGTGAGCGGCAACCATCAGCAGTCGGGAGAAGGCGGCGGTCGTCTTCAGCTTCAACGCAACCTGCAAGCCGGCAGCGGTTTTGGGTATCGCGTGCTGGCGGAAGATGACCCTCTAGATCGAATAGAGGCGGGGGTTCAATTACGCGGATCAGCGGCGACCTTGACCGCCGATGCAGCTCGAATCAACGGTTCTGAGCAAATTCGCAGCAGCCTAACCGGGGGGGTGGCAATGATGGCAGGACATTTTTACTTGAGCCGGGAATTGGATCAGAGCTTTGCCGTAGTGGAAGCGCCGGGCTTGGCCGGCATCGATATTTATCACGACAATCAGCGAGTAGCCAGAACCGGCGCCGATGGCCGGGCGATTGTCCCTGGTCTCAGAGCCTTTCAGGAGAATCGAGTGCGTTTGGATAACACGTCGCTGCCCATGGATCGGGAAATACAAAGTCTTGAAGAAAGTGTTATTCCAGCATTTCGCCAAGGTGTTGCCTTGCAATTTGCAGTACGGCGCTCCCATTGGGTGGGCTTGCATCTGTATACTGAAGACAATAAACCGCTACCAGCGGGTAGCGCCTTGCGCGACGTAGTCAGCGGCGCTGTATTCCCGGTAGGTTTTGATGGGCGAGTGTATCTTGACGTTAGCCCCGGTAGATATCGCTACCGTGCTAACTGGGGCGAGCAGAGTTGTGAGGTGGCATTGACAGTTCCGGAGTCCGTCGAGTCACTGGGAGAGTTGGGCCCCCGCACCTGCGGCGGCATATGTGACAAGGAGATGCAGACTTGCCAATAGCGCTGCGAAGATTATCGGGACCTCAGATCATTGTTTTTTTGTGTTTGTTGCTGGCAATCTCTCCCCGCGCTGATGCTCAGCTGGGTTGCAGTATTTCTGCCAGTGGGCTCGCCTTCGGCAGTTATAGTGCGTTTTCAGGGAGCCCTGTGGATAGCTCGGGGACAGTGCAGGTTCAGTGCCTACTGGCCTTGGGTTTCGAGGTTACTCTAAGCACCGGTCAGGGCAGTTTTGCAGTTCGTGAGATGAAAAGCGGAGGTAATGCTCTTCAATACAATCTCTATACCAATAGTGCCCGGTCCATTATATGGGGCGACGGCACTTCCGGTACCGCAACCCGCAGCGGCAGTGTGGGCATTTTTTTATCCCCTGTTAGCTTCACGGTATACGGCCGAATTCCCGCTGGACAAAATCCAGTAGTCGGTAGTTACAGCGACACCATTACGGCCACCGTTATCTTTTGAACTTTGAGCTGGCTTTACGCTGTGTAAGGAAGAATTTAACTATGAAGTGCGATCGACCGCGTTTTATCTTTGTCTTCTTGGGTGTGGATACTGGTGATCGAGTCGATTAGTTTTAGCTACTAGAAAATTTACCGGTAAAAAAGACGCCGTTATGTGATGAGACAGTTTAAAAATGGCGATGTAAAGGTGTTACTTGCCTACCTGAAAACAGTTGCACTTTTCATTTCCCCTAAACCAAAAAAGGCCTACCTTTCGGTAAGCCTTTGATTTGTTTGGCTCCGCCTGCTGGGCTCGAACCAGCGACCCAATGATTAACAGTCATTTGCTCTACCAACTGAGCTAAGGCGGAACAGCTTTAACAGCTGAGGTCGCGCATATTAAGGATGTTTCTTTGAGGCGTCAACCCCTGAGCTAAGAATTTCTTGTTTTGATGATTTTCTGAACAAATTCCGCAATTTAGCGTAATTAAATGAACTGTAGAGTGTTTTGCTGCAATGTTCGTGGCGGGTTAATATGGGGGTTTAGCAATGAGTGTGTGTAATGGGTAAGCCGTTTCAGGTTGTGTCAAAGTTCTCGCCAGCAGGTGATCAGCCGGCAGCGATTGCCGGACTAATTGAAGGTGTGAACGCAGGCCTGCATGCTCAGACGCTGTTGGGGGTAACGGGGTCGGGTAAAACCTTCACTATTGCCAACGTTATTGAATCTTTGCAGCGTCCTACTATTGTTATGGCGCCGAACAAAACCTTGGCGGCCCAGCTTTACGGTGAGTTTAAGGAGTTCTTCCCCAATAACGCTGTTGAGTATTTTGTTTCTTATTACGATTACTATCAGCCAGAAGCGTATGTTCCCGCCTCAGATACCTTCATAGAGAAAGACTCGTCCATTAACGACCATATCGAGCAAATGCGATTATCCGCTACCAAAGCGTTAATGGAGCGCAGTGACGCCATTATTGTGGCGTCGGTGTCGGCGATCTACGGTTTGGGTGATCCCGAGCAGTACTTCAAGATGATATTGCACTTAGTGCGCGGCGAGCGGATTGATCAGCGTAAGTTATTGCGTCGCTTAGCGGAGTTGCAGTACACCCGAAACGACATTGCCTTTCAGCGCGGCACTTACCGGGTGCGGGGTGACGTAATTGATATTTTTCCTGCTGAAAGTGATAAAAATGCGATACGCGTCGAGTTGTTCGATGACGAAATTGAGACGATTACCGGTTTTGATCCCCTCACTGGCGAGTCATACGGTAAGTATCCTCGGGTCACGATATACCCTAAAAGTCATTATGTAACACCTCGTGACACCTTGTTAAAGGCCGTCGATTTCATTGAGGCGGAGCTTGTTGAGCGTTTGGGGCACCTGCGCACTAATGACCTTTTGGTGGAGGCGCAGCGCCTTGAGCAGCGGACCCGCTTCGATATTGAGATGATTCGTGAGCTCGGTTACTGCAATGGTATAGAGAATTATTCGCGCTATTTGTCGGGCCGAGATCCTGGCGAGGCGCCCCCCACTTTATTTGATTATTTACCAGAGAATGCGCTGGTGGTGATCGATGAGTCCCATGTCACCATTCCACAAATAGGTGCCATGTATAAGGGTGACCGTTCTAGGAAAGAGACCTTGGTGCAATACGGTTTTCGCCTGCCGTCGGCGCTGGATAATAGGCCAATGCGATTTGATGAGTGGGAGCGCATGGTCCCGCAAATTATTATGGTGTCAGCAACGCCGGGTAATTATGAGGCGGAAAACGCTGCGCGTGTTGTTGAGCAGGTGGTCAGACCGACAGGCTTGATTGATCCCGAGATAGAAGTGCGTCCTGCTAGTACTCAGGTGGATGACTTGTTGTCGGAAATAGCCTTGCGCACAGCTGTTGGTGAGCGGGTGCTTGTTACAACGCTAACCAAGCGTATGGCAGAAGACTTGTCGGAGTATTTAGACGAGCACGGCGTGAGGGTTCGCTACCTGCACTCTGATATTGATACCGTTGAGCGGGTCGAGATTATTCGTGATCTCCGGCTCGGGAAATTTGATGTTTTAGTGGGCATTAACTTATTGCGCGAAGGCTTGGATATGCCAGAGGTGTCTCTAGTAGCTATTTTAGATGCGGATAAGGAGGGCTTTTTGCGGTCTGAGCGGTCATTGATACAAACCATTGGCCGTGCGGCGCGAAACTTAAACGGTAAGGCGATTCTTTACGGGGATCGAATAACGGGATCTATGCAGCGAGCCATCGATGAAACGACGCGGCGACGTGACAAGCAGATTGCCCACAACCTGAAAAACAATATTACACCTGTCGGGGTTATAAAATCGGTTGAGGATATTCTTGATGCCGGCGTGATACCTGGCTCCAAGAAGAAGCAGCGGGGAGATAATCGCAAAGTTGCAGAACCGTCTGGGGATTACTTGCTGGATGCAGAAAGAATGTCTAATGCCGAGCTGGCAAAGCTTCTTAAAACACTTGAGCAGGACATGCAAAAACACGCTAAGAACCTAGAGTTTGAAGCCGCGGCGAACATCAGAGATAAACTGTCCGAGATAAAGCAGCGTTTCTTCACCACCTAAAGGCTAGGTTTATAAAACTCGGTTAAAACCTTGTGCTGCTGCAAAGGCGTGATTATAATGCGCGTCCTTTATAGGCACGTAGCTCAGTTGGTTAGAGCACCACCTTGACATGGTGGGGGTCGTTGGTTCGAATCCAATCGTGCCTACCAAATACCAAAAAGGCCCGCCAACTAGCGGGCCTTTTTGGTATTTGGCCGGTATATACAGAGTTAAACCCTTAGCTAAATTGCGGCAGCGATTTACATCAATCCGAGAGCGCAGCCCCGAAGAGTTTGAAAAAGTCCCAAGGATTTTTCAGTTAGTCCGGCTCTCAGTCAACTCTGGACTTCAGGCCTGTCATTAGCGGCCTGCTAAGCAGCGTGCCTGTGCGGCGCTTGCTCACTAGATCGCTAGCTGGGCCGGCAATATACAGAATTCCCCATTTACCTAATCTCAACTCGAATTCAGTTAACCGTTTCCGTTATGCAAGCTGCTATACTCGCCGCCGGAATATTTAAGACCTAATTAGATTCGGAACACGGATGCCCGACTCGCTTTTGCAGTTATTACGAAGTCGGGATCATGCCAATACCTTTAGCTCCAGCTACCAGCTTATTATTAAGCAAAGCCCTCAGCTTTTTAGCCGCCTGCTTTTTTGCTATGACTTTGAGTGCCGCCGAGTTTGGTACTGCCACGGTGGCTTCGGTGCGCACCATATATGATGGCGATACTTTTCGCGTAAACATTAGTGACTGGCCAGCGGTGGTTGGCGAAAGTATGCCGGTGCGTATTAAGGGTATTGATACGCCGGAATTACGTGGCAAGTGTCAGTCTGAAAAAGACGCGGCTAGGGCGGCCAAGCAATTCTCGGTGGGTCGACTCAGGGAGGGTAAGTTCATTGAACTGAGACTTATTGAGCGTGATAAATATTTTCGGCTACTGGCTGAGGTTTGGATTGACGGTGTCAGTCTCGGCGAGCAACTGTTAAATGCCGGTTTTGCAGTGCCTTATGATGGTGGTAAGAAGCGCGTGTGGTGCTGAGTATCGATTTGTAAGTAGGTGGGTGTTTGCGATTAATGAATATTGCTTGTGTTTTTGGGAAGGTCTATGGAATTTGAAGAGAATTATTGGTGGGATAGTAAATTTAGCGGCCTGAAGTTTGTTGGGTCTACTAACGGCAAGCGCTATATTTTTGCGGTATCTCGGACTGCATTGGTGGATTTTTTTCAGACGGTGGATACGCCAGAGCAGGCGATTTTAAACTTTGAAGAGAATCGTCCGCGCTTCGAAAGTATGGTTCAAAGATTTGTGACTGCTGAACGATTTCCTCATGACGATGGCCCAATTGTGGTCACGTTTCTGAGGTGTATTGAGTACCAACTTTAAGCGCGCTTGCTAGTTCTAATCCTGTCGCAGGCTTGCAGCTCAGGCCCACAATCCGCATAATACGCAGGCTAAAATTTCCTCAGTTTTCAATTACTCACGTGGCCTTTAGTAGGGGTCACCACTGAAAGGATAGTGCAATGCCAGTTATTACCCTCCCTGACGCTAGTCAGCGCATTTTCGAACACCCTGTTTCGGTGGCAGATGTCGCCATGGATATTGGTCCCGGCTTGGCTAAGGCCGCATTGGCGGGTCGTGTTAACGGCGCCTTGGTTGATACCAGCTTTGTGATTGCCGACGATGCCGAGTTGGGCATCATCACCGAGCGCGATGAAGAGGGCGTTGATATTATTCGCCACTCTACCGCGCATTTATTGGCGATGGCTGTGCAGGATTTGTTTCCCGGAGCGCAGGTCACTATCGGTCCTGTGATTGACGATGGTTTCTATTACGATTTCGCCTATGAGCGTGCGTTCACCCCAGAAGACTTAGAAAAAATTCAAGCGCGGATGACGGAATTGTCTTCTGACGATTTGGCGGTGTCTCGCGTGGTAATGAGTCGTGAAGAGGCGGTGAAGGCGTTTAGCGATTTGGGCGAAGAATATAAAGTCGAAATCATTAAAGACTTGCCCGGTGACGAAGATATCTCTGTTTATAAGCAAGGCGACTGGATGGACTTGTGTCGCGGTCCTCACGTGCCTAGCACGGGTAAACTTAACGCCTTTAAATTGACCAAAGTGGCGGGCGCCTATTGGCGTGGCGATCAGGCCAATGCCATGTTGCAGCGCATTTACGGCACGGCGTGGGGCAATAAGAAAGCCCTGAAGGCCTATTTGAATCGTATTGCCGAAGCTGAAAAACGTGATCACCGCAAAGTCGCTAAAAAGCTTAATCTCTTCCATATGCAGGAAGAGGCCCCAGGTATGGTGTTTTGGCACCCCAAGGGTTGGAGTATTTATCAGGCTATAGAACAATATATGCGTGGTAAGCAGCTCAAGCATGATTATCAGGAGATTCGTACGCCGCAGCTGGTAGATATATCCCTGTGGGAGAAGTCTGGTCACGCTGATAAATTCAGCGACGGCATGTTTACACTCACCGCTGATGAACGTGATTTTGCTGTTAAGCCCATGAATTGCCCCTGCCACGTGCAAGTATTCAATCAGGGTTTGCGCAGCTACCGCGACTTGCCACTGCGTTTAGCAGAGTTTGGCTCTTGTCACCGCAATGAACCCTCGGGCTCGCTGCACGGTATTATGCGGGTGCGCGGTTTTACCCAAGATGATGCGCATATTTTCTGCACTGAAAATCAGATTCAGCCAGAAGTTGCCTCGTTTATTGATTTTCTTCACGAGGTCTACCAAGACTTTGGCTTTAGTGAGGTGATTTACCGTCTTTCCACTCGGCCCGAGCAGCGCGTGGGTAGTGATGAGGATTGGGATCGAGCTGAGCAGTCCCTAGCCTTGGCCTTGGACAGCAAAGAGCTGCCTTGGGAGACATTGCCTGGTGAGGGTGCGTTCTACGGTCCAAAGATTGAATTCTCTTTAAAGGATTGTATTGGTCGGGTATGGCAGTTGGGTACCATTCAGGTCGATTTCTCAATGCCGGGTCGCCTTGGCGCTCAGTATGTTGATGAGTCTGGTCAGCGCCAAACGCCGGTGATGTTGCACCGGGCTATATTGGGTTCATTTGAGCGTTTTATCGGTATTTTGATCGAGCATTATGAAGGTGCATTTCCGGTGTGGTTGGCGCCAGTTCAGGCGGTGGTTTGTAATATCACCGACAATCAGGCCGAATATGTTACTAATGTGCAAGATTTATTGAGAGAATGTGGCTTTAGAGTCGATGCGGACTTGAGAAATGAGAAGATCGGCTTTAAAATCCGCGAGCACACAATTCAGAAGGTACCCTTCCTATTTGTCGTTGGTGACAAAGAGGTGGAAACCCAGACTGTTTCGGTACGTGCACGTAGTGGCGAAGATTTGGGATCAGTAGCAATTAGTGATCTCAGTAAACTCCTCGCAGACAGCGTAGCTAAACGCAGCCGCGCAAATTCGGAGAACTAGCAATTAAACGCGATAACGCAAAAGGGCGCAGCAAAAGAGCGCCGATAAACGAAGAAATTGAAGCCAGTGAAGTACGCCTGATCGACGCCGAGGGCAACCAGGTTGGCGTTGTCCCGCTTGCGCAAGCCTTGCAAGCCGCTCAGGAAGCGACATTGGACTTGGTCCAGATTACTGATTCAGACCCTATTGTCTGTAAAATCATGGACTATGGTAAACATGTTTTCGAGGCCAAAAAGCAGCAAGCTGCGGCCCGGAAAAACCAAGTTCGAACCCAGGTCAAGGAAGTTAAGTTCCGCCCGGGTACGGAAGACGGGGACTATCAGGTAAAACTGCGCAACCTGACACGTTTCCTTGAACACGGAGATAAAGCCAAGGTAACCCTGCGTTACCGCGGTCGTGAGATGGCCCACCAGGAACTGGGTATGCAGCTATTGAAGCGGGTTGAAGAAGACCTTGCGGATTTTGGTGCTGTAGAGCAGTTTCCGAAAATGGAAGGCCGTCAATTGACCATGGTTATTGCTCCGAAAAAGAAAAAGTAGTGAGCTCTTAGGGCCTACTTGATTTAATTTACATTAAGAATGCGGAGTATCTAACGATGCCAAAGTTAAAAGTACATAGCGGGGCGGCAAAACGCTTCAAAAAAACCGGTAGCGGTTATAAGCGCAAAAGCGCTCATAAAAGCCACATCTTAACCAAGATGACCACCAAACGTAAGCGTCAGCTACGTGGCACTAGTGCTGTCCATAAGTCGGACAAGGTTCTAGTAGATCGCATGTTGCGCGCAAGCTAATAAACGTCATCGAGATTAAGAGGAATATACTATGCCCCGTGTAAAACGTGGTGTGACCGCACACCGTCGTCACAAAAAGATTTTAAAGCAAGCCAAAGGTTACTACGGCGCTCGTTCACGTATTTATCGTGTTGCGAAACAAGCGGTAATTAAAGCAGGTCAATATGCTTACCGTGACCGTCGTGCCAAGAAACGTGTTTTCCGCGCATTGTGGATCGCTCGTATCAATGCAGGATCACGTGCTAATGGCCTTAGCTATAGCCGTTTGATTGCTGGCTTGAAAAAAGCTGACATCACTTTGGACCGTCGCGTATTGGCCGATTTGGCAGTACATGACAAAGAAAGCTTTGCTGTAATCGTTGAACGTGCGAAATCAGCCTTAGCTTAAAAAGTGTTTGACCGTTGCGTAGCGGTCATTATGCTTGGTTTTACTATAGGGAAAGGGCTTGCGCCCTTTCCCTATTTTGTTTTTAAGACACTAATTTAAGTCGCCATTATTTAAACCTTTAGGGTTTGTCGGGTGGTGGCAGCGGCGCAGAGATTGGGAGCGCGTAATGGAAAATCTTGAAGGCTTGGCGGCTGAGGCTGCGGCAAAAATTACCGCCGCAAAAGACGCGCAGGCACTAGACCAAGTGCGGGTGGAGTATCTTGGTAAGAAAGGGCATATCACTGCGCTATTAAAAGGTCTTGGTGCCTTATCTGCTGAAGAGCGGCCGGCGGCCGGTGCAGAGATTAATCGTGTTAAAACGATCTTGTCTGATCAAATCTCTGAGTTTAAACAACGCTTGGATCAAGCCGCTGTCGATGCGCGTCTTGAGGCTGAGAAGATCGATGTCACGCTATCGGGTCGGGGGCAGCATGCTGGCGGCCTGCATCCGGTGACTCGCACCATCGAGCGTATCAGTGCCTTTTTTGGCAGTATCGGTTTCGAGGTTGTTGAAGGGCCTGAAATTGAAGATGACTATCATAACTTTGAGGCTCTTAATATTCCGGCACATCATCCTGCGCGGGCTATGCACGACACCTTTTACGTTGA
The DNA here is from genome assembly GCF_040892595.1 of Zhongshania sp. R06B22. Classification (NCBI taxonomy): domain Bacteria; kingdom Pseudomonadati; phylum Pseudomonadota; class Gammaproteobacteria; order Cellvibrionales; family Spongiibacteraceae; genus Zhongshania; species Zhongshania arctica. Next base: position 2,753,522 of record NZ_JBFRYB010000001.1, on the reverse strand, counting down.
TGAATCCACAGTATTGCGCACTCACACTTCACCGGTGCAGGTGCGGTTTATGGAGAGCAGCGAGCCGCCGATGAAGCTGATTTGCCCCGGCCGTGTATACCGCTGTGACTCGGATCTGACGCATACCCCAATGTTCCATCAGGTCGAGGGCTTATTGATCAGCGAAGACTCTAGCTTTGCGGATTTAAAAGGCATGCTTGAATCCTTCCTGCGCAGCTTTTTTGAGAAGGAGCTAAATGTTCGTTTTAGGCCCTCGTACTTTCCGTTTACCGAGCCCTCTGCAGAAGTTGATATTCAATGTGTAATGTGTGGCGGCGAAGGTTGCCGGGTCTGCAGTCACACTGGCTGGATAGAGATTTTGGGCTGCGGCATGGTTCATCCAAGTGTTTTTGAAGCCTCAAACATCGACTCAGAGCGGTTTACTGGTTTTGCTTTTGGTTTAGGTGTTGAGCGCCTGGCGATGTTGCGTTACGGCGTAAACGATCTGCGATTATTCTTTGAAAACGATTTACATTTTCTGGCTCAATTTAAGTAAGCGCGTTTCAGTAATCGATAGATTATAGAGACGTGTGTTGCCCCAAAGTTTTTAGATGGAAAGAATATGAAATTTAGTGAGCAGTGGTTGCGAGAGTGGGTAAACCCGGCGGTAGATACCGAGCAATTAGCGGCGCAGTTGACCATGGCGGGATTGGAAGTAGATGCGATTGACCCCGTCGCCGGCGAATTTACTGGTGTGGTAGTCGCAGAGATAGTCGCAGTTGAACCCCACCCTGATGCCGAAAAACTACAAGTTTGCCGCGTTAATAACGGCGTAGACGAGGTCCAAATCGTCTGCGGTGCGGCCAATGCCCGAGTCGGCATTAAAGTTCCGCTGGCAAGTCTCGGCGCGGTATTGCCTGGTAATTTTAAGATTAAAAAAGCCAAGCTGCGAGGCGTGGAATCCTTCGGTATGTTGTGCGCCGAAGAAGAGCTTGGTCTGGCAGAAAAGTCCGATGGTTTAATGGAGTTGCCGCTTGATGCCCCCCTTGGGCAGGATATTCGCACGTATCTGAATCTTGATGACAGCGTGATCGAACTGGGATTAACTCCCAATCGCGCAGATTGTCTCAGTGTTCGCGGTATTGCGCGGGAGGCTGCGGTATTGAGCGAGCTGGCTTTTATTGAAACGCCTGTAGTCGATGTGGCCTCTACAATTGAAGACGTGCTAGCTATCAATGTGGTGGCTGCAGACGATTGCCCGCGCTATGTTGGCAGGGTTATTCGCAATGTGGATGTCAGCAAGCCAAGCCCATTGTGGCTGCAAGAAAAGCTTCGTCGCTGCGGTTTGCGCAGCATTGACGCGGTGGTAGATGTCAGTAATTTTGTCTTGCTGGAATTAGGTCAGCCGATGCACGCCTTTGATTTGGACAAAATTCAGGGCGGTGTGGCAGTGCGTCATGCAGAAGCGGGCGAAGCCATCACTCTGCTTGACGGACAAACCTTGGCAGTGCGCGAAGGAGCGCTGCTTATTGCCGATGAACAGCAGCCCCTAGCCTTGGCCGGTATTATGGGTGGGGAGCCATCCTCTGTTACCAGTGGTACCCAACACTTATTTTTAGAAGCGGCTTTTTTTGCTCCAGATAAAATTGCCGGTCGCGCTCGTTCCTACGGTTTACATACCGATTCTTCTCACCGTTTTGAGAGGGGCGTCGATTTTGAACTGCCGGCGCGTGCGATTCAGCGAGCTACCGGATTGATTCTTGAAATTTGTGGTGGTGAAGCAGGGCCAGTTAGCTGTGTAGAGGGTCAGATGCCGGCCCGAGAGCCGATTGTGCTGCGTGAAAAGCGTATTGAGAAAATACTGGGTATGGCTTTGACGACGCAGGATGTCGAGTCGATCTTGCGCGGTTTAGGCATGACGGTAGATGCTATTGATGGCGGCTGGACAGTCACGGCCCCCAGCTGGCGTTTTGATATCAGTATTGAAGTCGATTTGTTGGAAGAGCTTGCCAGAGTCTACGGCTACAATCGCCTGCCAGTAACGCCAATTCACGACACCCTCACTATTCGCCCCGCGCCAGAGAGCCTTCGCGGTATGTCGCAAGTTCGTCAGCAATTGGTGGCGCGTGGTTATCAAGAAGCGATCACTTATAGCTTTATCGATCCGGCAATGCATCAGGCCATGTCAGAGGGCGAGGCGGGGGTTGAATTGCTAAACCCCATCTCTGCTGATATGTCGATTATGCGAACCAGTCTGTTACCGGGTTTAATAAAAACCGCTATGCATAATGCCAAGCGTCAGCAACCGCGTATTCGTCTGTTTGAATCTGGGCTGCGCTTTTTGAAGTCTGATGACGGCTTGAAGCAAATACCGACCTTGGCCGCCTTGCTAATGGGTCGTCGCGAACCGGAAAGCTGGAGTGAAGCGGGAGAATTAGTCGATTTCTATGATTTGAAAGCCGACTTAGAAAGCCTGCTTTCTGTGACTGCAGGCAAAATTTCGTTTAAAGCCGCGAAATATGCAGCTATGCACCCCGGCCAGACAGCCGATGTGTACTGCGACGAATTACATATTGGTCGTATTGGCGCCTTGCACCCAAGCCTTCAGGCTAGCTGGGATTTCGTTAATCCGGTTTACCTGTTTGAGCTAGATCAAGAGCCGCTTTTGCAGCGTAATGTGCCCGAGTTTGCTGAGTTATCGCGCTTCCCTGAAGTGCGGCGCGACCTCGCGTTAATAGTTGACCGCCAACTTGCGGCAGCAGAGGTCTTAGCAGCGGTTAAAACATCAGCAGGTGATTATCTTAGCGACTTGAAGCTATTTGATGTTTATCAGGGTAAAGGTATTGATCCTGAACGAAAAAGTTTGGCGCTGGGCTTGACCTTCCGTCATTCATCGCGCACCCTTAATGAAGAAGAGGTAAGTCAATCTGTAGATGCGGTTGTACAAACCTTGAAGGAGGTATTTGGCGCAAGTTTAAGGAACTAGTGTGATGACGTCCCTCACGAAAGCAGAAATGGCCGAACGATTATACGAAGAGCTGGGCTTTAACAAGCGTGAGGCCAAGGAGCTGGTCGAACTGTTTTTTGAACAAATTCGTCACTGCTTAGAAAACAACGAACAGGTTAAAATATCTGGCTTCGGGAATTTTGATCTTAGGGATAAGAGTCAGCGTCCCGGACGTAATCCTAAAACAGGCGAGGAGATTCCTATTTCTGCTCGTCGTGTGGTTACGTTCCGACCCGGACAAAAACTGAAATCCAGGGTAGAGGACTATGCTGGAACCAAGTCATAACGATGAATTGCCCCCCATACCGGGAAAACGTTACTTCACAATTGGTGAAGTAAGCGAGCTGTGCTGTGTTAAACCTCATGTTCTCCGTTATTGGGAGCAGGAGTTTCCTCACCTAACACCGGTAAAGCGCCGCGGGAATAGACGCTATTATCAGCATCAAGATGTGCTGATGATTAGGCAGATTCGCAGCCTACTCTACGAAGAGGGCTACACCATCGGTGGAGCTCGACAGCGTATGTCGGGCGAGACCGCTAAAGATGAGTCTTCGCAAGCTCGCCAAGTGATTCGACAAATGCTCGGCGAACTTGAAGACGTCTTGAAACTACTGAAAAGATAGTTCACTCAACTAAGATCTTGGGGTATGATGCTCCCCCTAAAATCGGGGCGTAGCGCAGTCTGGTAGCGCACTACACTGGGGGTGTAGGGGTCGCAGGTTCGAATCCTGCCGTTCCGACCAATTTTAAATCCGTTGTAGTCCTACAATGTCCCTAAAACCCTGCTAGTCAGGGTTTTTTTGTATCTGGCGTTTAGGGAATCCCCTCAAAACCCATTCCAATCCACGACATTTAGCGGCGTAAATGTCGGTATATTACCTCGCGGCACTCCTTATACCGCCAAATAAATATTTGGGAGTGGTATCTCGGTATCATCAATTAACTAAGTTCTAAGAATCAATTGATCATCTGCGGCATCGATAGCACTTCCGTTTCTCCCCTTTGTCCCTCGGCTTGCAGTCAGCCTATCGGAGTTTGATGATTACCCATTTTACTTGACCACTGCACCAAGGACAGTTTTAACTGGTAAGTACAGGCTTTACTGATTGGATGTCAATTTAATAAAAGGATGATAATCAATGACAATAGTAAATCAATTAAAAACAGGCGAGCATGCCCGATTAATTTCCGTACTGCCGGATTCAAAGAAGGAGGAAAAAGCAACCTCAGCGTTACTAGCAACATTCCGTGTAATCCCGGAGTTTGCTAAGGCAGTCTTATCGGAAGCGGGTGCAACAGTTGGTGCAAGAGCAAAAATTGACTGTTATACCGAGGTGGTTTTTAAATCCGACGACCTGAAGAGCATGAGGCCAGATGGTTTAATTGTTGTGAATACTGGCAAAAAAGAATGGTCAGCCCTCGTAGAATCTAAGATCGGTAATGCAAGTCTTTCAATCGAGCAGGTAGAGAAGTACCTTGGCGCAGCTAAGGCGCTGGGTATCGATGCTTTGATTACTATATCAAATGACTATGCTGTATTGCCGACACATCACCCATTAGTAATCTCCAGGCAGGCAGTTAAAAAAGTGGAGTTATATCATTTTTCTTGGTTATCGATTATCTCCAAGGCAGTACTGCTCTCAGACAATAAAGTCGTCAATGACCCAGAGCAAGCGTTCTTGCTAGGTGAACTTATTCGTTATTTTAGAGCGAATTCTTCAGGTGTTTCTGCGCTCACTAAAATGAGCCAAGAATGGCGGGAAGTTTGTGATCACATCCAGCAAGGTGCAGTTATCCAGCGCCAGTTGAAAGATGTTGAGGGTGCTGTTGGTAGTTGGAACCAGCTCTTAAGGTATTTAAGTCTGCAGCTAAGCATGGCAACGCGAAGTGCGGTAAATATCCAGTTAGCCAAGAAGCTCCAATCGTCGCCTGAGGATCAAGTAAAGGACGCCGTAGAGTCAGTTATGAAATCTAGCCAGCTGACAGCTCGGTTAGAGGTTCCGAATGCTGCAGGACCAATACAGCTTACAGCCGACTTTATGCGCAGGACTGTGAGCTTAGATATGAAGCTTACATCACCGCAAGATGTTAAAAGGCCAAGCGCGGCAATTAACTGGCTGACACGCCAACTTAAGGATTCCACTGAAGCCGAAAGTATTATGATTAAGGCCTATTGGCCAAAACGCACAACAATGACAATGAAATCCCTCAAGCAAGCCCTAGAAAACCCTGATCTACTTGTGCCGGCTGGTATTAAAGATATCCCTAAAGAATTGGAAGTCGGGGTTGTGATTGATCTTGCTGGTAGATTTAGGGGTTCGAAAACGTTTATAGAGGATACAGAAAAAGCCTTGCTGCACTTCTACGACACGGTGGGTGAGCATCTCAATGTTTGGGTTGCCAAGGCACCTCGCATTCAACCGTCCAAGTCAGATAGCGGTAGAAGCTCAGCTGACGATATAGTGGGCGAAGTGCAGCAAGAAGGTTTAAAAGAAGGGGAAAAAGAGAAGTTTTTCTCTCCTGTTGCCGTTCATGATGACGAACCGATTTTAGCTGAGCCAGCAGAATAAGCTCACCTGGTACTGTTCTTGAGGTGGCCTCTTTTGCGGTCGGTATCGAGAGGAGTGGTGATGTGGATACTCCGTTAAGTGATGTGCTGAGCATCTTATTCCCCGTGCGGGTAACTACTAGGATAGCGGCTTCGGAGGGTCCGTTCCGACCAAATATTTAATAAAAACAGCGGCCTATTATGGTCGCTGTTTTTGTTTCTGGCTTGGCAATAAAATAAATACAAAAAACGTATTAAATCCCGGAATTTTAAGCGGCGCCGCTATTTCTTAGAGAGGCCGGCACTATCTACGCTTCGTTATTCTAAGCACTATTATTAACACGTGCGCTAGCGTTGAGGCTTAAGCAAAATGACTTATCGCTACCCAGCCTCGAATTTTGCCAATATAGACCAAGGCGATACCTAGGTTGGCAACGTAGCGGGCATCACCTGCAGCGGGCGGGTCGTAATCCTCTAATCCTTCCAATGCTAAGGCGCTATCAATGGGCGGCTTCCACTGCAGTGCTTGTCTGCTTGAAGGCATGCTGAGCTCTGTGGCCGTCCATGCCAAGCCGTCGCGCTCAATCGGCGAGGGGCCGGATAAATCCGCGGGGACGAATACTGCAGAGGTACCGGCCATTTTTTTATAAATCCGCTCTTCCATTAATCTCTCCTTGTTTTGACTATTGATTAAATCAGCTTCCTCGTGAGTCGCGTTGAGACAGGTCAATGTATAGTGTTAAGCGATGAACAATCTGGTGTGTTTTGTAAACGCGATGGACTCATCACTAAATCACACACTGACAAAGCCCCCCGTTGCCCGTATTATTTCCATCCTGTTTACCCGTGGAGCCCGTCGCATGCCTGATCCCTCTATACGCCTAACCGAGTACAGTCACGGTGCCGGCTGTGGCTGCAAAATTTCGCCCAAGGTGCTGGATAAAATTTTGGTGTCGCAGCTTGAGTTGCCTGATTTTCCGCAGCTATTGGTCGGCAATAGCAGCAAGGATGACGCTGCGGCCTTTGATTTGGGCAATGGCCAGGTGATTCTCAGTACCACAGATTTTTTTATGCCTATAGTGGATGACCCCTTCGATTTCGGGCGTATTGCGGCTACAAATGCGATCAGCGATATTTATGCCATGGGTGGTCAGCCGCTTATGGCGATTGCGATTCTGGGTTGGCCGATCAATGTGTTGTCACCGGAAGTGGCGCAGCAGGTGGTTGAGGGTGGACGTCGCGCTTGTGCTGATGCCGGCATTCCATTGGCTGGCGGCCATAGTATTGATGCCCCCGAACCGATGTTTGGGCTTGCTGTGACTGGGCTCGTTCAGCGCGATCAGTTAAAGCAGAACAATCTCGCACAGATTGGTGACAAGCTTTATCTAACCAAGCCCTTGGGCATAGGTATTCTCACCACGGCCCAAAAGCAGAAAAAACTACTGCCGCAGCATACTCATTTAGCTAGGGATATTATGTGCCAACTAAATAGCGTCGGCGTTCCAGCGGCAAAATTAGAGGGTGTTAATGCGATTACCGATGTCACCGGCTTTGGTCTAATGGGGCACCTCCTGGAGGTGTGTGAAGGGAGTAAGGTGCAAGCGATAATCGACGCCAGTGCAGTACCGATAATTCCTGAAGCACTTGATTATCTGGCGCAGGGCTGTATACCGGGTGGTACTGGTCGGAATCTGGATAGTTACGGGCACAAATTGGCGCCGATGACAGAGCGATTACAGGACGTGTTGTGTGACCCCCAGACCAGCGGCGGCCTGCTGATCGCTGTTCGACCAGATCACGCTGAGGTATTGGAGGCCCTATTGCTTGAGCTGGGCCTTTACGCCGCCTGTATCGGCGAGCTGCAAGCGCAGAGTGGCACAGCAATGATTCAGGTTAATGGTGAGGTGCCACTTTGAACGCAGGACCTAACGACGCTAGTTCAAATATGGCGCTGTTTCGGTCGATTTTTCTTAATGATATACCCTTAATTGACACTCGCGCTCCCGTCGAATTTGAGAAGGGTGCCTTTCCCTGCAGCGTCAGCTTACCGCTGATGACTAATGACGAGCGCGCCAAAGTAGGTGTCTGCTATAAACGGCAGGGCCAGCAAGTGGCCATCGAATTGGGGCACTCACTGGTTTCTGGCGGGGTAAAGGCCGAGCGAGTTGCGGCGTGGGTAGATTTTGCCCGTCGTAATCCTCAGGGGTATTTATACTGTTGGCGGGGTGGCTTGCGCAGTCAAATCTGCGAGCAGTGGATGGCTGAAGCGGGCTGCGATTATCCGCGTGTCGACGGCGGTTATAAGGCCATGCGCCGCTTTTTGATCGACGAATTCGAGCGCATTTGTGGCCAGTACCCCATCCTGTTGTTGGGCGGTCGCACCGGGTGTAATAAAACGGCGTTGATTGAGGAGTCGGGCCGGGCGGCGGATTTAGAGGGTCTGGCAAATCATCTCGGCTCCAGTTTTGGGCGGCGCCCCGGCGGCCAGCCAAGCCAGCTAAACTTTGAGAATGCCTTGGCGATCTCCATACTCAAAGTGGAGTATCAAGCGTCTCAGGTGGGGCGGCCTATTCTGTTCGAAGATGAGGGGCGCTTGCTGGGGCGTTGTGCCTTGCCACCTGCCTTAATGGCCGCTATGAAGCGCAGCTCGATAGTGGTGCTTGAGGTCTCGCTGGAAGAGCGCGTTGAGCATAGTCACCGCAATTATATACTGAATAAATTGACGGAGTGGCAGCGGCAATTGGGCGAGGCACATGCTTTTGATGCTTTCGCCGAGGACCTGAGTCAGTCCCTCTACCGAGTGCGCAAGCGACTTGGCGGTGTGGTTTATCGCGAAATCAGTGATTTGCTGGAGCAGGCCCTGAAGGCTCACAGAGAGGGTGATCCCGAACAGCATCGCGGTTGGATAGAACGTTTGTTGGTCGACTATTACGATCCCATGTATGACTACCAGCTAAGCTCACGCAGCGATCTTATCGTCTTTCGTGGCGACCGGGCTGCGGTCCGTGATTGGTTAAATATTTAATTCTGATACTTTTGTTTTTTTTCATCGTATCTGAGATAGTGAGCGCGCTTAAACTAAGACAACATTTAATAAAAATTTGATGCGCTTTGTCGTATTTTCACTGACTGCTGGAGAGAAGAAATGACTACATCCCTTATGGCGATGGCAGCTTATATTGGCTGGGTATTGCTATTGTTGTTTACTGTTATTGCTTATCGCGGGTTTATGGTAATGAGCGCTCAGCGTAAGGCTGACGCTTGGACGCGTGGCGGTGACATACAAGATGGCCCGCTATTCAAACGAATTTCCGACGCACTCAGTAATAGTTTGGAAACGGCGCCCTTGTTTATTGGTGTTATGCTGCTTGCTCAAGTGACGGACCAAACGGCAGTCACTGACGACATGGCAATGGTATACGTTGGCGCTCGCGTACTGCAGTCAGTGTCACACCTTATTTCGGTTCACCACCTAATGATCTTCTTGGTTCGCTTTCCAGCCTTTTTGGTGCAAGCGGCATTGTTGGTTTGGTGGTTGCTGTCACTCACGTCCATAATCTAATCGCGCAATAAATGACCACTTTAATTTGAATTAAAGTGGTCTAGGCTTTTTTGGGGCTGAGAAATAATAAAAAGGCCTGACGCCATGGAATATATTTAAGTTGTTGTTTTTAAACGATAAGTTTGTTTCTGATGTCTATGGCTTGAGATTGATGAAGTGACTTGTATCTTGCGAACCGTATAGCATGATGCCGTGCTAGTGGGCGCCATTCGTAGGAAGCAGCGCTTGAGTCTAGCTCTATTTAACTTCCCTTTTAAATGCTAAGTGTATGTAAAATCACCTATATTTCCCCCTAGCGATATTGTGTTAGTGCTAGACTTTTGCGCTGGCAACTTTTACTCTTCTTGCCGTATAAATTATAAAAAGTATTTTGGGTGCTAACCTCAACGTATTGCTGGCCTATTATGCCAAGCTACAATCAACTGTCTCGCAACGTTGTTTTGTAAGTTAGGTGAAGCAATACAAAAATAAGAAGAATTTTATGTTTCAACTGGGTGTGTCTGCGCGCGTTTCGCGGGGTTTTTCGGTTCAGCGGTTTATTGCTTTGTTAGCAGTTGCCCTGGCCTTGATCTTAATTTCATTTTTATTATGGAAAACCTTGCGGAACCCAATCGAAACCGGCTTGCATGTCATCCGGCTTGAGCAGTTGGACGCCGCGGCAAAAGCTGATGCCGATCTGAATCAGCAAATAGCGCGCGGACGTTTGTCGCTTGACGCCGGCATGCAGCAATTGGATTTGGCGCGGGATCGCTTTACGATAAGCCGAGAGGCTATCAATAGTGGCCAAGCTAGTTTAGCCGGATTGTCGCAGCCCATAGAACCGACGCTAGCCAAATACAATAGCGTTGCGGCGGCAAAACTGAATCTGTTAGACGATTATTCCGCAAAATTGGCTGAATTAGCGCAGCAATTTTCGGTGTTGCGGCTTGCCGGTATTTCTTTTTTAAATGTACCCTCGGTAAATGCATCTGACGATTTACGTGAGAGCGTAATGTCGATTTTGCGGGAGGCTACCACTTATGGAATCCAGTCGGCGCCCACCAACGGTGCTTATATCAATGAGCTGGGCCGAGATATTGTTGATGCCCAAGCGCAGCTTGAAAGTGACGATGAGCGTGGTGCTTTACGACATTTATTAAGTACGGTCGATGCGCTGCGCGACGCTGCAGATCAAGTGCAGGTGCTCACTGAACAATTTGATACCTTGCCCACGGGTGCCGCGCTATATGATTTGCGGACGAGTTATGAGAATTATTTCCATAATTTACAATCCACCGCGCGTAATTACCGACAAACACTGGCGGTTTATGCAGTTGCATTGCTATTGGCGTTTGGCGTGATTGCCGTTCGCCTGCGCTCTAGTTTCTCGGCATTGGATAGTTTGAATAGTGAACTACAAAATGCCAACGTGAATTTGGAAGAAACTGTTGAAAAACGCACGGAGGCGCTTAGCAAGGCCCTAGATGATTTGAAAATGCAGCAAGGGCAGTTGATTCAGTCTGAAAAGATGGCATCGCTCGGGCAGATGATTGCGGGTGTGGCGCATGAGATAAATACCCCGCTTGGATACGCCTCCAGTAATGTCGAGATTGTTCGGGAGTCAATGCAAGCCATGGACGGCGAGGTGGACGCGGAGAGTATCGCTGAATTTGATATGTTGCTTGCGGATACGGAGTATGGCTTAAAGCAGATTGCTGAGTTGGTGATGAGTCTGAAGGACTTCAGCCGCGTAGACCGCTCGCAATCCCAGCTTTTTGATCTCAATGCCGGTATTGAAACGGCGCTTAAGATTTGTAATAGCCAGCTTAAAGACGGCGTTAAAGTAACGCGGATGTTTTCTGAGTTGCCGCAGATCAGTTGCGCGCCATCGCAATTAAATCAGGTCTTTCTCAATCTTATTACCAATGCTGCGCAGGCGATGGATGGTAATGGTCAAATTTACATTCGCACCAGTCTAGATGGTGAAAATGTGGAAGTGGCAATTAGCGATACCGGCAGTGGCATGGACGATGAAACTCGCGCGCATATTTTCGAGCCATTTTTTACTACCAAACCGGTAGGCAAAGGCACTGGGCTGGGCTTGTCTATTGTGTTTAGAATTATTGAAGATCACGGCGGCACAATACGAGTGGAGTCCGAGTTAGGGAAGGGCACCGAGTTCTTTATTCGCCTACCTGTGGCTGGGGTGAGTAAAGATTCGGATACCATAGCGGAGCAAGACGTGGTCTTGCTTGGAGATGCATAGAGTATGAATACGACCGTTGATACCCCCGCTGAAGCGCCTCGTGCGCGAATATTATTTGTCGACGATGAGCCACGCATCCTTATTGCGCTAAAGGCCCTATTTAGACGGGATTACGAGGTAATGACGGCGGCGTCCGGTGCGGATGCGCTGGAAATTCTGCGGCAGGACGATATTGATGTCGTGGTCAGTGATCAGCGCATGCCGGAGATGACAGGTGTAGAGGTTTTGCGTCAGGCCAAAGATCTTCGGCCGCGAGCGATCAGGGTTTTATTGACAGGTTACTCAGATTTGAGCGCCATACTATCTGCAATTAACGATGGTGAAATTTTCCGCTTTATTAACAAGCCGTGGTCAAACGTCGACTTGCGATCAACCATTGCTGCTGCGGTCAAGGCATCAGCCGTCGACTATGTGAAAGAGGCGGTGGCACCCCAAGAAGATTTAACGGCGCGGGTTCATGTGCCGGGTATCGACGATGTAGGCACCTTAATACTAGACGACGATGAGTCAACTAGAAATACCTTGCAGCGGGTTTTAGGCCGTGATCGCTCAGTCTATACAGCAGCGAACTTAGACGAAGGTTTAAATCTTTTAGAACTTCATAAAATAGGGGTGATCATTACGGAGATAGCCGTAGGCGGCGAATTAGTCACCGATTTGCTCAGTGCGCTGCGTCAACACCATCCCAGTTTGGTGGCGATAGTTTTAACCGCGAAGTCAGATGCGGAGCAGGGTATTGATCTCATCAATCGAGGACAGATATACCGCTTTCTAAGTAAGCCAATTAGTGAGGGCTTATTGCGTGGCAGCGTTAATTTAGCGATGCGTCGATTTGAGATACTACAGAAGCATCCGGCGCAGACTTTGCGTATTGCGGCAGAGGCCTCGTCGCCGCCGCCACCAGAGGCTGATCGTCGTGGTATGTTTCAGCGCATTGGTCGCTTATTCGGGTTGACGGCGTGAGTAAGTGTTGGAGAGTTTTTAGATGAATAAAACCGTGGGCGCAGAGGGCGGTAAGCAGGGTACCGGACAGTCTGCCGAATCAGTTGTCGCGATAGCGTTGTTGTGCGTTTGCGCTGCTGCAGGCTTGGCGGCGTGGTTATTGTCTGGTGATGAGTTGCCAGTCATTACTCCTGCTCAAAATGCGCCGGCAAAGGTAACATCGGTACAGGCCGATGAAGAGCTATACTCTGAAGAGCAGGCTGTCCTTGCTGCTTGGCAGAGTCGCTTGGATGGTGAGTTTAGTGAGCGTGAACAAAGTTTGCGGCAGCAGGCTCAGTTACTGGTCATGCAGCAGCAATCAGACGCACTGGCTGAGGCCTCGGCCGAGGCGGAGGCTCGAGCGGCCGAGGTGGCCGAGCTGCGCGCGCTGAATGCAGAGAAGGAGCGCCAGGCGGCTTTGGCAAAAGTGCGCGAGAAAGAGGCCGCAGCGGCAAAAAAAGACGCCGCAGCAAAACTTGAACTGGCCTCACAGACTGAGTCTGCTAGTGAAACCCCCGTAGCGCTAGATGTGCCGGCGAGTATTGATTGGAGCAGCTGCGCGCGGCCGGAATACCCAGATGAGGCTGTGCGCTTTGGTAAGCAGGGTACGGTAACAATGTCATTTTTGGTTGACCCAGAAGGCAAACCCTCGGACGGCAAAATAGTCGATAGCAGCGGAACGCGCCGCCTAGATTACCGTGCTTTGTCAGCACTATCCCGATGTCAGTTTGAGCCCGGGCAGGCCAACGGCATAGCGGTGGCGTCGCTAGCGCAAGTGCGGTTTACTTGGAAATTGACGCGTTAAGACCGCGTTATCAGTCAGCTTCCCATGTTTTGGGAAGCTGATCTTTTAAGCGGTAGGCGAAGGCGATGATTTCGGCCACTGCAATATACAGTTCCCTCGGTATTTCATTATCTAGCTCTACCCTCGATAGCAGCTGTATTAACTCACTGTTCTGATAAATCGGTATATCGTATTCGGTCGCAATTTCAAGTATCTGGCGAGCGGTCTCGCCTTCCCCCTTAGCGCTGACCACTGGCGCATTGTAACCATCGTAATGCAGTGAAACTGCGATTTCTCCGGCTTCCTTATTCATGCTTGAGTATCCAATAATGACTTTGCATAAAGGGCAGTGGAATCGACGGTGATAGATTCGTTATTGCATTGGATGCTTTGTGTGCTAACCCCCTGGGATTTCAAGGTTTGCTCTAGTTGGTGGCGCTGGGATTCTATCAGCGCAGTGGTCGCACTGTTGTCGGCACTGAAGCGTATATTGATATCGGGTGTTTGAGTAACTCGTGCCCTAATGGGGCCTAATCCCGGCAGATCAAAGCTTAAGGTGACTGTCCAATTGTGCTGAGGTTTTTCAGCCCCGGTTTGTTCTTGCGGGTTTTGTTGATCCTTATCTTTCCGTTCGAACTTGCCAAAGTGGAGCTGCCAGACATCAATGCCGTCATTGCTGCGCACAGGTAACTCAACCATATACTGGGCTTGGGATTTATCACTTTGCTGAAGGTGCTGTAATTGGTGCGACTCTTGGCGCGCAATTGTGCCTCGCACATCCCGTAACACCTGCTGCAAGATGTCGGCATCAGAGTCCGCTTGGCTCAGTGTTGGCGCCTGCCGACCTTGGGGGCGTAGTTCACCCGGCAGCTCTGTGCCGCGCGGTTTTGCGACTGGGCTTTGGGGGTAGCTTTCGGCTGAGGGCTTTGGTGTTGCGGTATGCGCTTCATTTAACGGTGGGCTTAGCCGTGATTGCGGCGAGTATTCTCGCGCTAGAGGTGGGCTTTTGCCTTCAGTTTTGACCGATGTAGATTCGCTGCCGCTACTTTTCGGATCACTAGCGAGTTGCTGGCTAATTTGCTGGCTAAGCTTAAGCAAGGCGCGCTTTAGATCACCCGCCGGGGCTTGGCCTTTGGCGAGTTGGTTTTCTAGAAAGAGTCCACTTTGTAATATAGCTTGGCGCAGCCCGTCTGGATCGCTGGATTGAGCTCTGCCGGCGATGGCATCGACAAATCCTTTGCCGATGGCCGCTAGCTGTTGGTCAGGCATGCTGCTGAGCTTGGCTAAATTCGCCAGTAGTTGGCTTACATTCTGTTGCTGGGGCAATGTGGCGCGTAGCTGGTTCTGAATAAAGCCGATTTCGGGCTTTAGTATTTGTAGTCTTGGGCGCTGCTTTTGATCTTTGCCGATAACTTGGAGTAGCAGTTGTTCGCCGTGGCGAAGTGCAGTCTGACTTTCAGCCATCATTTTTAGGCCGCCTGATGCAAGCTCATAGACGTGGTTGGCACGCTGACCAATGACCACCGCGGTTAGTACGCGGTCAATCGCCAATACCGGCGCGGGCCCTGCCGGGCGGTTAAACGCCGCGGGCTGGGTGGCAAAACTGGGGTTGATAATAACCATATTTGATAGGGCGTCCGCAGTTTATCTATAGAGTAATCATATACCTTATCGGCAGAAAATCGCTGCGCTTGAGCAATGATTTTATATCGCGCGCGATATACTTGTGTGCGATATACATTTTTGTTTTAATGTTTGCTGGGGCGAGAATTGGTCCACGCCAATAAAATTATTCACTGGGGAGTTAATATGAGTACATTATACGATTTTGAAATTTCAAGCTTGCAGGGTAAACCGCTGGACTTGTCTGCCTATAAAAACAAAGTCGTGCTGGTGGTCAACACCGCGAGTAAATGCGGGCTGACGCCCCAGTACGAAGGTTTGCAGGCGTTGTATGATACCTACCAAGACAAGGGCTTGGTGATACTGGGTGCGCCTTGTAATCAATTTGCGAACCAGGAGCCTGGTGACGCTAATACCATCGAAGGCAGTTGCCTGATGAACTACGGGGTTAGCTTTCCCATCACGGAAAAAATTGATGTGAACGGCAAAAATGCTCACCCCTTGTTTGCGTATTTGAAAAAGGCGGCGCCAGGTACCATTAGTAATACTGTGAAGTGGAATTTCACCAAGTTTCTGATTGGTAAAGATGGTGTGGCGATTAAGCGGTATGCGCCAACAACCAAGCCGGAGAGTTTGGTAGCGGATATCGAGGCGGCCTTAGCCGTATGAGTGATGGGCTAGTAGATGCGCTTCCGCCGCAGCTTCGCTTAGATAATCAACTGTGTTTTCCCTTGTATGCGGCGTCGCGAATGATTACCCGCTTGTATCAGGATAAGTTGACGCCGCTGGGGCTAACGTATCCACAGTATATTGTCATGATGATTTTATGGGAGAGTGCGCCTTGCGCGGTTAAGCTCGTTAGCGAGCGGGCCTTGCTGAATACCAATACCTTGACACCACTTTTGAAGCGCCTAGAGCAACAGGGGTTTATTATTCGCAGCAGAGCGGTCGACGATGAGCGCGTCGTTATGCTGCATCTCAGTGAGTCGGGGCTTAGTTTGCGGGATGAGTGCGAATGTATTCCGGAGGCTTTGCTAGATAAATTAGCCGTTGAGGAGTGCGATTTGCTGCAGCTAAAGGATATATTAACCCGGCTATTGCCGGTGTTGAGTGGTGGTGCAGGCAGGGGCTAACACAGTTTGTGTAGGCGAAAAAAAACGGGCTCTTAAGAACCCGTTTTTTTGTTTAACACCAAGCGAAATTAGCTAAACGATTTAACAATATTACCCAGCATTTCTTTGGCATCACCAAACAGCATCCGCGTATTGTCTTTGAAGAACAATGGGTTGTCGATACCGGCAAAGCCAGACGCCATTGAACGCTTCAATACGAAAACATTGCGAGCCAAATCCACATTGATGACCGGCATGCCGTAAATTGGGCTGCCTTCCATTTCACGCGCGGCGGGGTTAACCACGTCGTTGGCGCCGATAACAATCGCTACGTCGAAGGTTTCCATGCGCGGGTTAACCGCATCCATTTCCAGCAGTAAGTCATAGGATACGTCGGCTTCTGCAAGCAGTACGTTCATATGACCTGGCATGCGGCCAGCCACCGGGTGAATGGCATAAACCACTTCCGCGCCATTCTTTTCCAGAATTTCTTGTAACTCTTTTACTACATGCTGTGCTTGTGCAACGGCCATACCGTAACCAGGTACAATCACGACGCTAGCAGCGGCTTCAAGTACATAGTAGGCATCCTCTGCTGTCATAGCCTTGGCTTCGCCTTCGATCTTAGCGGCAGTGCCTGTAGCTGTGACTACGCTGAAGCCGCTAAATAAGACGTTGCTCAGAGAGCGGTTCATCGCCTTGCACATGATTTGGGTCAGGATGATACCGCTGGCGCCAACCAGCGCGCCGGCTACGATCAGGATAATATTGTTGATCGCGATACCGGCCGCGCAAGCTGCTAAGCCTGAGTAGCTATTTAGCAGCGAGATTACTACCGGCATATCGGCGCCACCGATAGGAATAACCAGCATGATACCGAGTAGCAGCGATAGACCAATAACCAAATACAAGTAGATGGAAGTAGCTGGGCCAGCGCTGATAGTGAACATCACGGCAGACGCGATAATGGCAATAATCAACAGTATGTTAAATACCCGTTGGCCGCTAAATACTAGGGCTTTGCCTGAGATTCGCTCGCTGAGCTTGCCCCAAGCCACCATGCTGCCAGAGAAGGTCACGCCACCGATCAAGATAGATAGCACGATGGTGATTAGCACAAAGGTGTGGGCATCTTGCATCCCATACAGTGCGCCCCAACCAACGAATAAGCTCGCTACACCGCCAAAACCGTTAAACAGTGCGACCATTTCTGGCATGCCGGTCATTTCAACGCGGCGTGCTATTACTGCGCCGATTAAACCGCCGACAACGATGCCAGCAACGATATATTTGTAGTCAATAATACTTTGGTCGAGCAAAGTAACTACTACCGCGATAAACATACCCAGTGCAGATACTAGGTTGCCTTTACGGGCAGTCGCTGGAGAGCCCAGCATTTTAAGACCAAAAATAAACAGCGCGGCCGCTACCACATAAGATAGGTTGACCAGTAATTCAATACCCATTACTTAGCGCTCCCTTTTTTCTTAAACATAGCTAGCATGCGGTCAGTGACCATATAGCCACCGATAACATTGATGGTTGCCATGGCGACTGCCACGGTGCCAAGAATAGTTGCAAGCACGGCGTGCTCGGCGCCGGCCGAAGTCAGTGCGCCAACCAGAGTGATACCGGAGATCGCGTTTGACCCAGACATCAGCGGGGTGTGCAGGGTTGCGGGTACTTTATTGATCAGCTCAAAGCCTAAAAATATAGACAGCATTAAGATGAAAGCCAAAAAGACAGCGTTTTCCATCATCTTCTCCTAGTTAATCAGGTTTTTAATGGTTTCGTTAACGATCTCGCCGCCGTGGGTAATCACACAGCCCTGCAGAATATCGTTTTCCATGTCGATAACCATTTTCTTGTCATCGGCGATCCAGCCTTCATCAACTAAGTTGAAGAGGTTGGCAGAGTACATTTGGCTAGCATCTCGACTAACGAAATTCGACCAGTTGCCGTCGCCAATAATGGTGACACCGTCTACAACTACGGTTTTGCCAGCAACAGAGCCTTCGACGTTACCGCCGCTTTCAGCTGCCATATCGACGATCACAGAGCCGGGTTTCATGCCCTTAATCATGTCGCTGGTTACTAGTACTGGTGGCTTACGACCGAATAGCTGCGCTGTTGTGATCACGATGTCAGACTCAGCAATTTGCTTCTTCTGACCTTCGAGCTGCAGTTTCATCTGCTCTTCAGTTAGTGCTAGCGCGTAACCGTCTTTGGTCTGACCGGTTTCGCCCAAGTCAATTTCTAGGAACTTGCCGCCAAGTGAGCGCACTTGCTCGGCAACTACGCTGCGGGTGTCAAACGCGACAACCTTGGCGCCAAGACGTTTGGCGGTGGCAATCGCTTGGAGGCCGGCAACGCCAGCGCCGATGATGAAGGCAGTAGAGGGCTTCAAGGTGCCGGCTGGTGTCATCATCATGGGAAGGATGCGCGGAAGTTTAGTGGTGGCAAGCAATACCATCACATATCCTGCCAAGCTAGCTTGAGAGCTCAGTGCGTCCATTTTTTGCGAGCGCGTGCTGCGGGGTATCATTTCCATGCTGATCGCACTAACACCACGATCACGGAACGCTTTAATAAGGTCGTGCTCGTTAAATGGGTCCAGATAGCTGACGTGAATACAGCCGGATTTCATCTGTCCAATTTCGTCCAAGCTGGGTTTGCTGATACGCAAAATGATATCAGCACTCGCCAGCACGGCGTTGCGGTCAGTAATAATAGTGGCGCCAGCGTCGGTGTATTCTTCGTCGCTAAAGCCGCTGCCTAAGCCTAAGCCTGCTTCGATTTGAATCGTAGCACCGGCCCTGATCAGCTTTTTGGCATCTGTCGGAATGATCGCTACGCGGTTTTCACCGCTTGCGAGTTCTTTTGGGATTCCTATGAGCATTGTTGTAGATCCATTATGGTTAACAATTTGGTTTTGCGTAAAACGGCGTAGGATATTACAACTGAGCTTAAGAAGCGATAAAAGTGTGGTTTAACTAAGCAGTCTAGCGGAATAGAAATACCCCATAAATTAGTATGATAGCGTCATGTATTTACTTGATGGTGGCTGTATTGCTTCTTTGGTTTAGGCGTTTTTCCTTATAGGGTTGATGGTCTTAGCCCCCTAAACTGCCCGGCAAGTGGGATGATATTCGACCAGTGCGGGTAATGTTTTGATACGTGTTAATAACTTTTTGATGAAATACCTGATTGATAGCTTCATTAATTTGGGCACGCTCTAATGCTTAATCGGCTATCGATTTTGATTTTTCTTCTTGCTCTTGCCTACTTCGTGATGGGCAAATTAGCCCTTTTTCTCGCTATACCTCCCGGTTATGCCACCGCGATTTGGCCGGCAGCGGGTGTGGCGCTCGCTGCGCTGCTAATAAAAGGGTATCGCCTATGGCCTGGCGTTTTACTCGGTTCATTTTTGGTTAATATTGGTTCACTGCCAGACACGTCTGAGCCCCTAGCTGCGATGGCTTCAGGTTTAGTTGTGCCGTTTATTATCGCCTCCGGGGCGGCCTTGCAAGCTGTCTTCGGTGCGTGGTTAGTGCGTCGATATATTGGTCTTAACATCACGCTTGATAGTGTCAGGGAAGTCCTGCGCTTCATCATATTTGCCTGTGGTATTGCTTGTACGGTAGCTGCAAGTATTGGCACGGCCACCTTGGTAATAGCGGGCTTGCTGCCCATTGAGAACTTTGTGTTCAACTGGTTGACGTGGTGGGTTGGTGATGGTCTGGGGGTGATGACCTTTACCGTCTTAATGTTGGTCTGCTTCGGCGAGCCGCGAGATATATGGCGTAGTCGGCGACGAATCCTTCCTTTAATAATGGGGGGCGTATCGGTTGTTGTTGTGACCTTGTATATTTTCGGCAGTCGCTGGGAACTTTCTCGACAGCAAGCTGAGTTTCGCCAGTACAGCGAGCAAGTTTTTAGTCGAGCACAGGCGATTATTAATGCTCATATCGAAAATTTATATGCCCTAGGCGCATTTTTTGAAGTTTCTAGCGATGTTACCGTCCTTGAGTTTGACGCGTTTGTTGATGGCTTTTTGAAGCGCAATACCGGTTTCCAAGCGATGGCATGGGTACAGCACGTGAGGGAAGATAAGCGACAGCTTGTTGAGTCGCAAATGAGCGCTGAGCAAGGCTTGCCTGTCGTTTTCACGCGGCGCTCTGATGAGCAAGGATTGGTTCCTCAGTTAAGCCATGATGAATATGCAGTTATTCGATATATTGAGCCTTTGGCGCAAAATGTGACAGCCGTTGGATATGACATCAATTCAAACGCGCTCGTGCGTCAGGCATTATCGCGTGCCTTAACCTCTGATGAGCCGGCCACCACTGGGCCGCTCCCCTTGGTGCAGGGTCGGTCTAATGACTTAGGTTTAGTCGTATATTTACCAGCTAGCGTGAGAGGGCTTGCAAGGGGTGAGGGTGCACTGCTTGGCTATGTGGCAGCCGTGTTTCGTATTCAAGATTTGATGGGTTTACTCTTATCGCCGGATTCTTTGCGCCATATTTCGGCCTCAGTGTCAGCGCAAGAAGGCAGTACTTTTTATGCCAGTAGTAAGGAGCCCTTGGGGCAAGCGTTGTTTTCAGAAAGTGCGATATTGGATTTTGCGGATAGTAAGTGGACGTTTAAGCTGGATGCCGATCAGCAATATTTGGCGGGTGGGCGCTCTATGGTGCCTTGGGGTATGTTGGCGGGCGGGATGTTGTTTACGGGCTTGCTAGGCATGACATTTTTGGTGCTGACAGGACAAAAATACAGTTCCGAAGCTGCTCGAAAAGAGTTGAAAGCAATGTTGGCTAGGCTGCAAGACACTCAAGAGCATTTGGTCGAGTCTGAAAAAATGGCGTCTCTGGGTGGTTTGGTCGCTGGCTTTGCCCATGAACTTAATACACCGCTTGGTATTGCGATAACGGCTGAGTCAACCTTGCAGCGTGATTTGGCTAAGCTGAGTGCGGCCATGGGTGGTGCGACTACTCCCCGTGCATTGACAGATATGCTGGGGAGAATGCAGGAGGCATCGCGTATTGTGCTAGCCAATGCGCAGCGCGCGGGTGCATTAATAATGAGTTTTAAGCAAGTGTCGGTTGATCAGGCAACTAGCGAGACACGGACGATTAATCTACATGACTATTTAGCAGACGTGTTGCTGCATTTGGCACCAAACTATCGTCGTAGCGGTCATCAAGTCCTGCTCGATTGCCCGCCTGATATTAGTATCCGCACGGTACCGGGTGGTATTTCCCAAGTGGTGATTAATTTACTAGCCAATAGCCTTATTCATGCTTTCACCAGTGACCAGAAAGGGCATATAAGCTTGAGTGTGCGTCAGTCTTCTTCTGGGGTCGTCATCCGATTTAGTGATGACGGCATCGGGATTCCCGAGCAGGACCAGAAAAAGATATTTGAGCCTTTTTATACAACCCGTCGCAGCGCGGGTGGCACAGGCTTAGGTTTGCACATTGTTTACAATACGATAATACGCCAACTACAAGGGCGTATCTCAGTCAGTAGTCAGCCTGATCAAGGTACGACTTTTGAGATTAGCTTACCCTTGACGATTAATGATGCCGAATACCAGGATTCTTCGCCTATGGCGGCCTGATGAATCTGGCGAGCTGCCCTGCCAATAGCTGGGAGGGAGCCGTAGCAATCATAAAGTATCAATACATTACGCGGCCATACCCTGAGGGCTTTCCTCATCCTTGCTCGCTCGGTGTTTATTTGCCCTGCATTCGCGCGCTAAAATCCCAGGTCGACATGGTCTTTATTTCTAGCCGTATGGCATACTCGTCTTGGCTGCGACTCAGTAACCACTTCGTCAAGCTGGGTTGCGAATTGCCAACGTAGCGCTCTAATAATTGTCCAAGTACGAGTCCATCGCTGTCTTTTTCAAGGCTGGCAATGGCTTTGCCCCTTACGCCCTTATATGGCATTTCATTAATTGAAACTTCAAATGCGCAGTTTGGGTTTTTCTTTAGTACGCGGATTATTTTGGCAGAAGCGTGGCTCGCGCAAAGAATATGATCCTCATTGAGGATAAACCAAAGCGAGCAGACGATGGGGAAACCGTCATCATCGATAACGGCTAATCTAATGGGGCTGCTTTGCGTGCTCAGGAATGTCAGTGCATCCATGGTGTTTTTTCCATTATGTTCATTGTGCTTGAGCTGAGGAAAGGTAGTTAGGATTCTATTAATCTAATTCCAGCATCTTCAATGGTGATGCGTTGTTGCTTATAAAGGCGGCCGATTGCCTGTTTGAAAATCTTTTTACTCACGCCGAACTGCGCGTAGATCTTTTCTGGTGGACTTTTGTCGCCGACCTCAAGAAAGCCGTCATTTGCTTCAAGTTGGCTAATTATTTTACTTGCTATGTCGCTGCCGCCGACTGTGAGGACGGGCTGAATGCTTAAATCGATGCGGCCATCGTCGCGCACTTTTTTAACGTAGGCTGTGAGTTTTTCGCCTTTGCGTATTGGGCGAACGAGATCGCTGTCATAGAGCAGCCCCCAGTACTGATTTTCTATCACCGCCTTGTAGCCAAGTTCGGTTTTATTGGCAACGGTGACAGTGAAGGACTGACCACGGCTAAGTTGCGGCGCGGTGTCTTCAATAAACTCGTCTAGCTTCATGGATGCGACGATACGGTAGCTTTTATCGAGATAGATTTTGACCAGCACTTTCTTGCCTGCCGTGATTTCACCTACGTGCTCTGCATAGGGCATGAGTAATTCTTTGTCTAAGCCCCAGTCTAGGAAGGCACCGGTATCGTTGATCTGAGAGACGGTTAAAGGCAGCACGTCACCCAGCTGGCCAAGTGGTGTTTTAGTAGTTGCAATTAAGCTGCCGTCACTATGGTGATGAACAAACGCCTCTAAGGTGTCACCTAGTTCACAATTTTCCGGCGCGTTCTTACGGCTTAAAAAAATCTCCCCCAGCTTGCCACCGTCTAAGTAATACCCAGCTTGGGTGTGACGTTTGATGGTTAGGCGGCTAGTGCGACCGATTGCGGTCATGGGGTGTTCCTCATTATAGAAAGAAAATAATAGTGAGAGCTTTGCATCATTGTTGTTTTGATCGCTGGCGGTGTTAACAGCATACTCAATGAGGCATTTACCTTTGCAAATGGTCGTACTGTCTGCGCTTTTCTTGCCACTGAGTAAAAGCTGGCTTTGTGCAGCGCTCGCATTGCAAGATTATACGCTAGGTAGCGATGTTAGAAATGAAAATGATTTAATGTGTGGTGGAGATGGCGGCCAGAGAAGTCTCTGGCCGCCAATACAGCGCTTACTAGACTAGCTCGATTGCCACAGCAAGGGCTTCACCGCCGCCAATGCACAGCGAGGCGATACCGCGTTTTTTGCCATACTGCTGCAAGGCATATATCAGGCTGATAATGATGCGCGAGCCGGTAGAGCCTACCGGATGGCCTTGAGCGCAAGCGCCGCCGTGGACATTCACTTTGGCGTGATCGAGTTCAAGGTCACGAATCGCCAGCATAGTTACCATGGCAAAGGCTTCGTTAATTTCCCAAAGATCAACATCGTCTTTGCTCCAGCCAGTTTTAGCCAGCAGTTTTTGCATGGCGCCGACGGGTGCGGTGGTGAACAGCTCGGGATCTAGAGATTGACGGGTGTGAGCAACAATACGTGCCATGGGCGTTGCGCCACTTTCCTTGAGTGCTTTTTCGCTCATTAATACCATGGCAGAGGCACCGTCAGAAATCGAACTGGCGTTTGCCGCTGTGATAGTGCCGTCTTTAGCGAAGGCCGGGCGCAGCGTAGGCACCTTTTCTAACATAGCTTTTAGTGGCTGTTCGTCATCGCTGACAAGGGTTTCGCCCTTGCGCGTTTTAACTGTTACGGGGGCGGTTTCCGCTTTAAGCGAGCCGTTTTCAATGGCGGCGCGGGCGCGGGTTAAGGATTCAATCGCGTAAGCGTCCATTTGCTCGCGGGTAAAATTGTTATCGTCGGCAGTTTGCTGGGCAAAGCTACCCATCATGCGGCCGCTGTAAGCGTCTTGTAAGCCGTCGATGAACATATGATCTTCAAGCGTTTTGCCGCCGGTGCCAACACCTTTGCGTGCGTTCAATACAATGTGTGGTGCATTGGTCATGCTTTCCATGCCGCCAGCAACAATGATGTCGCAGCTGCCCGCTTTAATTTGGTCGTGGGCATAGATGGTCGCTTGCATGCCAGAGCCACACAGTTTGTTCACTGTGACGGCGCCGGTGGATTTTGGAATGCCTGCAGCGATGGCGGCCTGACGTGCCGGGCCTTGTTTTAGGCCAGCGGGTAAGACGCAGCCCATTATCACATCTTCAATTTTTCCGGCGTCAATATTGCTGCGTTTCACCGCTTCGGCAATGGCGGTTGTGCCGAGTTCGACTGCGGTGAGTGAGCTAAATACGCCGAGCATGCCACCCATGGGCGTGCGTGCGCCGGAAACAATATATACGTCAGACATAGGATGTTTTCCTGTTGATGTGCGTTTAGATCCGCAAAATACGTGATCTTTAGACGCTAATTTTTAAGAAAAGGAATTTTTAGAGGCGGCATATTTAGCCATGGGAAGCCCTAATTTTCAAGGTTTTACGGCATTTCTATTACTCAGGATAGCTTTCATTTTTTGTCGACTTCGAAGAGTTTCCTGCGGACGGCGCGCCGGTATTCACCGGGGCTGGCACTGCTGTGTTGCTTAAACAGGCGACAAAAGTAGCTGGCATCACTATAGCCGCATTGTTGACCAATTTCTTCGACGCTCAAATTGCTGTTCTGCAATAAGTCCTGGGCGAGTTCGATGCGTAATTTTTGTAGGTACTGCAGTGGCGGCAGACCAGTGATTTGTCGGAAGCGGCGATGGAAGCTGCGCTCGCTGAGTCCGCTGTGCTTGGCTAACTCTGGAATGTTAAGAGGCGTGGCGATATTGCGGGCCAGCCAGTTTTGGGCGAGTGCAATGACTTCATCACGGTGTAAATCGCTTCGATTGACGCGGTAACTATTGCGGGAAAAAGGTCGCCGGCTTTCGGGTGAGAATTGTTGAGCGACCCGATTGGCAATAGAGGGGCCCCAGTAGCGATCAATAAGATGAATAATGAGATCTGCGGCAGAATTTACGCTACCAGTGCAGTAAATATTGTCAGCCTGGGTAATGAGGTAGTCGCGTTGCAGTGAGACCTGTGGATAGCGGGCGGCAAAGTCGTCAAAATAGTGCCAGTGGGTGGTCGCCACCTGTCCATTTAGCAAGCCTGCTTCGGCCAGAAAATAACTGCCGTTGCCGACCGCGCAAATTTCGGCCCCTCTGGCGGCATGTTCTTTAAGCCACTGCTGTACGTCAGTTCGAGTGGGCGAACCGCGGTGGGGATGACGCCAGCGACTCGGAACAATAATAAGGTCGTATTCCTTGCCACTGCTGAGATCGGCATTTGGCAGGATGTGCATACCTCCAGACACGCTAATAGGCGAGGGATCTAAGCCGATAAATTCGGAGTGCATAATGGGCTGGCGTTTGTCTCGGCGTGACACGCTGTTTGCCGCCGTTAACAGTTCATTGGGTAAGCTAATGCTGGTGGCGAGTGCATCGTTAAATGCCAGCAGGGCAACGTGTTTCATATTGGCGTGATCATCTTATCTATTGGCGGTTATATTCTATTTCAATCTCACTAACATCGATAGACTAGCGCTCTTATAGTTTATGCCGTGTGTAAGGATTAAATGTGAGTAAGTTGCCAGTCATCGTCGGGTTTGGGGGCGTCAATGCCGCCGGCCGGAGTTCATTTCATCACGGTTATCGCCGCTTGGTAGTAGATGCTTTACCCGAGGACAAGGCTGCGCGCACCTACCGCAGTTTAGCGGCAATAATGGGTATCCCTGCAGATCAGGCCGGCTCAGATACGCAGCGTCAATATATGCGCGATCACACCTTGATTCGCAAAATTGAAGGCAATATTTTTGATACAGATCAGGTCGGCTGGAATAAGCGCATGGCGCTCAGCGGTGCTGACGGCGTTTTGGAGTTTGTAACCCGCGCGCGGGATTTGCCTGATGCCTTGCCCGGTGGCTGGGAAGTGACGGAGCTGGGTGGCGGAAAGGTGTCAGTGCGCGTGGGTGAAGACTGTCATGTCTTATTGCCGACCACACGAAAAATTGAGGTGTCTTCAGCGGGGCAGTTGCCCACCGGATTTGATCCGGCAAGTCTATACGCGTCTAGAAATCATCCGCGTGGCTTGCAAATGGCCATCTGCGGGGCCTCAGATGCGCTAAAGTCGATGGGGTTAGAGTGGCAGACGGTGATGGATAATATCCGCCCAGATCAAATGGGGGTATATGCCAGCTCGGCAATGGCGCAGTTAGATGACAATGGTTTTGGTGGTTTGCTGGGCGCGCGTGCCAATGGTGGCCGGGTTAGTTCTAAGCAATTGGCTTTGGGCTTGGCTGATATGCCAGCTGACTTTGTGAGTGCCTATGTGCTGGGCAATGTTGGCACTAGCGGCCCCAGCTTGGGCGCTTGTGCAACCTTCTTTTACAATCTGCGCCAAGCAGTCAATGATATTCGCAATGGTCTTACCAAGGTGGCGGTCGTTGGCGTGGCGGAATCCGGGGTTGATCCCCGTGTTATTGACGGCTACTACACTATGGGCGCCTTGGCCTCGGATGCGGATTTGCTGAAGCTGGATGCGGGAAAAGGGCTTACCGAACCGGATTACCGCCGCGCAAGTCGGCCATTTAGTAGCAACTGCGGGTTTACGATTTCAGAGTCCTCACAGTTTATTGTGTTATTTGACGACGAACTGGCTTTGCAGCTTGGCGCCCAAATCCACGGGGCAGTGGCCGATGTTTTCACCAATGCTGATGGCTACAAAAAATCTATTTCTTCTCCTGGTGTTGGCAATTATTTGACTGCGGCTAAGGCGGTGGCGGCAGCATCCGGTATTATTGGCGACAAGGCGATAAAGACGCGAAGCTTTGTGCAATCACACGGTACTAGTACTCCACAGAACCGTGTCACTGAGTCGCATATTTTGAATGAGACTGCCAAGATATTTGGTATCGAGAATTGGCCCGTCGCTGCGATAAAGGCTTATATAGGCCACAGCATCGGTGCGTCTTCTGGTGATCAGCTTATTGCCAGCCTAGGGGTGTGGCAGGACAATATCCTGCCTGGAATAGCAACTATCGATCATATCGCTGACGATGTTCATCAAAGTAATCTGCGCCTGCAAAAAGAGCATATGCATGTCGAGCCCGATAGCCTTGATGTTGCAATCTTGAATGCCAAGGGTTTCGGTGGCAACAATGCCAGTGTTGCCCTTTTGGCACCGCACCTCAGTGAAAAAATGCTCAGGGGGCGCCACGGCAATAAGGCGTGGCAGGCCTATTTGGTTCGTCGAGAGCAGGTTCAGGCTGCAGCTGCGGATTATGATGACGCCGCCTGTGAAACTGGTTTTAGTGTGCGCTACCAGTTTGGTGAAAACGTGCTTGATGGTGGCGATCTTGAGATGAGTCGCGCGGGTATTGGTATCAAGGGCTGGGCAGAAAAAGTGGCGCTTGAGTTTGAGTCGCCCTATGCATCGTGGTTGAAATCTAAGGATTAACTAAGTGGTGGTGGCGTACTCATTAAGTTTAGATATCGCCAATTCGACGCTGGAGCACGGGTAAGTACGGATAGGTAAATGCCAGCATATATGGCCCACTTTAAGCTGTGTTGCGCTACACAGAATACCTAAGGGGGCTTGTATGCGGGAATTTATACGTCATGCCAGCGATTTTCCGGTCGCTGTGAAAGTGATAGGGGAGTCAGCTTGTCGGCGCGGGTGTTTGCGCGACGTCAGTATCGCAGGCCTTTCTTTTGATGTAGCGTGCAAAATTACGGTCGGCAGTAGAATAGACTACTATGTGCCATCCCTGTCTGACGAGTCAGCTGGGCGTGGCCGTGTTATATGGTGTCGGCCATTGTGCTCTAGCTATCGCCTAGGTGTAGAGTTTGTAGATGAGCAAGATGCTTATCGCACACGGATGGTCGAGCAGGTTTGTCAGATTGAGAACTATCGTCGCGAAGTAAAAAAGCGTGAGGGTCGGGAGCTTGATCCCGAAGAGGCGGCGGTTGAATGGATAGCGGCATACGCAGAGGATTTTAATCGCCGATTTTCCTAATCCCTAAGCGGCGTTTAATGTCTAGTAGATGCTTTTCAAGTCGAGACAGCTAATCGAATTCATGGTTGAATAGATCTCCCGAAACTTCGGGAGTTTTTTTTGCCTAGAGGAAATGGACAATGAGACATGAGGCGGCTGCGCGAGTCGTTATAAATATGCCAAAGGAGCAGGCGTGGAATTTGCTAAAGGATTTGTCGCTTGCCCATAATTACGTACCAGGCATTACTCGCACTGAAATAACCACGGATAAGACTGAGGGCGTGGATGCCAGCCGCAGGGTGTTTCAGGCATCGGGTAAACCTCTGGATGAAACGGTGTCGGAATGGTCTGACGGCCAGGGATTTTTAATTCGGCTTCACAATGGCGAGAAGGGCGCGCCACCGCCGTTCGCTCGGGCCGCGTTTCGCTACCGCTTGGATGACGCCGGTCATAACTGCACGGCACTTACCACTAGCCTAATGTTCGATATGCGCTGGGGCGGATTTGGCCGATTTTTGTATGAGCGCCTATTACATAAAGTATTTCGAGGCGTTATCCGTGATGTGGCAATAAGTATGAAGCAATTCTATGAAAGTGGAGAGCCAGTGAGCCCAGAGCAATTGAAGCAACTTCGTGTCAGCGCTAAGCAGGCGGCATAATGGATGCACTAACGCTGCTTAAAAGTCGTAATTCGGCAGCCAGATTATGCGCACCGGGGCCAGATGATAATGCGCTAGCTGAAATCTTTGCGTCTGCGAGTCGGGCACCTGACCATGGTCGTCTGCGGCCGTGGCGTTTTTTACTTGTCCGCGGCGACGCCTTATCAGCGCTGGGTGAACTATTCGCGGATGCTGCACAGGAGCGTGACTCCAGCGTGAATGAGGCGGATCTACTGCGCTGTCGGCAGCAGCCCCTGCGTGCGCCACTTATTTTGGTGGTGATTGCCTGCATTAGTGAGCACCCGACTGTGCCGCGTATTGAGCAACAGCTGTCGGCGGGCTGCGCCGCATATGGTGCGCTTCTGGCAGCCGAAGCTTTGGGTTACGCAGGTATTTGGCGCACAGGTGCCAACGCTTTTGACCAAATAGTTCACCGTGGTTTAGATCTAGAGAGCCACGAAGAAATTTCTGGTTTTTTGTATCTGGGTACACGGGGTGGGCAGTCAAAACCCCTTCCCGAGCTGGCTCAGACTGATTTTATGAAAGAGTGGAGACAATAATGAATAATGTGGTTCCCCCAAGTTACACCACGCTGCAAGTGCGAATGGAAGAACATGTCGCCTGGGTTGCGTTTAACCGCCCCGACAAAGCTAATGCGATGAACGAAGCAATGTGGGATGAGATTCAGGCCTGCTTTGAATGGTTAGATCAAGAGCCTGTTGTGCGTGCTGTGGTGTTGTGCGGTGAAGGTCGTCACTTTTGCGCAGGTATTGATTTAGCAATGTTTGCAGGTTTGGCTGGTGCGGCAGACGAATTGGAACGGTCTCGCTTTGTTGAGCAATTTCGCTCTGTCATTTTGCGATTGCAGGGAAATTTAACCGCTATTGAACGCTGTCGTAAGCCAGTTCTAGCCGCTATTCAGGGCAGCTGTGTGGGTGGCGGTGTCGATGTTATCAGTGCCTGTGATATGCGTTATTGTTGTGACGGCGTCAAATTTTCGATAAAGGAAATCGATATAGGCATGGTGGCAGATGTGGGTACCCTGCAGCGGCTGCCGCATATTATCCCCGCCGGAGTGATGCGTGAACTCGCCTACACTGGGCGCAATGTAGATGCAGCCGAGGCAGAGCGTATTGGTTTGGTTAATCAACGTTTTGATAGCTATGAAGAAATGATTGAAGCGGTTTCCGCGCTTGCTCAAGATATTGCTCGTAAGTCGCCATTGGCGATTCGTGGCTGCAAGCAAATGTTGCTTTATACCCGTGACCACAGCGTGGCAGATGCCTTAAATTATCAGGCGACTTGGAATGGTGGCATGCTGAGTTTTGAGGATGTGATGCTAGCCATTGCCGCGACGGGCGAAGGTAAGACCGCCGATTTTAAAGATTAAGATTCGTTTAAATACCTTTTCCACAAGGGCAGGGTGCTTGTACTGATCCTGCTTGTTGGTAAACTCCCCGTAACCAAAAATAAGCGCAACAATGATGTAGTGTCTGTTAGTTGTGCCAGAGTGATTCTGATTCATGCAAACCCGTACTGTTTTTAACACGCCTATTGTGCGCGGCTTTTTCCGTTTGATGTTTATAACCCTTACTTGGCTGCGAGGCTGGGAAGTAGTCGGTGAAAAACCTAGCCATAAGAAATATATATTGATTGCAGCGCCGCATTCCAGTAATTGGGATTTTCCGACGATGATGGGGGCGGCTTTTGTATTGGGTTTAGATGTCCACTGGATCGGTAAGCACACCTTGTTTCCCAAGGGAGTGGTGGGCTTTGTCATGCGTTGGTTTGGTGGCATTAGTATCGATAGACGTAAAACAAATAACACCGTCGATCAAATTATTGAGCAGTACGCTTTGCGAGATGATCTGCTGGTATTGATAGCGCCAGAAGGCACAAGGAGCAAGGTCGACAACTGGAAGGCAGGGTTCTATCACATTGCGGTCGGCGCCGGCGTGCCAATTTATCTTGCTTTTCTTGACACCAAGAAGCGGCAGACTGGCATTGGCAAGGTGTTTTATCCTAGTGGCAACTACGAAAAAGATCTTGCTGAGATAAAGTCGTTCTACAGCGATAAGGTCGGATTTAATCCAGAGTGAGCATAGTGCTAAGGAGCTCGGTTTAACGCTGTTACATGTCGGCGCACGATGTTTGGCAGCGA
The DNA here is from genome assembly GCF_040892595.1 of Zhongshania sp. R06B22. Lineage (NCBI taxonomy): Bacteria > Pseudomonadati > Pseudomonadota > Gammaproteobacteria > Cellvibrionales > Spongiibacteraceae > Zhongshania > Zhongshania arctica. The sequence goes on along the minus strand of NZ_JBFRYB010000001.1, from coordinate 2,722,713 downwards.
ACAAAATATAATAATAGTGAGAAATGGTCATGTTAAAAATCAGTAGCAATATTATGTCGGCGGTATTTGTTGTCGGTATGGTATTCCATTCATTGTTTGCTTATGCCGGTGCTACAACAAAGGTTAATACCGAGAGTATCGTTGCTAATTCGCCGGACAATTGGTTGTCTTATGGCAAGGATTACAAAGAGCAGCGTTACAGTGAATTAGATAGAATCAACGTCGGCAATGTCGCAGATTTAAGTTTGGCGTGGTCATTTGATACTGATTTTAATCGCGGTCTTGAGGCAACGCCAATCGCAATAGACGGGGTGTTGTACTTAACGGGTAACTGGAGTGTGGTCTACGCACTGGACGCCCGAAGTGGCGAGTTGCTGTGGAAGTATGATCCGCAGGTTCCTCGTGAGTGGGCGAAGATGGCTTGTTGTGATGTGGTTAATCGCGGCGTGGCAGCCTACGAGGGCAAGATAATATTCGGTACCCTCGATGCGCGCTTAATTGCCTTGGATGCTGTTAGTGGTGAAAAAGTTTGGGAAGTTGCAACCGCTGACATCAAAGCCTACCCCTATACGATTACGGGCGCGCCGCGGGTAGCCAAGGGTAAAGTTTTTATTGGTAATGGCGGCGCGGAATATGGTGTGCGCGGCTATGTCAGTGCCTACGATGTGAACACCGGTGAGCAACTGTGGCGCTTTTACACGGTTCCCGCTAACCCCGCAGACGGCTTTGAAAACGAGGCGATGAGAGCTGCGGCGGAGACCTGGACCGGTAAGTGGTGGGAGTACGGGGGTGGCGGCACGGTCTGGGATTCTATCGTTTACGATAATGAATTAGATCAGCTTTATATCGGTGTCGGTAACGGATCGCCGTGGAATGCGAAAATACGCAGTCCGGAAGGTGGCGACAATCTTTATTTGTCGTCGATTGTTGCGCTTAACCCCGACAGTGGCGAATACATTTGGCACTATCAGGAAACGCCGGCCGAGTCCTGGGATTACACCGCCTCTCAGCACATCATGCTTGCTGATATGGATGTTAAAGGTGAATCGCGCAAGGTTATTTGGCATGCACCTAAAAATGGCTTCTTTTTCATTTTAGATAGGCTCAATGGCAAATTACTTTCTGCTGAGCCCTATGTTGATGTGAACTGGGCAAGTCACTACGATTTAGAAACTGGGCGTCCTGTCGAAACTGAAAATGCTCGCTATTTGAACGAGGCGCAATTGGTTAGACCGTCGTCTATGGGCGCCCACAATTGGCAGGCAATGGCCTATAGTCCGCAAACCGGCTTGGTGTATATCCCTGTTATTAATAGCTTGTTTGAATATAAAGCAGTGGATGATTATTTATATGAGTGGGGGCAGTGGAATTTAGGCGTGTATCTCCAGCAGCAGGCCGTTGCAGACCCTATCTTAGCCCAAATATTGGTCCGTAAAATTACGCAGGGCGCTCTGTTGGCCTGGGACCCTGTTAAGCAGGAAGCGGCGTGGCAGGTGCCACATAAGCTAACGTGGAATGGTGGCATATTAGCGACAGCTGGCGGTCTGGTTTTCCAGGGGTCGGCGGAAGGCGAGGTGCTGGCGTTTCGTGCTGACAATGGCGAAGAGCTGTGGTCATTTGACGCAAATACCGGTGTTATGGCGCCGCCAGTCACTTACAGCGTTGATGGCGAGCAGTATGTAACAATTTTAGCCGGCTGGGGCGGTGCTTTTGGTTTGATCGCCGGGCTAGAGCAAGAGGTGTCACCGCCACCAAGTCGTGTATTGACCTTTAAATTAGGGGGCGTAGCGGCACCATTACCAGCGAACCCGCTCAAACAAACGCACGAGCCACCAGCGCGTTTAACAGAAGATAAAGCGGTGCTTGAGAAGGGTAGAACGCTGTATTACGCTTATTGTAGTGCCTGTCACGGCACTGAGGCTATTTCAAACGGAGCAATCCCTGATTTACGTCATTTGCCCAAGGCTTTCCATGATAATTTTAATGCGATTGTGCTCGATGGTGTTATGGCGAAAGCGGGGATGGTCGGTTTCTCTGAAGTGCTAAGTGACGCTGATGCCTACGCATTACACGCGTATATTTTAGAGCAGGCCAATGTAGATAGAGAGAGCCGCGAGCAGCCAGAGTGGTGGAAAACCATCAAGACCTGGGTTTACGGTGTGGTCGCTAAGTTATTAGGTTTTGCGATGAGCTTTGCCTAGCGAAGCTCTTCTAAGACTTGGCGGCAATAACGCCGCGTGGTTTTTGTGTTAATCACTACGCGACCGTTAGAGTTTAATTTTTATTAGAAGGCTGGAGTTGGCGTTGTGTGTTTCTTAGTGAATATATACGCCAACGCCAGCTACCTTTCTCGTCACTGGCATGTGACTCATTAAAACCGCAGTACCATACCAATACCGGTCGTGCGGTCTTTTGAGGTGCTAGTCGCACTGGACTTACTCGTCACTTGCGCGCTATAGCCATACGCCGTTAATGACTTGCTGATTCTATAGTCGACACCGGTCGCAATTTGATCTAACTGCTTGTCGCCATTAAATAGGTCGATCTCGGTGTGGCCTATTTGAAATTTAAAATCGAGCTTATTGTTGGCGTGATAGGATAGGCTTAGCACGCCGGCTTCTTCATCTTCGTCGTTATTGTTTATTGGTTTACTGATTTCGGAGGTTTGAATGAGTATGCCAAGGTCAATATTCATGATCTCTAGATGAGCAATCGCGCGATTAACATTCTTGCCATTAACTTCTTGGTCATGTGCAAATCCGACTGCCACACCGTCGCCATCGTAGCGCACGGAGATGGTTGTGCCGTCGGCCGGACCGTCTTGGTTGGTGCTGCTGTCTTCGCCCGGTACGACAGCAATACTGCCGCTTAGGTGATCAAATAGACGGGGTGAGCTATAGCGAATGGTGTTTTTCAGCCGATTTTCACCACTTAAGTAGTATTTGACGTCTCCGACCGCAAGATTGTTAAATAAGTCGACTTCTCGACTCATATCTTTAGTTGCGGTATTCATTTGCCCTGCAACCACTGTACCCCAGCTGCCAGTTAGGCCGGCAAAGGTGTCACGTTGCTTTAAGCTCTGCGCGTTCCCGGTCTCACCATCATCGATAGCAACTTCGTACTCGACTTGAATAATGGCGCTTATATTGGTGTCATCAATTGGGATGTCGCCTTTTATACCGATTCTTGAGGCGTTGCTATTTAATTCCCATTGCTTGGAGTTTGAGTCAATTCCTCGTTTGGTGTTTTGATATGAAATATTTGCCTTCCCATAGAAAGACACATCTGCGTGTGCGAGCGGCGCAGCGCAGAGTATTAGTATGGTGGGTAGCCGCTGTGGTTTCATATAGATCTCTCAGTGTGATGCGAGATAAGTCGCCGGACGACTTTTTCTTATTTTGGATGTTGAGGTTTTATTTCACGGATAAGTTTATGACAGTAATGTGACTAAATGCGCTTTATTGTGACGGAATTATTACAGCTTAAGGTTCTTGAATTACTGAAGTTTAAGTGGGTTGATTTCTAGGCGAGCTAGGGATGGCATACGCCACTCGGTGTGTCATAGCGATTATGAATTGCAAGCCCTCGATGGATAAATTTAATATAAAAAATTTCTTGTAGTAACGTCTTGGTACTGTTATTGGGGTGAAATGTTGTCCACAGTATCTGTGGATAACTTGGTGGGTAACTTGTAGGTTGTCGCAGGAGAGGGAGGGTTAATCGGCATTTTAACAAATTGTTCAAAAAACAGTCATTTTAATAAATACTATAAAAAACAGTTAGTTAGTGATGCTTTGTGATTCTTGTTATAACGTTGTTGCGCTAAGCGACAAGTTTTTCTCCTTGATCGCTTATCTGTGAATAAGTGTTACGTCAAGGCTTAAATGATGTTACCTGTTACGTATTTTCACCTATTGCTGAATATTTTACCGAGGATGCTCTCTATCGGTGCGGGGGCTAAAAATTACCCTCCCCTGTAAATGCACCCGCTGGTGCAGGTTTCTCGGATTTCGACCTGACTTAGTGCGCCGAGTAAGGGCTTCAATTGCGTCCATATCCAGATCGCGATATTTTCGCTGGTAGGGTTTTCGAGTCCGTCGATGTCGTTTAAATAATTGTGGTCCAATTGCTCGTAAATGGGCGCGAACACTTTTTTCACCTCTGAAAAGTCCATAAGCCACCCCGTTTGGGGATCGATATCGCCAGCGATAAATATTCTGACCAGAAAGCTATGGCCGTGCAGTCGAGCGCATTTATGCCCTTCGGGAACGTTGGGAAGTCGGTGAGCCGCTTCAAAGGTAAACTCTTTGTATATTTCCACGTGTCAGTCTCGGTTTTATGATGCAAGAGCGCTTGCTTGGTATCAGTTAATGGATTGGGCGCCAATGTTAATCAGCTAGCAGGGCGCTGTACAGCTCGCCTTACTTGATTGACTTGCTGGTCGTTTCTGGGCTTGGGGAATTTGGATAAAAAATGAGCAAAATCAGTGTTATAGCTTTTTTCCAAAGAAATTGTGAAAAAACACCGCACAGCGTTTGACACCCAAAGCGATTCCTGTAGAATGCGCCTCACTCGATTGAGAGGGTGATTAGCTCAGCTGGGAGAGCATCTGCCTTACAAGCAGAGGGTCGGCGGTTCGATCCCGTCATCACCCACCATAATCGAGTAAAAGTATGCGGACCGGTAGTTCAGTTGGTTAGAATGCCGGCCTGTCACGCCGGAGGTCGCGAGTTCGAGTCTCGTCCGGTCCGCCAACTTTTAAGTTTTAGACCTCCTCTTGCTTTACCTCATATTTCGCATGGCTCGCCTGATGCCTGTGACTTATGTTTATATCTGGACCGGTAGTTCAGTTGGTTAGAATGCCGGCCTGTCACGCCGGAGGTCGCGAGTTCGAGTCTCGTCCGGTCCGCCAACAAATCCTATTACTGCACCATCCCTCAATATTTCCGTTTTCGTCTTTCTGCTACGTGATTTTTTCCTGTACCTTGTATTTCTCTCCTATAATTCGGTGTAGGTAATTCCGCATGGCTAAAGCATTGCGTGTTACGTTCCGCATGGATGTGCAAACGATATAACAAAGTATTCTTGGGGGTTATTTGGGCGGGTTAACGGAAGCAGTCGTTTTCTTTAAAGACGCGGAAGTCGTTAAAGAAATGTTCTTTGCAGAGTTTGAGGCAGTGCTGGATGATGTGGTCGGTATTCCCGATTTCGCGAGTGATGAGATTCAAGCCGCTTTCGTGCAAATCGACGAGACTTTAAGGGTCACTGGGGTGGTGTTTTTTACCATCAGTTTTGACAGCCGCGGAAAAGTAACCGGGCAGTGGAATATCCCCCTTCGTCATCTCCTTGATCACGCCAGCTACGGCCCTGACTTAGGCGCTGGGCCTATCCGTGTGGCCTGCCGCAGCGCTTGTCCTGTAGCATGGTATCGTCGACAGCTGTGGGATCCAGACACCGCTGCGACTGGTACGTTTAGTCGAATTAGTACGGCAGCGCTGCGCAACCGCCTAGGTATTATTAGTGAGCGCTCCGATCGCGTCGTTTCTCGCGCAAATGTATCTGATTTTTTTAAAACTCCAGATAATAGTCCGCTGCAGGCAGAGCACTCGACGCCCGCCAGTGCGGCGCCGGGGCCGGTATTTCATCGTCGATATCGCAGTAAACTGCGGGCCATACGCAGCGCGGAGCAGCTAAAACTGGCCACCCAGGCGGAAACTTTTAGCCGCGCGCTGGAGTTGCAGGCGGAGGATTTTACTCGCCAGCTTTTAGATCGTGAATCATTGATTAGAAACCAAAAGGTCAAACTGGACGAATTACTGGTCTTAGAGCAAGAGGTGCAATCGCGTTTAGATCGCCAGCAGCGCTTAATGCATCAAAAAACCGAAGAACTAGAGGCCTTGTTTGAAAAAGGCGGACAGGACTACCAGAGTCAAATGGAAGGCTTGCGTAAGGAGTACGCTGAGGAGCTGGAGCGCCGCTTAAAAGATCAAGCCATTCATTTAGAGGATGCTCTGCGTCGGCGCGAACAAGAACTTTATGACCGCGCCACTGAAATTGTCGAGTTGCGTGGTGAGTTAAGCGCGCTGCGAGAGCAAAACCGTAGGCTAATGGTGGATAGTGACGATAAGCTGCTTAAGACCATGGTTGAAAAAGGCGTGGTGTTCATTGCTTACCACCCCGGTGTTGAACATTTGGTTATCTCTCAGGATGAAATGCCGGAATATCTTCGTGACCCGCTGGCGTATGTGGCGTTGCGATGCGAGGTGTCAGATACACAGTATCGAGAGTGGCTAGCGCATTATCGTTTACCAATATGCCGGGCGACTGATGACGAGATGCAATACTGTGGTCAACCTATTAAGAAAGTGATGCGGCCTATGTTGTTCCGTTCGGGTGAAAGCGATCGCTGTCACGAACATAGCGCCTCAGGGTTGGCGTGAGGGCTTTGCTTTTTTCCGCTGATTTAATCAAGGTGGTATAAGGTCCAAGTGATTCAGTATTTGTACACCTCAACCTGCGGGGTTGCGGTCGATGTGCTTAGATTAGATGCACTCGACAGTCTTGCTCCGGGCAATAAATGGTTTAAGTTGTTGCCAAACATCGTCGCTGCCGAAAACGCCTGCGCTTTCAGCGTGCTCAGTTTTGGCGGCGCATATTCAAACCATTTGCATGCTCTAGCGGCGGTGGGTCGCGCCAAAGGGATCGCAACTATTGGCTGCGTGCGAGCAGATGCGAATTCCCAGCTAACACCAACCTTACAAGATGCCAAAGACTGGGGCATGTCCCTTCATTATTTAAGTCGCAGCGATTATCGTCGCCGTGGCGATACGGTGTTTATCGCTGAGCTGGCAGCTCAATACCCTAATACTTATTTGATTCCCGAGGGCGGCGGTAATGTACTTGGCGCTCAGGGGTGTGGGAATATCGTCGATTTAATTCCAGCCGCGGGTCAAGCCTATGCTGCGGTGGTTCTTGCCTGCGGTACTGGCACAACCTTAGCCGGGGTGGCATCAAAGAGTGCAGACGGGGTAAAAGTAATAGGAATACCGGTATTAAAGGCCGAGAAATTTATGGCCACGGATATTGCTATATTATTGTCAGATTTGGGTGGTGACAGAGGTAATTGGCGGCTGGATCATCGATTTCACGGCGGTGCTTATGCGCGATTACCGCAGCACATGGCGGAATATATGACGGCATTCGAGCGCCGCCAGAATGTCTTGCTTGATCCGGTGTACACCGCCAAAGCGGCGTATGCGGTACAATATATGGTCGACAATAAGGAATTTGACCCGGGCAATCGAGTATTGCTTATTCATACCGGCGGCCTGCAGGGGCGGCGTGGCTTTGGCTTGGATTTGGGCGCGGCAGGTCGCTAGTCTGCCCAGTCGTCAGCGACCAAAAAGCGCCGTTGCTGTTGGGCGTTAATCAGCATGATGGGTTTATGAATCGCCATTTCTAGATGTTTATCTGTCAATAATGTTGCGGTATCGAATTCGGCTCCCAACCAGCTGGGTTTTTCGATATACCGCCAGCTATTTTGTTTGCCAGATTGTGACTGCGCTAATTGGAATGCGCTGGTGCTGAGCCAATCGCCCCGTTGGTGATTGGGGTTGAGGGGCGGGTTCTGGCCGTCCTCGAGATTGGCGTGGAACAAAATGCCACTCACTTGCAGTTCTTGCTCAATATTATCGATGCCCAGTTGCTTAATAACGGCTTGGCCTGCCTCGGTGTGAGCAAGTGGCAATTGGTGTTGGGTGAGCCTGGCAAGTTTGCGGTCTAGGCGGTCGGCGCGATTGGGGCCAAACCATTGATTCAGATCGGGTGCCTTGTGCTTATTGGGAATACCAAGAAAGAATTTCACCGCGAGTTCAAGGTGAATGTGGCGTTTGGATATTCGGCAATAATAAATTAGGTCAAACTCTCCCAGCGTCAGCTTGCCGTCTCGAACGGGGATATTATGGGCGACCAGTTCGGTGTCGGGGTCCTCCAGCAGAAAGAAATGCCATAAGCTTTCAAATACCAATCCTAGCCGCGTGCTGTGACAGTGTTGGTGTAGATACTCTTTAAGAGCGAGATCGTTGGCATCAAGCTTTTGTAACCAGTCAAGACGATAAGCAGTTAATGGTAAGTTCGGGCGGCGGATGGGCGCGATTGGGGCCGCTATTTCGTTAATAAGCGTTTCGCTAAAGCAGCTCCAAGCTAGGGCGCGAACGAGGTGAGACTTAAAATAGGGCAATGTGGCAGCAGTGATGGTCAGGCTCCATAGGTCAGCTTTGACTTTAAGGCAGGTGATCTTCCTAGAAATCTGCGGGTTTTTACTTGCGGCTTAGCGTTGTTATGTCCCAAACTCGCCAATGGCGCCCAACTGGCCCGCGCTTTTAGTACAATGAGCGCCCAATAATCGACAGTAGGTACTATGGAACAGTTTCGCAATATAGGTGTGATAGGGCGCGAAGGCAACGGTGTTGCTGAAACTCTAAGGCGCCTAATTGAATTTCTTCAGGTCCGAGAGTTGGGTGTAGTGCTTGACGAAGCGGTGTCTGAATTACTAGATGATCACGATCTACGGGTGAGTTCACGCCGTATGATTGGCGAGGTCTGTGATCTTATTATTGTTGTTGGTGGTGATGGTAGCCTGCTCGGCGCAGCCAGAACATTGGCTCGCCACAATGCGCCGGTTCTTGGTGTAAACCGCGGACGCCTTGGGTTTTTAACCGACATTTCTCCAGATGAAATAGAAACCCAAGTTGGCGCAGTACTAGATGGCCACTACCGGCTAGAGCAGCGATTTTTACTGGATGTTGAAGTGCTGCGCGACGGCGAACCTGTCGGTCGCGGCGACGCGCTTAATGATGTAGTACTAAACTCCGGTACCTCCGGTCATATGATGGAGTTTGAGTTGTTTGTTGACGGGGAGTTTGTGTATCGCCAACGCTCGGATGGCTTGATTATCGCGACCCCGACCGGTTCAACAGCCTATGCGCTGTCTGCCGGTGGCCCAATAATGCACCCGCGCCTTGATGCGATTGCCATTGTGCCGATGTTTCCACATACCCTCAGCAGCCGCCCGATCGTCATCGACGGAAAAAGTGAAATTAAAATGGTGGTTGGCCGCGGGAATGTGGTTCATCCGCCGGTAACCTGTGACGGTCAGGTGAAAATTACGTCCCAGCCTGGCGATGTTATTTATGTGCGTAAAAAGCCGCATAAATTGCGCTTGGTACATCCCTTGGATCACAGCTTTTATGCAAGCTGCAGAGATAAGTTGGGCTGGGGAACGCATATCGGTAAAGAGGATTCAGATGTCTGAAGTAGTGGGTTTACGCTTGCCCTTAAGTACAGATTTAGCGAGATTTTCTTTATTACTTTGGCAGGATTCAATACCTCACCGTATTGCCGAAGAGCGTGGTATGCAGGTGCTTTGGGTTGGCTCGGAACATCATGCGGCGCAGGTAAAAACACTTTATGAGCGCTTGCAGGCCGGCGATCCAGAACTTGCGGCAGTCACTATTGAGCGCCGTCGTGTGGAGCCTAAGCGAGCTTGGTATCGCCGTTTCTTCAGCGTGCCTGTGGTGGCGATACTACTTGTTTTGAGTTTTCTCGGGGCATTGTTGCCCGCTCTTGATCGCGACTATCAATACTTGCCCTACCTGAGCTTTTATCAACTCTATATTGTTGATGGCACCCTGCGCGGCGATTGGCCGATTGGACAGTTGTGGCGAGTGATTACCCCAGCGTTTTTGCATTTTGGCGTCATGCATATCGTGTTTAATAGTCTTTGGCTGTGGGAGCTGGGGGGTATGATCGAGCGCCGTCAGGGCGCGGTGCGGATACTCGGATTAGTCTTACTCGTCGCTGCGGGATCGAATATTGCGCAGGCCATCAGCAGCGTGTCTTTATTTGGCGGCATGTCTGGTGTGATATACGGCTTATTGGGCTATATCGTGATATGGAATCACTTGCGGCCTACTCAGGCCTTTCCGCTGGCGAAAGGCGTTGCGATAGTGATGGTGGTGTGGCTATTAATTTGTATGGCTGGCTTCACAGAGTTATTGGGTCTTGGTTCAATTGCCAATACAGCCCACGTTAGCGGTTTGTTATTGGGCTTTTTTCTAGGGCTAGCGGCCGCGCTGCTAGATCGCAAACCGATATAAGTTTTGGTATATAATCCGTGGCCGCTGTTCAACGGCGGTGATAGACGGTAGTGAAAGAAGATAGTGAGAGCAGTGATGGATTATGAACAGTTAGTCGACAATATCACCCCGACAATTTACGAGGGGCTCAAGCGCGCGGTAGAAATAGGCAAGTGGCCAGACGGTCGAGCAGTGACGCCTGAGCAGCGCGAGCATTGTATGGCTGGAGTCATTGCCTACGATTTAAAGGCCAATGCAGAAGAAGAACGCGTCGGTTTTATAGACCGTGGCAGCAAAGCTGAGGGTGAAGTCTGTGGTGATGACCACAGTCATGACGAGTCCGACAAAGATCAAGTATTAAAATGGGCGGAATAATTAGATGAGCATATCCGCTCTAGTCGGTCCTGTCGCAAAAATGAAAACCCAGTTGGTCGATGATCTAGCTGTTTATAGCATGCCAATTGGCGATGAGCTGCTTGGCATGAACGCCTTAATTGGCCGTACCTTGCGGATGGAGTTTCGGCAGCAGATTAATTGTGTGCACTGCGGAAGATTGACAAAAAAGAGTTTTAATCAAGGCTATTGTTATCCTTGTTTTCAGCGTTTAGCGCAGTGTGATATTTGTATAATGAGCCCTGAAAAGTGCCACTATTTTGAGGGTACATGCCGGGAGCCGGAATGGGGTGAAAGTCACTGCCTAATCGATCATATTGTATATTTGGCAAACTCTTCAGGTGTCAAAGTGGGTATTACCCGGGGTACCCAGGTGCCCACCCGCTGGATTGATCAAGGTGCGGTAGCCGCGCTGCCAATATTTCGGGTCAGTAATCGTTTGCAGTCCGGTTTGGTTGAGACCTTATATAAATCTCATGTTGCGGATAAGACCAGCTGGCAGGCGATGTTAAAAGGTGAGCCCGACGAAGTGGATTTAGCCGCGCGCCGCGATGAGCTTTTTGAGCTTTGCCAGCCCGGTCTTAAGGAGTTGCAAGAGAACCATGGTCTGCAGGCAATTCAAGCGATTAGTGATATTCCGGTGCAGCATATTCATTTTCCGGTCGAGACCTATCCATTCAAAGTTAAATCATTCAACTTAGATAAAGTGCCGGTAGTTGAAGGCACTTTGATCGGCATAAAGGGTCAGTATCTGATCTTTGACACTGGCGTGATTAATATTCGTAAATACGCCGGATACCATATTGAATTACGCAGTGAATCGTAGAGATTCAGGAGTTGTTTCATGCGCGATGCGCAGCCTAGCACTATCTTTTTAAGCGATTACAGCGTCCCTGACTTTTTAATCGATAGCACCACCTTACGATTTGAGTTGGGGGAAGCTAGCAGTCTCGTGTGCTCAGTTCTTGCGCTCAGGCGTAACCCGGACGCTGCCAGCCAAGATGCGCCATTGCAGCTTCATGGTACCGAACTCGAGCTAGTTTCTTTGAGTATTGATGGCCGCCAGTTAGATGACAGTGAATGGTCGCAGAGCGGAGAGCAGCTGAGCATAGCCAATGTGCCGGCTTCCTTTAGCTTGTGCTGCGAAACCCGTCTTCGACCGCAAGATAACACGTCACTTGAGGGCCTCTATAAGTCTAGTGGTATGTTTTGCACTCAGTGCGAGGCGGAAGGTTTCCGAAAAATAACCTATTACCTCGACCGGCCTGATGTAATGTCGGTGTTTACCGTAGAGATTATTGCTGACCAGTCGCGGTATCCGGTATTGCTGTCTAATGGCAACCTCATTGAGACTGAAAGCTTGGCGGACGGCATTCACAAAACCGTGTGGCACGACCCTTTCCCCAAACCGGCGTATTTGTTCGCCCTGGTTGCTGGCAAGCTTGCGGTGGTAGAAGACCAGTTCCTGACGACAAGTGGGCGCAGTGTCGATCTCAAAATTTATGTTGACGAAAAAGATCTCGATAAATGTGATCACGCCATGTTGTCCCTCAAGAACGCCATGCGCTGGGATGAAGACGTTTACGGGCGCGAATACGACCTCGATATATTTAATATTGTGGCGGTAGACGATTTCAATATGGGCGCGATGGAGAACAAAAGTCTCAATATCTTTAATACGTCTTGCGTACTGGCCAAACAAGAAACCACTACCGACGCCGGATTTCAGCGGGTGGAAGGGGTTGTCGCCCACGAATATTTTCACAACTGGTCTGGCAATCGTGTCACCTGTCGAGATTGGTTTCAGTTGAGTCTTAAGGAAGGCTTCACGGTATTTCGGGACTCGGAATTCTCTTCAGACATGGGCTCGCCAACGGTTAAGCGGGTTGAAGACGTGACCTTATTGCGGACCGCGCAATTTGCCGAAGACGCGGGTCCGATGGCGCACCCGATTCGGCCCGACTCGTTTATAGAAATTTCTAATTTTTATACCGTGACGATCTATGAAAAAGGCTCGGAAGTCGTGCGCATGATTCATACCCTGCTGGGGCCTGAATTATTCCGCAAAGGCAGTGATTTGTATTTTGATCGCCACGATGGTCAGGCAGTGACCTGCGAAGATTTTGTCTTGGCGATGGAAGACGCCAGCGGCATCGATCTTAAACAGTTCCGTCATTGGTATTCCCAAGCGGGTACGCCACGCTTGCACGTCAGCGGCACATACGATGAACAAGCACAAACGTATACATTGGTGGTTAAGCAGTCTTGTCCATCAACGCCCGGTCAGACCGAGAAAGCGCCTTTCCATATTCCCTTGGCGGTGGCGCTAATTGGTGAAGCGGGTCAGCTTGCTCTGCAGTTAACAGACGCGGCGGCTAATATCGAGTCGCCGGATAATACCGAACTGGTGCTCAACGTCACTGAGCCTGAGCAGCGTTTTGTATTTGCAAATATTAAAGAAGAGCCGGTGCCGAGTTTGCTACGAGGGTTTTCTGCGCCGGTAAAACTTGATTTTGATTATAGCGGCGCTCAGTTGTTGCGCCTTATGCGGAGTGACAGTGACGGCTTTTGTCGCTGGGATGCCAGTCAGCAGCTTGGCTTGGTAGAAATTAAACGGGCGATTACGGCCTTAGCGGCGGGTCAGCAGGTCTCGCCTGACTCTGAGTATGTAAGCGCATGTCGCGAGTTGTTGGCAAATACATCGCTCGATGCGGCGATGGTTGCGCTGATGCTGCAGTTGCCCTCAGAAGCTTACTTGGCAGAAATTATTCACCCAGTCGATGTCCATGGCATTCACCATGCCCGCGAAGCTTTGCGCAAAGCCCTGGCAACTGCGCTTAGCGATGAATTTAGTGCCTGTTATTCTCGTTGTGAAAGTGACGAGGCCTATGCGCCAGACGCGGCTCAAATTGCCCGTCGCAGCTTAAAGAATACCGCGCTCTCATATCTGATGTTGTTAGATGATGCACAGTCTATCGCCTTGGCAGTTCGCCAGTACGAGAGCAGTAGCAATATGACTGACCGCCTTGCGGCGCTAACGTATTTAGTAAACAGCACTGCGGCTTACAAGGCAGAGGCATTGCTGCGCTTTTATCAGCAGTGGCAGCATGAACCCTTGGTGATAAATCAGTGGTTTCAGGTGCAGGCCATGTGTCGCTTGCCGGGCACCTTGGAAGTCGTGCAGGGGTTAATGTCGCATCCGGCTTTCGATATTCGCAATCCCAATAAGGTGCGCGCATTGATTGGGGCCTTCTGCGGCCAAAACGGGGTTAATTTCCATCGTGAAGACGGCGCTGGCTACCGTTTTCTAGCAGATCAGGTCTTATTACTTAACCGCAGTAATCCACAAATAGCGTCTCGATTGCTGGTGCCGCTGACTAAGTGGCGTAAATACTTGCCGTCGGCTCAGCAGCTTATGTGCTCAGAATTACAGCGCGTGCTTGCAGATCCAGAGCTGTCTAGTGATGTCTATGAGGTGGTGTCAAAAAGTTTGCAGGACTATCAGTAAAAAGATCTAAGCAGCCTCCAGCTGGGTTTCATTGTAGGTACGACTTGGGGCACACCGCAGTAGCGGTAATGCCTCATCGTTGTGCTTGCTGAACTCGATTTTTCCTGTTTTGTTTGTTTTGTAATAACCGTTAAAATTGTTATAACATTATATGCTTAAGTTATAAGCATCTGATTTTAAAGCTTTTATTCTAATTTCTGAATGCTTTGTGATACAGTTGCGCGCTTGATTAGACTCGAATTGATGAAAATGATGGATCTGGACCTAAAAGCATTAAACGCTGAGCTGCGCCACAAGTCGGCTGCCGATATTATTAAATGGGCAATGTCTCTTGGCGAACCAATGATGGGTTCAACTAGCTTTGCACCGAATGCTGCGGTGATGCTTAAACTCATTACCGATGTGGCGCCAGAAATGCCGGTGGTCTGGGCAGACAGCGGTTACAATGTGCCGGATACGTATCGGGTTGCTGAACAGTTGAAAAAGCTGCTGAACCCCAACTTGAAATTATATATTCCCGAGATCACTGCTGAGCATCGCAATGCCATTATGGGTGGTATCCCTCACCCTGACGATAATCCAGATTTACATAAAGAGTTTACTCGGCAGGTAAAATTGGAGCCGTTTAGTCGCGCGTTTGCCGATTTAGCGCCAAAAATTTGGGTGACGGGTATTCGCAAAGAGGAAACCGCGTTTCGTCAGAATTTAGATATATTGTCGTGGGATGGTCGCGGTATTTTAAAAGTGGCGCCTATTTTTTATTGGACTGAAGCTGATGTGTTGGCGTTTATGGCAGAGCATAAATTGCCCTCGTCTAAGCATTATTTTGATCCAACTAAGGTAGCAGAAAATCGCGAATGCGGCTTGCATACCTCAGCGTAAACTCCTTTGGCCAGCTTTGGCTGGCCTACAAGTCTTCCTCCTTTCCGTCATTTTCGTTATCCTGCCGCCTCTGAGTTAAGGTTTACCGTCATGTATTCTGTCTTGCGTCATATATTGTTTTGTCTGCCCACCGAAACCTCGCATCATCTGTCTTTAGGCTCCGTTTGGTTGTTGCAAAAATTGGGTTTGAGTCGTTTGTTTGCTAAACCAATGGTCTCGTCACCGCTTACCGTGATGGGTATAGAATTTCCTAATGCTGTGGGTTTGGCCGCGGGCTTAGATAAGGACGCCAAGTATATAAATGGCCTGTCGGCTCTAGGATTCGGCTTTATAGAAGTGGGTACGGTAACGCCAAAGGCGCAAGCGGGTAACCCTCAGCCGCGTCTGTTTCGCTTGCCGGAAGCGGAAGCGATCATCAATCGTATGGGGTTTAATAATCTAGGGCTTGAACATCTACTTGAGCAGGTTAAGGCTAGCGGATTTAAGGGTGTACTTGGCATTAATATTGGCAAGAACAAGGACACCCCGGCTGAGCATGCAGTTGACGATTATTTGATAGGTTTACGCGCAGTTTATTCCTTCGCCAGTTATGTCACCGTGAATTTGTCCTCTCCAAATACACCGGGTTTACGGGATCTACAGTTTGGCCAGCCCTTGATTGATTTACTCGGCGCGCTTAAAAAAGCCCAGTTAGAGCTGGCTGAAAAATATGGTCGCTATGTTCCTATGGCGGTGAAAATTGCGCCGGATATGGCGGAAGATGATATTCGTCGCGTTGCCGAGGTGTTTGTGGAGCAGGGCATAGATGGTGTGATCGCCACTAATACTACGATTGCGCGGGATGCCGTAGCTGGGCTTCGCCACGGTGACGAGGTGGGCGGTTTGAGCGGCCTACCGGTTCGAGATAGTTCGACCACGGTTATTCGAATTTTGGCAGACGCACTAAACGGTCGCTTGCCTATTATTGGGGTGGGCGGTATTAGCGATGGTGAATCCGCGGTGGACAAAATTGCAGCCGGGGCGTCGCTAGTACAAATATATACTGGCTTTATTTACCGGGGTCCGGCACTTATTGCTGAAGCCGCTAGTGCGATCGCAAATATAGAGGCCGCTTAGTGGCTATTGATACCGCCTTAGTAGAAGCATTCACTGTCGCGTTTGCCACCTTCTTTGCGACCATCGGTCCGATTGACGTGGCGGCTATGTTTGCGGCATTGACCAGTGGCTTGTCTGCAAAAAAACGTCGCCGTACGGCCGTGCGTGGAGTGTTAATTGCCGGAGCTATTTTATTGGCATTTGCACTGTTGGGTGAATTTATACTCAATGCTATGGGTATCTCACTTGCGGCCTTGAGAGCGGCGGGTGGGGTTTTGCTGTTGTTAATCGGAATTGAATTGGTGACAGTGAAGGGTAGTGGCGCGACCACAACCACCCTTGAAGAAGATCAAGAAGCAGAGGCGCGTAGCGATATTGCGGTGTTCCCGCTAGCTACACCGCTGATTGCTGGGCCGGGGGCGATAGGCGCGGTGATCTTATTGATGGCTCATGCCGATGGTGATCTTTTGGAGCAAACGGCGGTCGTCATCTCCCTGGTATTCGTACTGGCGATGACACTATTGTCATTACTACTCGCGAGCCGCTTACAGAATTGGCTGGGGGTTACTGGCATGCATATGATTAGCCGGGTCTTTGGTGTGCTGCTGTGCGCTCTGGCGATGCAGTTTTTGTTTGACGGCATCGCGCAGAGCGGTTTGTTATCAACAGTGGCGGCACGCTAAAGGCCTACGATTAGCGTTAGCTTGTGAAAGGGCTGCCAATTGCCACCGCTTCGGGCGCATCAAAATGCATTTTCGCCTGGCGGATAGATATCGTGCACATTGGTTTTTTTGGCAATCCCAGCGCCCTGAGTTGCAAGGCTAAGGGGTGATGCTCACCAATTTTAGGTGGACTGCCACCTAATTTAAAGGTGAGGCCTTCACCTTCTGTTATACCTATAGTCTTCCATGCTAGATTGTCACGAATGGCTAACGACGGAGCTGCTTGCGGCTTAGCGCTGGTTTTGGCACCTGTTGCGGCATCGATGGCAAACACTAGCTCACCGTCATCACTGAATTTTGCCGACGCGGTTTTCTCTCCAAATTGGATGTCGACATCAGTCACCCATTTTGGAAACCCCCAAATAAAGCGACCGGCATGGGTGGTAAATCCCTGATTTACCGGCATACGGTACACATAGTTGCCCGGTGAGCCTTTGAACATGCGCCAAATGGTACCAATAACCGGCAGCGGTTTTGGTTCCCCAGGGGTGGTGACCGGAAATACAATCGCTGCTTCGTTGTAGTCACCAAGGTCATTTTGCTGATAGTCGACACCAAGTAACTGCATCAGCGCCTTGCCTGGCCATATTTCAACAACCTTAAAGCCACTGGCGGCGATCAATTGCTGTGCTTTTTTGGCATCAACCACAAAAACATTCATCAACATCGCTGCGGCACCGACCTTGACTGGCAGGGTGATTTCTTGGCCAGCGATGAGGTAGGTTTGCGAATTAACTTTAGAGCAGTGCTCATTGGTAATTTCTTTGCCGCTAGCGCTCGGAACGGGCGCTTCCTGACATATAATCGCGGTATTGTGCATGAAGGATTTTCTCCTTGTTATTATGTATGGCTCAAAAGCAGTAGGTGGTAATGATAGTGTAACCTAGCGATGACGCAAGGCTGATTACAATGGCGTAACTTCTGCTGTATGAGTGCTGCGTGAGTGTTGTCTTAACGGATTTAGCGTTAATATCACTGCAGGCTAAAACAGGGTGGCGAGCTCTATCCGAAATTAAGGGAATAAAGAATTATGACTAGAAAACTATCTGTTCGTGTAAAGGACAGCATTCTGCTCGCTGCGTCTAAGGGGCTTGGTCTCAATGCGGTGGCAGATACCTCCGGCCGTAGAATTAGTATGGCAGAATTCGGTGTGAGAGGGTCTTGGCGGGCTTTGCAAACGACGTTTGCTATGTCTCCTCATGCGCTGAAATGCCTATTGCAAAGACGCAAGCCTACGCCAGTAGAACTGCGAGAGTTATTCGAGTCCTTGGGCGCCACGTATATCAAATTTGGACAGTTTATTGCTAGTTCGCCGTCTATATTCCCTAAAGAGTACGTGGATGAGTTTCAGCATTGCTTAGATCAAACACCATCGCTGCCATTTAGCAAAATTCGCCGCATTGTAGAGCAGGATCTCGGTCAGCCGATTTCGGCAGTGTTTTCTGAGTTTAACGAAACCGCGCTGGCGTCAGCGTCGATTGCTCAGGTTCATGCTGCCAAGTTACTGTCTGGCGAAGATGTGGTTGTAAAGGTGCAGAAACCTGGCGTTCAAGCTATTTTGACCACCGACATGAACGCTGTTTATCTGTTGATCCGGCTTTTTGAGCTCATTCTGCCTAATACAGATAAAGATGCGGTTGCCGGGCTGGTCGAAGAAATGTACCAGTCCATGATCGACGAGTGTGATTTCTTTAAAGAAGCTGAGAATCTTCGTCTGTTTAGAAAATTCCTAAGTGATAGCGGCAATGACGTGGTTTTAGCCCCTAAACCCTATCACAGTGCCTCCGGCGGTAAGGTGCTCACAATGGAGCGTTTTTACGGGGTGGCGCTGACTAATGAGGTTGCGATGGCGAAGGGCGCGTTTGACCCCGCGAGTAGCTTGTTTAATGCCCTAAACACTTGGTTTGCAAGCCTGACTCAGTGCCCCTTCTTTCATGCCGATTTACATAGCGGAAATCTGCTGATCCTAGCCGACGGTAAGGTTGGGTTTATTGATTTTGGTATGGTGGGTCGAATTCAGCCAGAGGCGTGGCAAGCCATTTTTAGTTTGTTTATGGCAATCAGTGAAGAAAACTATCAGTTGATGGCAGAATCCATGGTGAGTGTCGGTATTACCCGCGACAAGGTCGATGTTGAGTCGCTTACCCTCGATATTCAGAAATTATTCGAAGGCTTAAATGCCTTAGATCCACAGAAAGTGCTTGAGAATCGCACCGGTGATGGTATTAATTCTTTGCTTAGCGAGCTTGGTGAGATAGCCAGAAAGTACGGGATTCGCTTCCCGAGGGCCTTTACCATGTTGCTCAAGCAATTTTTGTACTTTGACCGCTATATGGACTTATTGGCCCCAGGTGCGGATATTTTTCAGGATGACCGGGTCGATTTCTACCTAAATTAAACCAGGTTAGGCTTAATCCAAGTCCACGAGACGTCTGCAGCGTCAAAAGTGGCTGATGCCTCTTCGGCATTAGCCACTTTCCTTCCAACTGAGAGCAGTCATAAGCGGCTGACGGTCTCTTTCCTTCTCTTTATATACCACTTGCTGGCAAAGTCGCGGCAGAGTGGTGCTTTCAGTAAGTAGATCACACTATTCATTCTGTAGGCATATTGCCTGTAGAGTTGTGGCATAGGGGTTTCGCAACTACAGTAGCTGTAAATCGAGATTAACGGAGTAAATGCTGATACTTTTTAGTAGGGGCATGAAATATGGCGACATGGAAATGCTCTTGTGTTGAAGCAATCTACTAACGCGATGCCCTTTATGGCGCTCTTCGCTGCAAATACGCTAGTGTGTTTTGTACTGATGTTTATGATGACGGCGTATTTTGTATCTAATAGCGGTAGTGGTGATCACAGCTACAGCAATGTTGGTGTTCTAATTGGAAAGCTAATGCGTGCGTCTAATAGTGAAGCCGAGGTCGTCAAGGTGATTTCGTCCTTGGCGCTCGATAATGATATTGGCGCAGTGTGTCTATATGCGGGCGGTTCCAGCTCATTCACTTTGCTGGCGCAAAGCCAGTACGCTGCTAGGGACATTGCGTGCGATGCTGAGCTTGGGGCTGGGAATCAAGGCGGAATATTGGTTCTTGAAGAAACGATAGATTGGCGTGCTGTAGACGGAGAGGTGGCCTCATTTAAATTGATCATTAAACCTCGTCATGAAGGGGTGTCGCCGTATCTACTTATGACTATGTGGGGCACATTGTTATTGGTTTTGTGCCTATTGTGGGCGTGGTGGCTCTCCACCCGCGCGTCGCGGAGGATGATGGCACCTGTCTACCGTCTACTTGATGTGATGAAAATGGTAACGGAAAGTAGAGATTATTCGATACGTGCTGATGTCATAAGCCATGATGCATTTGGCGCTCTGTCAGAAAATTTTAACGCCATGATTGCAGATGTCGAAAGTCGAAATCATGAGATTGTCACCGCGCGCGGTGAACTTGAAGTCAGAGTGCGGGAAGTAGATATAAGTAATCGTGAGCTAAGTAATGCCTTGCTGCGCTTAAAATCTACCCAGCAGAAGTTAATCAGCAATGAAAAAATGGCTTTGCTAGGTGGTCTGGTCGCTGGTGTGGCCCATGAGATAAATACCCCTGTAGGTATTGGTGTTACCGCAGCGTCTACCTTGCTAGAAAGTACCAATAGTGTCAGCAAGAAATACGCGCAGGGTCAGCTGACAAATTCCGCGCTACTACAGTATATAAAACATGCGACAGCCGCAGCAGACATTATTCTGGGGAATTTGCATCGTGCTGCAAGTCTTATTCAGAGCTTTAAGCAGGTCGCCGTTGATCAGAGTGCTAGTGATGTCCGTACATTTGATTTAAAAGAGTATTTGAGTCAAGTCTTGTTGAGTCTGCGGCCACAGCTTCGTAAAACTAATTTAAAGTGTGAGTTTGACTGCCCTAGCGATCTAGAAATTCGCTCTTACCCCGGCGCATTATCGCAGATAGTGACTAATTTTGTTATGAATGCAATTGTTCATGCCTTTGAAAAAGATGATGAGGGCACATTATTGCTTCAGGTTAGCGAATGTGAGCATGACGTTATTTGTATCCGCTTCAGTGATGATGGTCGAGGTATTTCGCCGGAAAATCTTACTCGAGTTTGGGACCCTTTTTTCACCACTAATCGCAGTGGCGGCGGGAGCGGCTTAGGACTTCATATTGTCTATAACCTCGTTACGCAAAAGCTTTTCGGCAATATAGAAATTGAAAGTACAGAGGGGGAAGGCACAATAATTAGCCTCTTCTTAGGGAAAGATGTTGGCGAGGTAAGGTCTTATGAATAATTCAAAGGAGCATGAAGTGGTATCAGACCCGGATACATTGAGCCTTGCAGAAGAACCTACTGAGGGTCTTGTTGGTGCGGGCGCTAAGCCTTGGAAGTTGCTTATCGTCGATGATGAACAGGTGGTGCACACGGTAACTCACCTTGCGCTAGACAGTTTTAATCTCGGTGGCCGGGGCTTGGAGTTTTTAAGCGCATATTCGGCTGCGGAAGCGCGCCAAGTATTGCATGCGAACCCTGATGTCGCGGTGATACTGCTCGATGTCGTTATGGAAACAGATCGAGCGGGCCTAGATCTGGTTCATTATATTCGCCGTGAGCTAAATAATAGGATGGTACGTATAGTGTTACGCACCGGTCAGTCGGGGCAATCACCCGAACAAGAGGTTATTACTCAGTACGATATCAATGACTATAAAGAGAAGACTGAGCTGACTCGGCAGAAGTTATTCTCTACTGTATACACAAGCCTTCGCTCGTATGGTGACATATTTGCGCTGGAAGAAAACCGAAAAGGTTTGATGAAGGTGATCTCAGCCTCTGCAACAATATTTGAAACCAGAGACATATCACAGTTCTTCGAAGGTGTTCTAGAGCAGCTAACGGCACTGCTGTATCTAAATAGTGACGCTGTTCTTATTAACGCCTCGGCTATGCTTGCCCATCCAGAGGTCGAGCGCTTGCAGATAATGGCAGGTACTGGCAAGTTTAAAAATTACATCGGTGAGGTTAATCTAGACTCTTTTGAAGAGTCTGTTGTTGAGCGGATACGTTATGTGTTGACATGCAAGAAAAGTAATTACGGAGATAATTATTGGGTAAGCTACTACATTACAAAGTCGGGTCTTGAACAATTGTTGTATGTTTCGGCCAAGGATGTTTTCTCAGTGCCAGATATTCAGATGATTGAGCTTTTTGTTAAAAATGTCGCTATTGCGCATGAAACGATCGCTCTATTAGAAGGCGACGGATAATGACAGATACTTATAAGAAGGCCCAGAATAAAATGGCTGACAACGACGATTTAATTCTCGCAACTGAGCATAATATTATGCTGGATCAGAGTGCCACTTCGGAGAACAATACTTGGAAAATTCTCATTGTTGATGATGAAGAAGAAATTCATGTTGTCACTCGTTTGGCCTTACATGATTTTAGCTTTGGCGGCCGGCATCTTGAGTTTGTGAGTGCCTATTCTGGACAGCAGGCGCGTAAATTAATTCACGAGAATCCGGACACTGCAATTATTCTCCTTGATGTGGTTATGGAGACCGATGACGCAGGTTTAGAAGTGGCGCGATATATTCGGCAGGAGCTAGGAAATCACTTTGTTAGAATTATTTTGCGTACTGGTCAGCCTGGTTTAGCGCCAGAGCGTCGTGTTTTAAAAGTTTATGATATTAACGATTATCGAGCGAAAACCGAGTTAACCCAAGATCGTTTATTCTCGGTTATATATACCGCCTTGTCATCTTATCGTGACCTAATTGCCCTCGCTAGAAACCGCCATCAGCTTATTGGTTTGGTTAATGAGATTGAGCAGTTGTCACATTTGGCGGCAAGAGATTTACAGATGCCATTGAATAATGTGGTATCGACAATGCGCAGAGTCGGAGGGCAAGCTCAGGATATTTCTCCTCCTGGCTTGGCAGAGGATTTGTTGGACGTAAGAGAGAATGTTTACGCAATGCAGTCGGCCTTGAATAAGCTGGTTGCACTTACTTCCGTAGGTCGGTTTAACGAAAGTAGAGAGCTGGTCGATTGCAATGCGATCGTTAGCGATGTCTTAATAGACCTTGATAATATATTTCAATCCAGCCATGCCAACTTGCATTGCGAAACCTTACCAACGGTATTTGCATGTCGTCGCCAACTGATGCAGTTGTTTAAAAACCTCATTAGTAATGCTATTCGTTTTACCGAAGGTCGAGAGCCAGAGATTTACATTAATGCGATGACACATGAGAGAAACTGGTTGTTTTCGGTAAGTGATACCGGCGTTGGTATTCGGCCCGAAAATCATAGCGGCTTGTTTAATCTTTTTCACCGCGATCACAGCGATGGTGCGGCCGGAGATTCTGGTGTTGGTTTAGCGATATGTGAAAAAATTGTCCGCTGGCATGGCGGCAAGATATGGTTGGAATCTGAGCTCGGAAAAGGATCTACATTCTATTTTACTATTCCCTTGGCAGAGTAAATGAGAGAATTTTCTGAGATGGCTGTGATTAATTCAAGCTGGATATTAAACAGTCTTGGTCAATATCTTATATGTGTGGATTTTTGCGGACGTGTAAGCTACGCAAATGAGGCCGCCATTGATCTGAGCCAGTATGAATATAGTCATGGCGTCCCGCTTGGTGATTTCCTGCCCTTCATTGTGATAGATGGAGAAACGTTATTTGCAGAGCTTCTTCGGGGTAGTGAAAGTGATATTACGGCTTGCAGAGTGCTACTGCCACACACCAAAGATCATCAATATTTAATTTCAGTAAGTAAGGTTTGTAACGACGATGGGGCAGTGGTTGGACGCTGCTTGTCGGTGGTTGACGATAATATGTCACCAGTGCACTACGGTGATGGTGAGAGTCACTTAGATCCCTTGACCGAATTAATGGGGCGACAAGAATTTGAGCGCCGGCTTGAAAATTTGGTCAATGATGCGTCCACCAGTTCTAGAACCCACGCCTTGCTTTATATTGATATTGATCAGTTTAAATTGATCAATGATACCAGTGGTCATGGCGCCGGCGATAATTTGATAAAGACCATTGCTGAATGCCTCGGCCATGAGCTTTTTATTGGTGACATGCTTTGCCGTTTAGGTGGTGATGAGTTTGGTGTGCTGCTCAGTAATATGGATACCTTTGAAGCGTGCTCGATTGCTAACCGCTTAATAAAGGCGGTTAAGCGTATGCCGTTTGTCTGGAGTGGTATTTCACACCGCGCCTCCATTAGTGTTGGTGTGGTATTGATTGATGAGCACGCTCAGGACCGCGATAGCGTGATGAGTCAAGCGGACGTGGCAATGTACTCGGCAAAGGAAAACGGCCGAGGACGAGTCCATGTATATGACAAGAGCGATAAAAAGCTTAGCCGCTTACACGATGATATGGATTGGGTGCACCGTATTAATAAGGCGCTGGCGGCAGATGACTTTAGTTTGGTGAGCGAGCGAATATTGCCGCTTGTCGACGAATCAAATCGCACCACAATGTTTAACGAAATTCTGGTGCGCATGCACTACAACGGCGAGTTACTTAGGCCTGGGCAGTTTATGCCTGCCGCTGAGCGATTCGGACTTATGCCACAAATTGATCGCTGGGTGATTAAGAATGTTTTCGATTACTTGCAGCGAAATTCTGAACTGAATTCTCGTGACGTTATGTATTCTGTCAATATTTCTGGTCAGTCTTTGTGCCAGGAATCATTTTTAGATTTTGTATATCGTGGTCTCCGCAGGGGAAATATCAATCCGAAAATCATTTGCTTTGAAATTACCGAAACGGTGGCAATTACTAATTTTTCGGTGGTGACTCGCTTTATTCACCGCGTTCATGAGTTGGGCGGAAAGTTTGCGCTTGATGATTTTGGTACTGGCATGTCATCCTTTGGTTACTTGCAAGAGCTCCCGGTAGACTTTGTGAAGATCGATGGATTATTTGTGCATGATATGGACAAAAATCCAGTGCATGAGGCGATGGTGCGTTCCATTAATGACATTAGTCATGTGCTTGGTAAGCGGACGATAGCAGAGTTTGTTGAGCGCCAGGTTGTGTTGGAGCAATTGAGGGCAATGGGTGTGGATTATGCGCAGGGCTATTTACATGGATACCCAACTGAATTAGTAGATATAGTCGGTGGCGGTGTTTAAGGCTGCTGTAGTGTTAATGATGGTCCTTTAAATTTGTCGCTGGCGCGGTTAGGCTGAGTCTTGTCGTAGACTTGGGCTAATGTGTTATGGCGGTGATGGATATCCGCGCGGGAAGCCGTGCCTACCAACATATTTTGAATAATGGTTTATATCCTGCAGATGTTGCAGCGATGGCTGGCGCAGCGGGCGGCCCGAAATGGCTGGTGTTGGCGGCCCTCGACAAATTCCTTTTTAGTGACTGGTTTGAAGATCGCAAGGCTTGTTTGCCGCTGGTCGGGGCGTCTGCGGGGAGCTGGCGGTTTGCAGCGCTAAGTTGTGCAGACCCGGTGGCCAGTGTAGATATCCTGCAAGAGGCCTATATCACTCAGTGTTACGATCTTAAGGCGAGTCCATTAGACGTTAGCCTCGGTGCCAAAGCGGTGTTGGATGCGTTTATAGATGACCGTAGCGCCGCCGACATTGTCGGTCACCACTGGGCAAAGCCATATATTATTGTTGCGCGTAGCAAGGGTCTGCTAGCTAGCGATTCATCCGCGGTGTTGGGCTTAGGCTTCGCTGGCGCACTCGCGTTAAATACGCTATCCCGACCGCTACTGACTTCCGTGTTGCAGCGGGTGGTTTTTTCGCCAGATCAGCCCTCAAGGACTATTTTGGGGCAGCGGGAGTTCCCCGATTTTTCCACCGTGTTTCACCCGCTTACAGCGCAGAACCTAAAGTCGGCGCTGCTGGCCAGCGGCTCGATTCCCTTTGTTATGCAAGCGATACACTCGATTCCTGCTTGCCCGTCAGCAAGCTACCGTGACGGTGGGTTAATTGATTATCATATCGATCTACCGTTGGCGGCCTCATCGGCTGGTGGCATTGTATTAATGCCGCATTTCAGCCATCGCATTATTCCTGGTTGGCTGGATAAATTCGTGCCATGGCGTCGCAGTCGTCATGCAGATAATGTTTTGCTGCTATCGCCTAGTTCGACTTGGATTGACCGCTTGCGAGATCGGAAGATTCCCGATCGTCGAGATTTTCATCGCTATGGTACTGATAATGCCGGGCGCATTCGCGCTTGGCGAGAAGCGGCAGCTGCGGCAGAAGAACTGGCTGATTTCTTTGCGGAGCGGCTGCATCGCCAAGATTGGGAGCGACATTTACGCCGCATTCAGTGATGGTGTGGCCCCGAAGGATAGTCGGCGATGTCATTTGTGTTATGGAGTGCAGCTGCCGCTCGTGCTATAAGTTTCGGCTGATTTTATTGAAGAGTGTCTCTATGTGGCTTAAACAGCAATATCGTAGTTGTCGGAATTTGGCATTTCGGGGTATTTCAGTTCCAGATGACCTAGCTGGCTTATCTGATATTGACCCCCATGAAGTGTCTGCTTCTGAGCAGGGTATTGCGCAGCAAGATATCGATGCACTGTGGGGCCACGCAGAGTCAATCTTTGAGTCGGGTATGCATCCGATGGTGAGTATGTGTGTTCGGCGCGGCGGTGATGTGTTGTTGAATCGCGCCATAGGCTATGCCGATGGAGCAACTCATACCCAGCCGCGCTTAGCTTCATTGGAAACCCCAGTCTGTCTGTTTTCGGCGTCCAAGGCCGTTTCGGCAATGCTGATTCACAAGTTGGCAGAAGATGGCCTAATTGATCTGCTCAACCCGATTAGTCACTATATTCCAGCATTTGCGGTTGAAGGTAAGGCGCAAATTACGGTGCATCAACTATTAAGTCACCGCGCCGGTGTACCCGGAATTCCAGATGATGTACCGATAGACCTGTTGTTCGATCATAGCGCCGCTCTTGAGCTGGTTTGTAAGCAACCAGGTTTGCACAAGGATGGGCGCGTGTTGGCCTATCATGCAATTACTGGCGGCTTTATTCAGGCTGAGTTGATCCGCGTGGTCACTGGCAAGACCTTAAACGAGTATTTAGACGAAGTTATCCGTAAGCCGATGGGGATGAAGTATTTCCGCTACGGTTTAGACTCAAAAGATCACGCCGAGGTGGCTCGAAATTATTCCACGGGCCTGCCAAATCTTGCAGTGGTGGATCGGCAGCTAGTTAAAATTTTAGGCGTTAGTGTTTCAGAGGTTGTGGATATCTCTAATACCGACGCGTTTTTAAGCGCGGAGATCGCCTCAGCTAATTTATACTCCACGGCAGAGGAGGCGAGTCGCTTCTTTCAAATGTTGTTGCAGGGTGGTGAGTGGCAGGGGAAGAGAATCTTTACGCCATTAACTGTTAATCGTGCGGTGCGTGAGATGGGCAAGCCGCAGTTTGATCGCTCCCTAGTGATGCCAATGCGCTACAGTGCGGGGATGATGCTTGGTATGAATCCGGTAGGCTTATATGGCCCCAAAACCCATTATGCTTTCGGCCATTTAGGCTTTTCGAATATCATATGTTGGGCCGATCCAGAGAGGGATATAGCGGTTTCCATTCTCACCACAGGCAAGCCGGTTATTGGGAATCATCTTTTGAGTTTTGCTAAATTACTTAATGGAATAAGCTCGACATTAAAGCCCTGTGTCGATATGGAGTATATTTACAGCCAAGTTCTGTGATCTTCAGGCAAAGTCGCTTCTATGGATGCCATGCTATAAACTTGTGATAAATGCTTATGGTCAGCACCATATTGATTCGTTAGAGTAGGGTTGAACGTTCTAACATTATACTTAATATCTTGTCAGAATGACGAATAGGTTGAATTGTGAAAAAACTTGAAAACAAATTGCAGCTCGCCAGCAGCTTTGAGGAATGGAAGGCTTTGGCGAAAGAGCATGATCGTTGTTCTGGTAGGGAACACTGGAAAAAGATCGATAAAACCAGTCTTTATGATTATGCGTCGATTCGTTCGCGCTTAGAGCGATTGCGTTATTTTCGTGATAATAATGACGATATTGGTTTGTTGTTTTCCCTCAATGAGGGGATTCACGGCAATATGGGGGGTATGGGTAAGCCGGTACTCTACGCTCGGGCTAAGTTTGGCACCAAACAGCTTGTGCATGATTATGTTGACGGTATTCATGACGCACTCGACCATTTGGCTCAGTTAGATTCTGAATCTCCCAACTTTCTTGAGCGCTTAGATTTCTTTCGTCGCGCCAGTAAGTGCTATGGCAAGTCAGCGTTAATGCTTAGTGGTGGTGCGGTGCTGGGCAACTTTCACATTGGTGTGGTTAAAGCATTGGTTGAGCAAGATTTATTGCCGGATGTTATTTCCGGGGCCAGTGCGGGTTCTATGATTGCCGGTGTACTCGGTACGCTGACTGATGATGAGCTGCAAGACTTTCTGAATCCAGATAATCTCGGGAAATTGTTGCTGGCAGAAGTTGAGCTTGCCAACGGTCGCATGTCTACGTCATCTCCTCGTATCAATCACCAGTCTTTAAAAGAGAAAATTGCCAAACTTATTCCAGATATTACCTTTCAAGAAGCATTTGAGAGAACTGGGCGACATATTAATATTTCAATTTCGCCTTCTGATGTTCACCAGACTTCGCGTCTTCTAAATGCGATTGCGTCTCCTAATGTTTATATTCGCAAAGCGGTGTTAGCCTCATGTGCGGTGCCTGGTATTTATCCGCCAGTGATGCTTGAGGCAAAAAATGTTCACGGTCATCCGCAGCCTTACTTAGCTACTCGACGCTGGATAGACGGTTCTGTAAGTGACGATCTTCCTGCGAAGCGATTGAGTCGGCTGTATGGCGTGAATCACTTTATTGTCAGCCAAACAAATCCGATTGTTCTATGGGCGGTGCGAGATACTGCAATGGATAATAGCGGTCTAGGTAATGCAATTCGCCAGCTCGGTGGTCGCAGTATTAAAGAGCTCTCTAAAATTGGCAATAATGTGGCGCGGAAGTACTTCAAAAATTCGCCGCGAATCCGGCGAGTAACTAATATTGTTTACTCGGTTATTAATCAGGAATACACCGGTGATATTAATATTATTCCACGTTATCGTTTTTTCGACCCAAGAAAGTTACTTACTGAACTGACGCCTGATGAATTGCAGTATTTTATTACGGAAGGTGAGCGTGCGACATGGCCGAAAATCGAGATGATTAGGGCGAGCACCACCATTAGCCGCAAGCTGGCCGAAATATTAGAAACCTATGAGGCGGAGGAACTTAGCCGCTTATCAAAAAGCCATCATCATCTTGGTGCGGAAATGCCTAGGAGTTCTTTGCGCGCATAGGCGCTTGGTTTTGGGGCAGCTGCACGGCGCGCCCCAATACGGGGTTTCTTATTATGTTTAGCGGCCTTCGTCGTTGCACGCAGATTTTCTTCCCTAGCTTTATAGTCTTATATAGTAATATCTTAAGCCACTAGCAAATATGCCCACAGAGGTGTATTTGCTAGTGGCTTAAATTTATTATCGTTGTAGGTACTTGCTTATGAAGAGTGCGTTTTTTAAAGGTTGAGGGTGTATTTACTATGCTATTAGAAACTGCTTTTACACCTATAAGCGCGATTGCAGGTGGCGCCTTAATCGGGCTTTCAGCGCTTGTGCTGATGTGGTCTGTCGGTAGGGTTGCGGGGATATCCGGTATTGTTGCTGGTGCGATGATGGAGCGGGGCGACGAGCGCCATTGGCGGCTGATCTTTCTTGCCGGCTTGTTCGGCGGTGCATTTATAGCGTCATTGGTAACCGGAGCCTTGGATGACGTTGTCAGTGTTGCAAGTTCTCCGGTATTAATACTGGCTGGATTACTAGTCGGCGTCGGCGCACGCATGGGTGGGGGCTGCACTTCTGGCCACGGTGTTTGCGGGATTTCACGTTTCTCGCAGCGTTCGCTAGTGGCGACGATTGTGTTTATGGCCAGTGGCGCCGCAACTGTTTTCGTTATTCGCCATCTGTTGGGAGAGGGAGTATGAGCCGCTGGTTTATTGCACTAGCTGGTGGATTATTTGGTGCCGGAATCACTATCTCTGGCATGGCAAATCCGGCTAAAGTCCAAAATTTTCTTGATGTTGCCGGTATTTGGGACCCAAGTTTGGCGCTAGTGATGGGTACCGCCTTGCTCATTGCTACACCGGGTTTCTTCATGGTGTTTAAAATGTCATCGCCTAAATATGCCGAGAAATTCTCTTTGCCTACTCGCAAGGACATTGACGGAAAATTACTTTTAGGCGCGCTGTTGTTTGGTATGGGATGGGCTTTAAGTGGCCTGTGTCCTGCACCGGCACTGGTTGCTCTGTTAACCGGAGCTTCAAGCTTCTTTATATTTTTAGCCGCGATGTTTGCGGGTATGGTGCTACACCGATTTGTATTGGAATCTTAGTTCATTGCTTATGTTCCTAGAGCGCGGCAATAGAATAGGCTAATATTTTGTGTGTGAGTGCATCGTTAACAGCGTGTAATAACAATAATGGTGAGGATGTAATATGACCGTGACATGCAAGTTTACTAATAGTGTTGATGAAGTTTGGACAGTATTATGCGATCCGGACTTTCGCGTCGAAAGAAGTATTGCGCTAGGTGAGTTAACGGCGGAATGCGACGTTGAAGAAGATGGTAAGACTGTCAAAGTACATATGGTCAGGGAGGTTGTACGAGAGCTTCCCTCTGTATTGGCAAAGATTTTTAACGCTAAACAAGTCTTAGAATTTGTAGAAAGTTGGCAGCCCGTTAAAAATGGTTGGCAAGGTACTCTGGCTATAGACGTTAAGGGCCAACCAGTGCAAATAACTGCTAATGTCTCTTTATTGGAAACCGCTGACGGTTGCGAGTACAGCGTATCGCACCGGTGTAAGGCTAAGATCCCGCTAATCGGCGGAAAAGTAGAAAAATTTATTCTGTCTCAAACAGATTCTGGTGCCGTCGATGAGCTGGACTATCTCAAGACGAAGTTCGCTTAGGTTTGGTATTTTCACGCTGTTGTTGATTTAGGCTGCGACTGTCAATTGATAGTCGCGGTGCTCTTGCAGCGCCGCACTGATGTCGGCTGGGGTTTTTAGGCGCTTGATATTCTCGAATAGCTGCTGAGCTTCGGGATACTCTCTGCGCAAATATCCCAGCCACTGCTTTATTGGGCCGCCCACGTGGCGCGGGGCGCAGTTTGCTACGCTGTCGTTAAATAGCGCCTCCAGCAATATCAAAATGTATGGCCATTGCTGGCGATGATATTCCTTACCTGACGAAAGAGATTTTATTTCTAGGGCAAGGTCGGGTCTAGCCAGTAGGCCGCGACCTAGCATGACGTCACTGCAGGCGCTCTGCTGTCGGCATGACTGGAAATCTGCCGGGCTCCAAACTTCACCGTTTGCGATAATCGGAATCGTCGTGAATTGATGCACTTTCGCGAGTTGATGCCAGTGAGCGGGTGGCTTGTAACCATCTGCTTTGGTGCGAGCGTGAATGGTGAGGCCATTGGCGCCCGCCTCAGTAATCGCACTTACAACATCAATCAATTTGCTGTCATCATTAAAACCGAGTCTAATTTTAGCTGTCACAGGTATGTAGGCAGGCACGGCACTGCGCATCGATTTGATGATCTGGTAAAGTAGCTCTGGTTCGTCCAGTAGCACCGAGCCACCGCGATGACGGTTCACGCACTTTGCAGGGCAGCCGAAGTTGGTGTCGATACCGAGTGCGCCCAAACTTGCTGCCCGCGCGGCGTTTTCAGCCATGGGGCCGGGCTCGCCGCCCAGTAGTTGGATATAAACAGGGGTTCCCGACGGTGTTTTGCAGCCGTGCTCAAGCTCTGGACACAGGCGATGAAAAACTCTTGCCGGCAGCAACTGGTCGGTTATTCGCACGAATTCAGTAATGCAGCGATCAATGCCACCTATCGCTGTTAAGAGGGCGCGCATACGGGCGTTTACTACGCCTTCCATAGGCGCGAGATGTATTTGCATAAAAGAGATCAGTGAGTAAAAAGGTCATTGTAGCGCAGCTCACGCTGTGAGATTAAATAAACTGTTAATTGAGCATAGTTACCCGCGATGATGTGTATAAAACGAATATATGAAATATTGCTTAGGACTTTGAGTATGGGCTCGGCTAATGTTTAGCGCCTTTCGTGGTGCGATTTTTGCTTTTGTGAGCGGGGTCGCGCTGATCTCTGTAGCGTCGCAATTTCCGGGGATGCGGGCAGCGTCTGAAGAGGCCCGTATTTTCAATGCTGAAAATGCCGATTTGTTCGGTGAAGATCCGTATTTTTATACCCAGCTCAAATTGAAGGAGGTCGATGCTAGCGGCAATGGTGGCTACGCCGTCATTAGCGTGGATGGTGTTGAGCAGCAGTTGCAGGCAGGTGATGTGCTGGTGCCACCGTGTTTGTCGCTAAGCCGTGTTTTAAAAGATGCGGTTTTACTTGATCATTGTGGGAGTTATGCTTTTTTGTCGCTGCGAGAGTCCGTGGCGAGTGTGGCTGCGATGAAATTGCGAGTTTTAAGTGCAAGAGTCGGGGATTTGGTAGAGCGGGAGCCTAATGTTGTCGATTTGAGGGGCAACGTAGGTGTGCGCCGTTTGGTGTCAGACTACCGCCATCGCTTGTATGATCGGCCGCTATCCTTGCTGGGGGCGATTAACGTCGATGTAGTCAGCGGTGAGGAAGGGCGAGAATATTATATATCACCGGGGCGGGATAAATTGATTTTCCCCGCGCTTGCCTTGGAGCCCAGTGACCGTATACGGGCGCTTAATGGCGTTGATTTGTCGGGCGGCCAGTCGCTGACCGAGGTCTATGAGCGTTTAGATGATGTAAGTCATATGGCGATCACGATAGAGCGGAATCGCGAGGATTGGGTTGTTATGGTCGACTTTGAGCCAATTGAAGCCGGCATGAAGTAAAAGCCATACCATTGAATTTACTTAATATTTCGATGGTCAATTCGGTAGTATACTCTCTGCGCTTTATGGATAGTCGCTGTTCGCGCGGCAGTCTACTACGACTAACTGGTATAAAATTGGAGGCGAATTGTGAGTGAGTTAAATAAGTGGGAGTGTGTTATTTGCGGTTTTATCTATGATGAGGCTGAAGGTATGCCTGATGATGGAATTCCTGCGGGTACCTTGTGGGCTGATGTGCCTGACGACTGGGAATGTCCAGACTGTGGAATAAGTAAGTTTGATTTTGATATGGTCGCTGCTTGATATAGGCCCAAATGGGGGCGGCTCGGTAGACAAAGTTAGCCTTTTTGTTGAAAATTGCGCTGTGACTGTGCCTGATCGAGCTGCCCCTCTGTTACACTGCCCCGATAGACTAATAGCTTAGGTTGAAGTGATGAAAACAATAAAATTGTTCGGACTACTCAGTGTGGTTTACCTTATCTCGGCGTGTGCGCCAGAGATAGGTAGTGATGCCTGGTGTGCAGGCATGGATAAAAAGGCCAAGGGTGACTGGTCAGCTAATGAAGCAACGGATTATGCTAAGCACTGTGTTTTTAAATAGAAGGCTGGCAAATATATGTTTGAATCGGATCAGTATTAGTAAGGTAATACGACAATATTGTGACTACAAAACCGGGTTTTTGCCTCTGGTCACGGTTTTGGTAAGACAGATGTCATATTGTTCGTCTACTATTCGGCGCTTCGCGGCAATTTTGGGGTAAGTCTGAGACGTGGATCGTTCTGTGACATTAACAAGAGTTTTTCCTCCGCGCGTGGCTGTCGCTGCGAATGTTCTGCTGTGGGCAATATTATTAGCCGGTCTAGCGGCCTTATGTTGGCAGATATCAGCGTGGTTGCGTGATCCCGCGCTTCCCACTGCGGTTATCAGTGCCGAGAGCCCAGACCTAGGCGCGGCGCAAGCGGCTGTTGGTTCTTACGATATTCAAAGTTTGCTCGGGGTGCCTTTGTTTGGGGTGCCGCCAGTCAGCGAAGTTGCAGCGGTTGAAGCTCAGCAGGATGTTCGTCGCAGCAGCTTGAAAATCACCGTTATTGGTTTGGTCTCCGGCGCGGATGAACGTGGTGTTGCGGTGCTCCGACACGGTAGCAAGACCAAGGCCTATATCGTTGGCGAAAAAATTGAAGTCCCGGGTTCGGTGCGCTTGCTAGCTGTGCTAACTGACTACATCATTATAGAGAATAATCGTAAACGCGAGAAAATCGAACTCGATAAAAAGGCCGAACTGGCGGGCATTAGTAGCGCTGCGGCGCCTAATGTGTCCGACAGCGATACCATAAATCTTGATACCCCTGAGATTCGCCGCTTAATCGGCAATGCTAGAGATACCGTGCAAAATAGTCCCTTGATGTTGGCGCGATACTTCTCAGCAAGCCCTGTTAATGAGGGCGGCCGCCTGATTGGTTATGAAATAAAACCTGGTCGAGATAAGCGCCTGTTCGAAGAATTAGCCTTGCAGCTTGGCGATGTTGTGCTGTCTGTCAACGGCCAGTCCGTTGTGGATTTGCAGCCTCAAGAATTGTTTAAGCTCATGCAAAACACCACATCCTTTGAACTTCTGGTTCAACGTGCCGACACCATACTCACCAAAAGATTTGATATATGAAATTGTTACTACGTAAATGCTGTCTTGTATTAGGGCTTTTTGTCGCGCTGTCTGCAAGCGCGTTCGCTGAAAGCTTTGATCTTGACATGCAGAATGTTGATATTGGTGAGTTTATTAACACCGTCGCGAAACTCACCGGCAAAACCATCGTGGTAGATAGTCGTGTAAAAGGTAAAATCAGCGTTGAAAGCCACCGTAAATTAGATGCTGAGGAGTTATATCAGATCTTCCTGCTGCAACTTGGGGTAGAAGGTTATTCAGCGATTGAAGTGGGTGATGGGATCTTAAAAGTTATTCCCAACCAAGCGGCAAAAATTGAAGGCATAAGAGTGCAGTCGGACCGTTCGTCAATGGGGCGTAGTGAGTCGATTGTGACGCGTATTGCCCAATTGCAGAACGCGGATGCAGATGAATTGGTGAAGTCCTTGCGTCCATTGGTCGACAATAAGGTGGGCGTGATTACCAGTTACGCTGATTCGAATATTATTTTAATCACAGACCGGGAGTCGAATGTACGACGTCTAATGTCGATTGTGAATGCGGTTAACTCTGTCGATACCCAGCTAATGGAAACAGTGGTGCTGGAGCATTCTTCGGCGGAGGAAGTGGAGCGAATCTTAACCAAGGTGTTGTCCCAACAAACGCGTAAGCGTGGTGCTGCGAAGCCGGTAGTGGCAGCTGATCCGCGCACGAATACTCTTATTCTGTTTGGCGACGATGACGCTCGCTCGTATTTGCGACGTCTCGTGAAGGATCTAGATAGTGAAGTTAGCAACCAATCTAATATTCGTGTTCGCTATTTGAAATATGCCAAGGCGGCAGATATTGCGCCGGTTCTTAAAAGTATTAGCGACACCCTGATTAAAGGCGACGAGGCGGCTAAATCAGCGGCGGGCAATAATGGATCGTCGATGATCAATATTGAAGCCCATGATCAAACCAACTCCATCGTGATGTCCGGTAGTCCGCATATTATTGATAATCTGGAGTCGGTGATCGCCGATTTAGATATTCGCCGTGCGCAGGTATTGGTTGAAGCCATTATCATTGAAGTGTCTGATAACCGCGCTAAAGAGTTGGGTGTGCAGTGGCTGTTTAAGGGCGGATCCTCCGGGAATGTCCCTGCTGGCGGCATCAATTTCGGTGGCGGTGCCTCGGGTAGTGGCAGCGCGCCAGGTATTATCAGTCTGCTTGCTGGCGCAGAGGCTGCGGCAACGGCAGTGAGCGGCGTGAGAGGTGCGGCATTTGGCTTGGGCAAACTTAAAGATGGTGCCTTTAGTTTTGCCACCCTGCTAACCGCATTGGCCAATGATACTGAGTCGAATATCCTGTCCACACCCAGCTTATTAACACTCGATAATGAAGAGGCGTCGATTCTGGTTGGACAGGAGATTCCGGTTGTTACCGGTTCAACGGCGAGCTCGACTAATGCCAATCCTTTTCAAACCATTACGCGTCAGGAAGTTGGTATAAAGCTGCTATTTACCCCGCAAATCAATGAAGGGGATGCGGTACAACTTAATATTGAGCAAGAGGTTTCCTCGCTCAGTCCGTCCACCGGGGCGGCCGACGTTATTACCAATAAACGGACGATTAAAACTGCTGTCTTGGTCAATGACGGTGCAACGATTGTGCTTGGTGGTTTGATTGATGACCAAGTGACCGAGCAATCCGCTAAAGTGCCCTTACTTGGTGATATTCCCTTACTGGGTCGTCTGTTCCGCTCAGACAGCACCACCAAGGTGAAACGGAATTTGATGGTATTTATTCGTCCGACTATCGTGCGTGATCAGGGCACCCTGTCAGAATTGAGTGCGCGTAAATATAACTATATCCGTGCTGAGCAGTTGGTAAAGTCTGAGCAGGGAATTAACTTATTCCCCTTTAGCGACTTGGCAGTACTACCCGAGTGGACCGGAATGGATGCATCTCCGCCAGGTATTTTGCCTAGCAAGCCGGTACCACCGCCGATGACGCCCGCTGAAGATGCGGTTGAAAAGAAACAGCGTAAACTGTCGGGTGAGAATCAGCCGGCACCGGCTCCGCAATAATATGAGCCAGCTTCTGAGTTACCCCTTTGCACGCAGTAATCGCGTGTTGGTCGAAGAGACTGACAGCGGCTTCGATGTGCTGTGCTGTAAAGAAACCCCCGCTGCCGCGATAGCGGAAGTTCAGCGTGTGCTGGCTGGAGCGGTGTGCTTAAAACTCTGCGAAGAAAAAGTTCTACAAGATAAAATTAATGAAACATTTCAGCGCCAACAAGGCGATGCGATGTCGGCGATGGGCGATATCTCTAGCGAGGTCGATCTCGATCGTCTTGCAGAAGAAATTCCCGAGTCCCAAGATTTGCTCGATGCACAGGATGACGCTCCCGTTATTCGCTTGATTAACGCCTTATTTGGCGAAGCGCTGAAGCTGGATGCATCTGATATCCATATTGAGACCTACGAAAAAACCATGTCGGTGCGTTTGCGGGTTGATGGTATCTTACAGGAAGTGTTGACCCCAAGTCGGCGTTTGGCGCCGTTACTGGTATCGCGAATTAAAGTGATGTCGCGCTTAGATATTGCCGAGAAACGCGTTCCCCAAGATGGTCGTGTTTCACTGCGTATTGCGGGCCGCTCTGTAGATGTCCGGGTCTCAACAATTCCATCGAATTATGGCGAACGCGTGGTTATGCGATTGCTAGACAAACAAGCCGCGCGAATTGATATTGATCAGCTCGGAATGCCCGAGAAAACCTTGTCTGCATTAAAAGACTTGCTCCAGCAGCCCAATGGTATTCTTTTGGTTACCGGTCCTACTGGCTCAGGTAAAACCACCACGCTATACGCGGGATTAATGTCCTTGAATGACCGTCGCCGCAATATTCTGACGGTAGAAGACCCTGTTGAATATGATATCGACGGTATAGGTCAGACTCAGGTGCACACCAAGGTTGGGATGACATTTGCGCGTGGGCTTCGCGCCATCCTTCGTCAGGATCCCGACGTGGTTATGCTGGGCGAGGTGCGCGACCAAGAGACTGCAGAGATCGCTGTGCAAGCGTCACTAACGGGCCATATGGTGTTGTCGACATTACATACCAATACTGCTGTAGGCGCGGTGACTCGCTTGGTCGACATCGGTGTTGAACCGTATTTAATTGCATCGAGTTTGAAGGGGGTTTTAGCCCAACGATTAGTGCGTAAGCTGTGTGAGCACTGTCGGCATGAAATTGTTCTCGACAAAACTGAAGCGAGATTGCTAGGTGATCCGACCGTAGAGGGTCAGAAAGCATTTAACGCAGCAGGCTGTGACATGTGTCAGCACACGGGTTATAAAGGCCGTCAGGGTGTCTACGAGTTGCTGGTGGTTGATCGCGAAGTGGGTGAGCTGATTCATAATCGCGCCAGCGAACAAGATATTTTGCGCAAGGTTGGCAATCATATGCCTTCTTTGATGGATGAAGGTCGACGCCTAGTATTAGCGGGTCAAACCAGCCTAGATGAATTGCTGAGAAGTGTGCGAGAGGGCGGTGATGCCGGCCTTTGAATATCGCGCGCTTGATGCCAATGGCGCTAATAAGAAAGGTATAGTTGAGGCTGACTCCGGCCGGCAGGCGCGCCAGTTATTGCGCGACCAGCAATTATTTCCTCTAGATGTAAAACAAACACGCGAAAAAACCCGTGCCGAAAATGCGCGTCGTAGTTACGGTCGCTCGCGGGTCAATATTGCTGATCTCGCTTTATTTGTTCGCCATCTTGCCACCTTGATACAGTCTGGCATCCCGCTTGAAGAAGCCTTGGCGGCGACCGCCAAACACACTCGCAAAGCTTATTTAAAACGTGTGGTATTAGATCTGCGGGCAAGGGTGTTGGAAGGGCATTCATTAGCTGAGGGTTTGAATGAGCACCCTCAGGTATTTAATCCTGTCTTCAGAGCGCTGGTGAGTTCCGGTGAAAAGTCTGGCGACCTGGGTTTAATTCTTGATCAGCTGGCTGACTATACCGAAGACAGTCAGAAGCTACGTGGAGTTATTGTTCAGGCAGCCATGTATCCCTTGGTATTGTTATTTGTTGCGCTGTCGGTAATAGCCGCGCTGATGACTTATGTGGTGCCTAAGGTCACCGCGCAATTTGCCCACTACGACCAAGCGCTGCCAATGCTGACCCGAATCTTGATTACCCTGAGTGATGGTTTAGCGGCAAATTGGGCTTATATACTGATTATTATTGCGGCAATAGCCCTAAGTATTAAATGGTGGTTAAGTTCACCAGAACGACGCCTGCGAGCAGATAAAGCCATATTAAAGATTCCGCTTTGGGGTCTGTTGATGTTGGAGCTAGATGCCTCGCGGATGCTCAGAACCTTGTCTATTCTGATGTCCTCAGGGGTGCCGTTTTTAGAAACCTTGAAAGTGGCCTGCGACACCTTGTCGAATCAGCATTTGAAGAAAAGTATGGCAATCGTTCGCGAGCAGGTTCGGGAAGGCAAGAGTTTTAGCCGTTGTCTGCAAGAGCAGGCCGAGCTGCCGCCGTTGGCGATCTATATGATAGCTAGCGGTGAGACCAGTGGTGAAATGGAAGCCATGACGCAGCGCGCCGCAAGTAATCTTGAGCGCGAATTACAGGCGCGAGTACAGATGTTTGTGACCTTGTTCGAGCCACTTTTGATTGTGGTTTTGGGGGGCGTAGTATTATCGATTGTATTGGCGATTATGCTGCCAATATTGCAGTTGAATAATCTGACACAGTTTTAGGAGGTTTTGTCGGTATGTTGGTATCTAAATTTAAAGATAAAGATAAAGAAAAAGCGCGTCAGAGTGTCAGTGGCAAAAAAGGATTTACGACAAAGCAAGGCGGTTTCTCCTTGCTGGAAATCATGGTTGTTATTGTCATTATGGGCTTATTAGTTGCGGTAGTGGCCCCGAATGTGCTCCAAAACCAAGATCGGGCTATGGTCGAAAAAGCACGTGCAGATATTTCGGTGCTAGAGCAAGCGCTGGACATGTACAAGCTTGATAACCATGTTTACCCGACCACAGATCAAGGCTTGCAGGCTTTAGTGAAACGTCCTGAGACTGGCGCTGTACCCAAGAGCTATCGCAGTAACGGTTATATAAAACGCCTGCCAGAAGATCCATGGGGCAATCCTTATATATTCATTCAGCCTGGTGAGCATGGCGCGTTTGACTTGTATTCAACGGGCGCAGATGGAGAAGAAGGTGGTGAAGAACTGGCCAGCGACATCGTTAACTGGCAAGAATGATCGAGGCTTTTCATTACTAGAGCTGATGGTTGTTGTTTTTATCATCGGCTTACTTAGTGGCGTTGCCGCCCTCACTCTGCCGTCTAAAGACGGTGGGGCGTTACTGCAAGAACAGCGTTATAAATTGATAGGGCATCTGCGAAGCGCGCGAGCTGAGGCGGTGTTTAGTGGACGCAGTCTAGGTTTGGCATGGGAACAGCAAAGCGGGCGATTTTACGTGCTGACCGCCCAGGGTTGGGAGGGGGTTCAGCAAGGAGTTTTAGCAAAAGGGTTAAGACTTGATGAACGCGTGACTTCTTTGATTAGCGTTGCCGGTGAACCAATTAAAGATGCGACGGGTGGTGCTGACTCCGACGAACAAGATGGCAGCCCCGCAACAACGCCACAAATATTGTTTCTTGGCGACGGCCAGATTTCTCCTTTTGAATGGCGTTTGTCATCCGCGGGAGCGGAGTCTTTGCTCCTCGACGAACAGTTAACCATAGAGCGCTGATGAGTATATTGTCGATTCACAAACACCATCGTCAATCTCGTGTTCGCCGCAGCAGGGGCTTCACCTTGCTGGAAATTATGGTGGCCTTGGTTATTTTTGCCACGGCAGCGGTCGCGCTGAGTAAAAGTTTGACGGAGAGTGCCAACAGCGTCGGCGCGATAGAACAGCGCCAGTTTGCCGATTTGGTTGCCCACAATGTACTGGTTGATATTCTTCGTGACGGCTACGGTAATAGTAATAGCGGTAAAGTGACGTTAGCGGGGTTTGATTATCGCTGGCAGCGCAGTGTTCAGGAAACACCGCACCCAGATATTCGTCGTGTCGATGTGGAGGTGTATTTGAGTTCTGGCAAAGACATTCTAGCCACTCGTTCGGCGTTTCTTGGCAAATGAGCCAGCGGATGCATAGGAGCCAAGAAAAAGGTTTTACCTTAGTCGAACTACTTATTGCTGTTGGCATTATGGCCTTATTGGGTACGGTAGGCGCGTTGCTGTTAAATACCTCCTTGGAGAATCAAGCCGCCATCGAAACCAGACAGCAGGCCTTAGAGCGCGTGGCTTTAGCGCTGACAGTGTTCAGACGTGATTTAGAACAGATTACGCCGCGTATTCCCCGGGATGAACAGGGCGATGCGATGGCCGCGAATATTGTCGCGGAGCAAGTCGGAGAGGATAGCGAACTAGAATTTGTGCACGGCGGTAGACGGGTATTGCCGGGCAGGGGTTTAAGTAGCACGCTTGAGCGGGTGCGTTACGTGCGCGAAGATAAAGAACTTATAAGATACAGTGCTGCGGTTGCTGACCCAGCGGGAAGTACCACCTGGCAGCGTCAGGTATTACTCAATGACGTTAGCGACTTTGTCGTAGAGCTGTGGGACGGCAATCGTTGGTCGGTGTTTTGGCCACCCAGTACTCAGGTAAATGCCACCCAGCCAAGGTCCTTGCGGATGACGATGTCGACCGGTGTGTGGGCGGATATTCAGTTGAACGTGTTGTTACCCGAGTTATTGCAATGAATATGCCGGGCAAACAGCGCGGCGCGGCGTTAATGATGGTGCTTCTCATTGTGTCGATTATGGTGGTGCTCGCCGTTGGCTTAATTGATGGTGTGCGGTATAGCAGCCAGCGACTGTTGAATCAGCGATTGATGGACCAAGGGTATTGGTATGCACTTGGCGGCGAGCGCATTGCGGTTTTTGCGTTAGAAGATGCAGCCGATGACGCGGTGACTGCGCTAAATCAGGACTGGGCTAGAAAAGATATTGTCTTCCCGATAGAAGGCGGTTCTATTGCTGGCTTGGTGAGCGATGAACAGGCGTGCTTTAACCTGAATTCGCTATATCGGGCAGAGCCGGCAACGGGCGCTGCCGATGACGTCACCGGGGCAGAGCAGGTTTTTACTGCGCTGTTAGAAAACTTGGAGATATCGGCACAGCGGGCGGAGTTTATTATTGGTCGGACCCAGGATTGGATCGACGAGGATTTTTCTCCTGAAGGCATCTATGGCGCTGAGGATCTAAGCTATACCGCCTTGGATTATCCCTATTTGCCACCTAATAGTTTATTAGACTCAGTGAGTGAAATGGGTTTATACGCTGAATTTGAAGAAGATGAGCAGAAGCGCATAGAACCCTATGTGTGTGCGTTACCCGAAGTGAATACGGCCATTAATGTGAATACCTTAACGGCGGATAAAGCGGCCTTGCTGGCAGCGGCAATTGCCAATGTGCTGTCGGTAGAGGAAGTGAATGCAGTACTGGAAAGCAGGCCAGAAAATGGCTGGGCGGATACGGCTAGCTTTGTCACTGCACTGAACTTACCAACGGGTGAGGTCTTGCCTGCAAAACTTTTACAAGGCATTGGTGTGAAGTCACATTATTTTAAGGGTTTGGCAGATGTGTTTTACGAGCAACGTCAAATGCGTTTGTTTAGCCGAGTGGTGTTAAAAAACGGCAAGGCAGTTGTTTATGGCCGCGAGTATGGAGAAGTTTTTTGACTGCGTTATTATTAATAGATTTACCCCTGACGCCGGCGGCGCCGGTCGCTTGGTTACACTGGGATACTGATCGCTCCAGTGTGATTGCGGAAGGTGTATTGGATAATGCGAGTGAACTGGCAAGCTTGGCCGACAGGGCTGAGGGTGTGCCGTGCTATGTGTTAATTCCCGGCGAAGCGGTGAGTGCGCATCGGGTTGTACTCCCAAAAGGTGGACGAGTTGGTTTGTCAGCATTGCCTTTCCAGCTTGAAGATAAGCTCTGTGGTGATCTCGATAGCGTGCATATTGCTACCGGTACTATAAAAGCAAACCAGGCGGCTGATGTACTGGTGATCGGTCGTGATTTGGTCGCTTACTGTTTAGACGTTCTGCGCAGCAGCGGCCTGCGTGTTAAGGCCTTATTGCCAGATTATGCGGTTTTGCCTGAAAACGCAGTGGTTGTAGCTGAGCATCAAGTGGCAGCAAATTTTCACGCCCACTCAGCGGGTGTTAATACGGCTAACTTTTCGGTTTGGCAGCAATTGGCAGCAGCGGGCGAGCAAGCAGACCAGGATGTGCAGTGGTATTTTAGCAATGACTATCGCGGCGAATTGACTGAGTACGCGCCAGCTAATGCCGTTCACTGTAAAGGTCGTTTACACGCCTTTGCACGCAACTTCGCGCCGTGGCCGCTGTCTCTGCTGAGCGGGAATTATGTGCTTAAAGATGAGGGTGGCGAGGCCTTGAATCGTCTGCGCTGGCCGCTGATATTACTTGCGTGCTTGCTGCTCGTACATTGGTTTGGCTTAGCGGTGCAAACTCGCACCATGACCCTTGAAATCGAGGCCCTTGATAAAGGCATGATCGAAATTTATCAGCAGGCATTCCCCGGCGCTAGAGTCGTTAATGCGCGAAGCCAAATGCGCAGTCAGTTGAACGCCTTGGAAAATGCCGGTAGCAACGGTGCAATGATGCCTTGGTTGGATAAGGTGGCGGCGGCAAGCCGTGGTCGCAGCAATATTAGTCTGAGCCAACTTAACTATGAAAATGATCCGCCGGTGATGAAATTATTGGTGAAAGCGGCGTCTTACGAAGTTGTCGATCAGTGGCTTGCGGCGCTAAAAGCGCAAGGCCTTGATGTCAATCGTGGCGCTTTCGGGCAGGAGGGTAGTGGTATCGCAGGGCAGGTGAGTATCAGAGGAGCGGCGCAATGAAATTGATAGACCGACTTCTAGAAGGACGCAATGAACGCGAACGCCAGATCGTTATTATCGGTGGCGCCTTAGCTATTCCACTTATTATTTGGATGGTGATTTGGCAACCTTTATTGAGCGCCAACTCAGCTGCTGAGGCTCGCCTGGAACAGCGGCGTGGGTCGTATGCTTGGATGCAGCAGGCGTCATCAAAAATTCAATCTATGCGTGGGTCTGGATCTCAGTCTGCGGCCATCTCAGGTTCGCCTCAGCAGCAGATTACTGGGGCTGCAGCGGCACTCTCGGTGAATATTAATCGTATCGAGCCGCAGTCGTCAGGTCGTTACAGCGTATGGGTGGCGAGGACTGACTACAGCAGCGCGGTGCGATTTATTGAAACTTTATCGGTAGCAGGTATGACATTACATTCGGCAAATATTACTTTGTTGGATTCGCC
Organism: Zhongshania sp. R06B22; assembly: GCF_040892595.1. Taxonomy (NCBI): domain Bacteria; kingdom Pseudomonadati; phylum Pseudomonadota; class Gammaproteobacteria; order Cellvibrionales; family Spongiibacteraceae; genus Zhongshania; species Zhongshania arctica. The sequence continues at coordinate 2,678,991 of NZ_JBFRYB010000001.1, read as the reverse complement.
GGGCAGTGTCTCTTTACGGGCGTCGCTGGGTGCTAGTGAATGAAGCGTAATCTATGGATCTTTATTGGGATATTGTTTTTTGTTATTTGTTTAGTAGTGGCTACGCCCGCATGGGTAGTGCGCGACGTATTAGTTAATCAGCAGCCCGCGATGGCCTTGGGCAATGTCAGTGGTAGAGTCTGGCGCGGCGAGTTAGATGTGGTCCAATATCAGGGGATAACCCTCGGCGGTATTCGTTGGACCTTAAATCCACTGGGATTTTTTAGCGGCGTTCCCTTAGCGATAGCAGTGTCTGAACCTGTTCGGGGTGACGGAGATGTCGGTATCGGTAGTGGGAATACCTTGCAGTTGCGCAACGTGAATATCGAAGGCGAGCTGGCTAGGCTTTTGAATGCTATGAATGTCCCCAGCATGGGCTTTGATGGCGGGATATCACTGTTCTTGGAGGAGGCCGAAATTAACGCGGGTGGCTGTCTTTCTGTCACGGGAACAATAAGCTTGAACGCGCTATCAGGTGATATTGATGGTGTCGGGAGCATTGCCCCGGTAACGGCCAGCTTACGCTGTGAGAATAAGCGCATTGTTTTAGATGTCGATGAAAACAATGCTGCCAAAGTTCGCGGTGTTGTGCGTATTTCTGTTAGTGGTCAAATTAATGGCCAGCTATTGCTTACTCCGGCAGCGGGCACGCCACTGTTTGCAAGCTTGACCCAATTTATGGGCCGGCCTGCCAATGGCAAAGATTTTATACTGCGTTTGTAGTTAAAAATAAAAACGTGAATAGCCCCCTTATATTTCTAAGAGGGCTTTGCGCACGTCTCCCCTAGATCAATAGCCACATAAGCTGGCATAGCGGTCACGATGAAAGCTGCTATCTCCGAGTATTTGGGTAGCAACCCGCGACCTTTTTAGAAAGAAACCGATATCTAGTTCATCAGTAACGCCGATACCGCCGTGCATTTGTACGGCTTCGTTGGTCACTAATTCAAAGACATCGTTTAGGCTTGCTTTGGCAAGACTGGCCAACTGAGGCAAGTCCGCTCTTTTGTCATCAATGGCTGAGAGTGCATCAAGTACCACCGACTTTGACAGTTCTAATTCGATATACATTTTCGCGGCGCGGTGCTGCAGCGCCTGAAAGCTACCAATTTTTACACCGAACTGATCGCGCTCTTTCAAGTAAGCGACAGTGCGCTCAAAACACTCCTTGGCGGCGCCTAACATTTCTGCAGCTAGGCAAATACGACCATAGTCCATTGCGGTGTTAAGAATGTTTTGGCCTTGTACGGCGTCGCCAATTAGGGATGACTTATTTACGCGTACTTGCTTGAACTCAATAGTGGCGGTATTGCGGCTGTCGATTAAATGATGGCGACGGCGATCAATGCCACTGGCACTGGCATCGACAATAAACAATCCGATTCCCGACTCCATAGTGGTGGCAACAATAAGTTGATCGGCGCTGTGGCCGTCTAGCACAAAGACCTTTTTACCTTGAATAATAAAGTCGTCGCCATCCGCGACTGCGGTGGTCGCAAAGCCCGTTGTCTGATGATGCGGTTTTTCTTCTAATGCCAGCGCCAAGCTGATCTCGCCAGCGGCTATGCCCGGCAATAACGCAGATTTTTGTTCTTCGCTACCGCCCTCGATAATAATAGTTGAGCCGAGCACAACGGTTGAGAATAGGGGAGAGGCTGCTAGAGTGCGGCCACTCTCTTCTATAACTGCGCCCAGCCCCATATAGCCAAAATCCAAGCCGTCATAGGCTTCCGGTAACACCATGCTGGCCCAGCCAAGCTCAACCATCTGCTGCCAGTGTTCGCGCTTGTATCCCAGCGCATCTTTTTGATCGCGTAAGGTGCGCAGCGCTGATACCGGCATTACTCGGCTTATAAAATCTTTGGCGGTATCTTTGAGCAACCTTTGCTCTTCGTTTAGTACCAGTGTCATATTCCGCTCTCCGGTGTGTTCACGGTGTCGATGAATTAGCGTGCCTGCGTTTGTGTTTTTGCGCCGGCTCGGTTAAATAATCCTATTTAGTCTTACTAAGTGGGCAAGCCTAGCACCCGTTTTGCAATGATATTTAGCTGGACCTCGGATGTGCCACCGGCAATAGAAAGTGCTTTAGAAAACAGCCAGCCGCGGTTGGTGAGCAATTCATCGGCGTTGAATTCATCGTCGTACCAACCCAGTGCCCGTTGTCCGAGTATTGCCATAAGAACTTCTTCTTTGCGTTTACTTTCTTCGGTGCCAACGTATTTCATAATTAAAGGGACGTTGTTGTCCGCAACGCCATTCATGCGTTCTTCAAAGCTACGGAAATGCGTTAGGCCAATTGCGCGGTAGGCCATTTCGTGGCTGACTAACTGTTCACGTAGACCGTGATCCCGTAGTTTGCCACTGCTGTCTAAACCCACGTATTCAATTCCCGCCTGAACGGGGCTAAAGCTTGGGCCCGGGGTGTCGCCACCGATTTCAGCCATGAGCTTGCGTTCGTGTTTCAACAAGGATTTGGCGACTGACCAACCTTTATTGAGTTCGCCTATCAGATTGGCCTTGGGGACTTTAACGTTATCAAAGAAGGTTTGGCAGAATTCGGATTCGCCGCTAATTAACTCAATAGGCGTGGTTGAAACACCGGGATTGTCCATATCTATTAGGAGAAAACTAATACCTTCTTGTTTCTTTGCATCGGGGTCAGTGCGAACTAGACAAAATATCCAGTCAGCCTTGTCTGCATTGGTCGTCCAGATTTTTGCGCCGTTTACTAAAAAGTGATCACCGTGGTCTTCTGCGCGTGTTTGTAGGCTGGCTAGATCGGAGCCCGCGCCGGGTTCAGAGTAGCCTTGGCACCAGCGCACATCACCGCGGACAATACTGGGAATATGCTGCTGACGTTGTTCCTCGGTGCCGTATTCGAGTACTGCTGGGCCTAGCATCCATATACCAAGATCGAATAAGGGAGTTCGGCAGCCTAAGCGCTTCATTTCATCTCTTAGGACCTTGGCTTGGCGCTCGTCTAAACCACCACCGCCGAGTTCAGCGGGCCACTCAGGCGCGGTCCAGCCTTTATCGCGCATGCGCTCAAACCAAAGTTTGGCGTCTTGGTTAGGGAAGACTTTGTTTTTTCCCGCCCAGACTTGTTCTTCACGCGTGATGGGCGTACGCATTGCCGGCGGACAATTTTCTTCTAGCCATGCATGTACAGTTTGGCGAAATTGATCGAGATCGCTCACGTCGGTCTCCTTAAAATAGAGGGTCTATCATCTAATATGTATGGTCGCGCTGAGCTCATTTTTACTTTAATGGGGACGGCGATTATGGTGAGCTCAGCTTAGTCGACGAGGCTTTAAAGACAAGGACGAAACGCGTCACACTGACTATCAAAAGCGGTCATGCCGCGGGGCAAAACGGTATCTAGTCATGACATCACGGTGTGCTTGGTTCGTTTTTTTGAACTTCTTGGTGATGTGATTCTCAGGGGGTAGACGGCCTTGGCTAATATCTGCCATCTTAAGCTCAGATTAAACTTTCTTGGCAAAAATAATAACAGGTAGAAATATGAAGCGATTTGAGAACAAAGTAGTGCTAGTGACTGGCGCGGGATCGGGCATTGGTCGGGCGAGCGCGCTGCGTTTGGCTGCCGAAGGCGGAAAGATCTGGTGTACAGATATCAACGAAGCTGATCTCAATACTTTGATTGATGAAATTAAAACGGCAGGCGGAATGGCGATCGCCTACCGGTTTGATATTAGCGAAATCGGCGGCGCAGAGCGCTGTATTGACGCCTGTGTCAGTGAGTACGGTGGCTTAGATGCCGTGGTGAATATGGCGGGAATCCTGCGGTTTTCCAATTGTCACGAACTCGGCTTGGACATTTGGGATCAGTTGATTTCGGTAAATCTCACCGGTACGTTCATGCTTTGCAAAGCAGCGTTACCGGAGTTGCTAAAAACCAAGGGCAATATCGTGAATGCGGCATCTACGGCTTCCCTGCAAGGCTTGCCCTGGGGTGCAGCCTATGCGGCAAGTAAAGGCGGCGTACTGGCGATGACCCGCAGTATCGCCGTGGAATATGCCAAACGTGGAGTCAGGGCGAATTGTGTTTGCCCTGGCGATATAAATACCAATATGGTGCAGGGTTTAAGCTTTCCCGCAGATGCCGATTTCGATTTATTGTCGAGAATTACATCATTAACCGGTGCAAAGGGGCCTGAGGTTGTCGCTGGCGTTATTGCGATGCTGGCATCTGAAGACGGATGCCATATTACCGGCGAACATATTCGTGTAGACGGCGGAATACTGGCCTAAGCGCGGATTCACCACCATATAAGGTGCTAAATTCTGGTCGCCATCCGAACTCTCTGCCATCATAGGGTGGTGATAATTTAACGGAGGCGATTTCCCAAATGGATACTTTTATTCTGGCTATTGACCAGGGCACCACAAGTTCACGAGCCATTGTATTTAATGCAAAGGGCGAAACCTGTGGTGTTGGTCAGCAGGAGTTTACCCAGTATTACCCGCAGGATGCCTGGGTAGAGCATGATCCAGAAGAAATTTGGGAGACGACGCTAAATAGCTGCCGTAAAGCCCTCGCCGCGGCCGGGATTACCGCCGCAAACGTTGCCGGAATTGGTATTACTAATCAACGCGAAACGACTATCGTTTGGGATAGAAAAACCGGTGAAGCGGTCTATCCCGCTATTGTCTGGCAGGATCGACGTACCGCAGCGCGCTGCGCGGAACTCAAGGCACAGGGTGTAGAAGACATTGTGTCGCGGCGCAGCGGCCTATTACTCGACCCCTATTTTTCCGGCAGTAAAGTTGGCTGGATACTAGATAATGTCAGTGGCGCAAGAGCGCGTGCAGAGGCTGGGGAGTTGGCTTTTGGTACTGTAGATAGCTTTTTGCTGTGGCGATTGACCGGCGGAAAGCGACATGCCACTGATGCTAGCAACGCCTCAAGAACATTACTTTTTAATATTCATACACAGCAATGGGATGCCGATCTACTAGCCCTATTTAGTATCCCTAGCGCTATGCTGCCAGAAGTCAAAGACAGCTGTGACGACTATGGCAGCACTGATAGTGACTGGTTTGGTGCATCGATTCCCATCTGTGCGCTGATTGGCGACCAGCAAGCGGCAACTGTGGGTCAGGCTTGTTTTACTCCGGGTATGGCGAAAAGCACCTATGGCACGGGATGTTTTGTGGTCTTGAACACCGGCTCGGTGGCCGTGCGCTCTGAGCACCGATTGTTAACCACTGTTGCTTATCGCATACGCGGCGAAGTCTGTTACGCACTCGAGGGCAGTATATTTGTTGCCGGTGCCGCGGTGCAGTGGCTGCGCGACGGCCTGAATTTAATTGGTTCTGCCGCAGAAACACAGCCCTTGGCAGAAAGTGTAGAGAGTTCCAATGGCGTCTATATGGTACCCGCCTTTACAGGTTTAGGTGCGCCATATTGGGATCCGGATGCCCGTGGTGCCATTTTCGGCTTAACCCGCGATACCGGTATCGCCCATATAGCCAGGGCGACCTTGGAGTCGGTGTGCTATCAAACCCGCGATTTATTGGAAGCGATGCGCGGTGATGGCGCAGACTTTGAAACCCTGCGTGTTGATGGCGGTATGGTTGCCAATAATTGGGTGGTACAGCGTTTAGCCGACATGTTGGACTGCCGCTGCGAGCGACCTTTAGTTACTGAAACAACGGCATTAGGTGCTGCGTATTTAACAGGCTTACAGCTTGGTATTTATAGTTCCTTAGAAGAAGTTGCAGCATTGTGGCGGTGTGATAGGGGGTTTGACCCCTCGATGAACGAAGTGGATAGAGCGCGGCGTTACACTGGCTGGAAGAACGCGGTGTCGCGTGTGCGCAGCACCTATTAGCCGTGGTTTCTGTGAATTAGCAATAGCTTAAATGGCCACTAAGTGACGCCGCCGTTAGTGCCGTAAATGCAGAGACAGATCCAATGCACTTATCGGCATGGGGCGGCAGACATGGTAGCCCTGAACGTATTCAACTCCCATTTCTTTTACTATATCTAGCGCTGCTCGGCTCTCGACACCCTCTACAATTACACTCTTACCCAAGCTATGACTCATTTCAACCATTGACTTGACCAGCACGCGATCTTGCTCACGCTCGTGAATAAAGCGCACAAAAGACTGATCAATTTTAATGTAGTCAACGGGAAGGTCGCGCACATATTCAAACGAAGTGAAGCCTACCCCAAAATCGTCGAAAGCGATTTTTGCGCCTATGGTTTTGAAATGGTTGAGGAGATCACGAGTAACACTCAAATTCGATATGGCATCGGTTTCGACTATTTCAAAAATAAGTCGGTGTGGGTTGGCGCCTGTTAACTGAATTAAATCTTCTATTCGCTGCTTGAAATCAGCCTGCTCCAATGTGGGGGCCGTAACGTTAATACTTAAGCCAGTGGCAATGCCTGAGTCTTCCCACAGGCATTGCTGCCGCATGGCCTTTTCGATAACGCAATAATCCAGCTTTGGCATTAGACCTGCTTCAGATGCAATGCCAATGAAATTAGCAGGCGCAATAAACTGCCCTTCGTCGTCTAGCAGACGCACTAAACACTCACAGTGACTAATACTATTGGTATTGAGATTGAGTATCGGTTGATAAAATAAAACCAGCCTATTTTCGTTTAACGCTGATAGCAGCTGCTCTTTCATCTGCTGTTTCTGGTGCCTAGACGATCGACTGCTATCGTCCTCATCGCTAGCGTAGTACAAATGACCACGAAGCTTGTTTTTCACTCTTACCATCGTCGACGTGATATTTAAAATTAACTCATCGATACCGCTGAGATTATTATTAAATGAATCGACAGCCCCTGATAAACATATCGCCTCCTTGTTGTCGCCATGTATAAAAGTGAAGCGTGTGAGGTGCTCTAGAGCTAGGTCCTTGGCTCTCGATTGGGATTTCATTGGGTGATGAATTAAGGCGCAGAATTCGCCGGATCCAGTGCGTGATATTAGGGTGTCTGGGGGTAGTGATTCGTGTAAGTGCGCAGCGATATCATTGAGTAACTTGTCTCCGGCATTAAAGCCGTGCCGATCATTAAACATGGCGAAATCGTCGATATCTAACATCAGTAGCTCGATGGCCATGGTCCTTTTATATTTTCTGATGTAATTATTTGCTGCTTCGCTAAAGCTACTGCGATTTAGCAAACCAGTTACGCGGTCGTGTTGTCCCAGCCAGTGCAAGCTTTCATTCGCTTCACGTCTCTCGGTAATATCTATTCCCAAGGACAATATTTTGAGCTCGCCGTCAATATGAAGGCTGCTATGAGTCCACAAGAAATCTAGCTTTCTTCCGTCTGCGGTAAAAAATGATGTTTCGTTTTGAGTTTTTTTACCTTCGCGATTCAAGCTTGAACGAAGCTGGGCGCTCAGGCTTGTCGATTGATGCTCGTTTTTTACCCAGCTATTGATGTTGGCATCGACAGGTAGCTGCTCAGTTACGCCGCTTAACTGACGACCCAGTTTGTTGATATTTCGAATCTTCCCGTCGAGATCATGAATGAGGATGGCGAGGGGAGAGCGATCTAGTAGCGTTTCGTTAAATACTTTAGCTTCTGTGAGTGCATCGATCTTCTCAGCCAGCTCTTTTCTATGATCATTTACAATTTTGTCCATGCTGTCTAGTGAGTCGATGACTTTGTCGACCGCTGCCGCGAGGATATCTATCTCATCACTCCAGCGAGAATTGGAATCAACTTTTTTAAGTGACTGCTTAGCATCTTTAAACTTTCCCAGGGGAAGAAGCGGTAGAATTTTTGCTAGCTCTAATAATCGATTTAATGAGGGTTTCAGAATTACTGCAATTAATATCAGGATGATTGCGAGCATTAAAAGAGAGCTAATAAAGATCTCTTTGATGGTCTGAAATACCTGTTGGTAGACTCTTGAATGGTCTTTTATGATTGCCACGTAGTGGGGGGTGTCTGCGCTTGAATTTAACGGAGAAATGCGCGCGCTGTAAAAATTGCTTGAATCTAAATAGCTGTTGTTTATGTGCTTTGTAAAATCAAATTTGCTGCCCAAGGCATTCAGTATTTTTTGGGTTTTGTCTGTGCTGCTGGCTAGTATGATCTGGGGTGCTGCGTTTATTTCTAAATCTTTTGCTAGTGATACTAGGGCGATGTCTGCGCCACTAACATCTGAAAAATCGTCTATTAAAAACTTTGCAGAACGATTGATGTTAATGATGAATGCTTGGTTATTTCGGTCATGAACGGGAATGAATGCGTGTTGATAGCATTGAGTATCACACTCTATGGTGACGACTGGCTGGGTCTTGTTATCAATGGCGCTTAAAGCCCGCTGGATATGTTCGGGATTTAGGCGGAATACAGATGTCGGCTGCCGCGAGCTAAACAGTACGCGTCCATCATAAGCTAGGTAATAGACTGAATCGATGCCAGATAACTGTCCGGGTAATAACAAGGACAAATTTTGGCTGTTTACGATGTCATCTGACAGTGCTTTCTCAAGATCTGAGATATTGGGGATGGCTTGACTGTTAGCTAAGCGGAATAGCTCCATATTGGAACGCTGGTTTAAGGATTCGAAGGTCGCTTCAAGTTGCAGTAAGTCACTGCGAACGGCTTCTCGATGATGACTGTTTGTTTGGACGTAGGCGTAATAGGCTCTGCCACCCATGACAAGGGCTATGGCCAAAAACAATACGCCACTTAACTTGCGTTGTAGGCCGAGATAGTTTGCTTTGCCGGAGGCAAGGCCTGACTTCGATGCTGACGTTTTATGTTTTAGAATATGAATCCACCTAAGACAGCTGTTATTTACGTTTTTGCGGATTATTAATCGAATTAACCCCGATTAGGGCCGTAGCGCAAAATTTAGTTGCCACCCAAGTTTAGTCTGCTAGCTGCCGATAAACGAACCGTTAATTGATGCTTGTTGCTTTAGTTCAACATAGCATGCTGATGGTAAGGGCTAAGCGTCGCTGGGTAAATCTCCATTGCAATACAATGCTTGGCGGGAATGAATCGAGCCGGCCCTAATGATTGCCCCGTATGAGCCAGCTCTTATTCAAGATATTGTTGAGAGAATTGGCGAATTCGGCTGGCATTAACACCGAGATCGCCTTTGCCCACACGTGAAGCAGAGCGGAGGTCAATAATCGATCCACTAGGGGTTTCGCTGATCCTAATGATAACGTCGTCGGTGAAGCCGAACCAAAAGCTGCTCACCGTGGCTTCAATATGGCCACTTTCTTGGTAGGTGACTTGCCAGCCCAAATTTTCTGCAATTGCCCGTGCCTTGTCTTGTGCAGCTGTGACGCTAAGCAGGGTGGGAATGGTTTGAATGTCAGGGTATGCCTGTTGTTGAAGTTCACGGTTGCCGGCTGCGTAGACTAGGCTATTATCGCTGGCGCGCCGCTCTAGCTTGGCGGCAATAAACTTGGGGGGGGTTTCGGTGTCAGTGCTAATGTCATGGATTAATGGCGCGCCGGCGCCACTAAAAAGTCCAAGGCTGAAAAAAATGATAGCCGGTAGTGCGATGAGGGCGGCCCGACTGAGTTGGCGTTGTCCCGCCGAAGTTTTGGTGCGTCGAGTGAAAAATGCAGAGGCACATATACTAATAAAGCTTAGGAGGCCGGCAAGACCGAACATCATTAAGCCCACTTGATAGCCATACCAATTAAATCGAACGCCAATGGCGCCGAGCGCTAATAAAATGAATGATGTAATGGCGATTTTGTGGGTGATAGAGGGAAGATTCATAGTAGCTCCAAGTTTACTTAGGGCTAATCTTACCAAAGGGTAATTAGTCTGCACTTTTTATTTATTCAAAGGCATGATTTACTGGCGGTTAACATCCTGTAACTTTGGCTGTGTTTGGCAGGCTATTTCAGCCACCGTTTAGCGATATCAATAACAATTATGAGGTAATTTATGGGCCGTGTTGAAGGTAAAGTATGTATTGTGACTGGCGCCGCCAGCGGTATGGGGCGTGCTGATGCCATAATGTTGGCAGAGCAGGGGGCGTCGGTGGTACTTACTGACCTAAATGAGAAAGATGGCCAAGCTGTGGCTGAGCTAATTGGTGATAAGGCCATTTTTGTAAAGCACAATGTGACTAGCGAAGAAGACTGGCAGCGCGTAGTCGCGACTGCGGTAGAGCGTTTTGGCCGCCTAGATGTCTTGGTAAACAATGCTGGCATGATGACGCTAGGCAATGTTGTCGATTGCAGCTTAGAAGATTATCGGCGCGTTAATTCGGTTAACAATGAAGGCGTGTTTTTGGGGTGTAAAACCGCTATTCCTGCGATGGAAGCGTCGGGCAACGGCGGCTCTATTATTAATATGTCATCGGTTGCCGCTATGCACGGTATGTCGTTTGTCGCCGCTTACAGCGCGAGTAAAGGCGCAGTGATGGCGCTGACTAAGTCAGTTGCTTTGTATTGTCGTGAAAAGCGCAATGGCATCCGCTGCAACTCGATTCATCCCGATGGTGTCAAGACACCGATGGTTTTTAAGGTCGCTACTGGTCAGGAGTCAGCGACTCGCGAAGAGATCGAGTCATTGTCTACCGAAGCCCACCCAATGTGTGAGCCTGAGGATATCGCGGCGCTGGTACTGTATTTGGCGTCGGATGAGTCACGATTTATAAATGCCGCTGAAATGCTGATCGATAATGCGTCCACGGCGACACCGCCGATTGGTATTTAGCGCATATAGCCGCCGGGGAGTGCAAATGCGAAAAGTGATCTATTTGTTATGGCTCGATACCTCTGACGAGGGATGGAGCCGCACTCTTCACCACGATTTGGTGCCTGCTTTGCAGCAAGTCGTCGGTGTCGGTAGGGTGCAGCTTAATATCGCCGATGGCGATGTTGCGCCGGCGGCGGCGTTACGCATGCAAAGCTCCGCCTCGCTGTTTGATGCCATGTGCTGCGTTTGGCTTGATGATGCACTTGCAACTGACTCTCTAGATGAGCTGATTCAGCGCATTTCCGTGCAGTTTAGCCGCTACCATGTCGATGAAGTGGAGCGCCTAGCAAACATCAAGCACCGAGCTGAGACTGGCGTGCGTACTCCTGGATTTAGTCAGGTGGCGCTGCTGCGCTGCCCGCAGCGCTTAGAGTACCAAGCGTGGTTGAGCTACTGGCAAAACACCCACACGGCTATCGCTCTAGAAACCCAGTCAACCTTCCGCTATGTTCAGAATATTGTCAGCGATGTGAACGGAAAAGACGCCGCTGCCTATCACGCAATTGTAGAAGAATGTTTTCCTAGCTTGGCGATGACTGATCCTGCGGTATTTTATGATGCCGTTGGTGATAGTTCAAAACAAGAAAATAATATGCAGAAAATGATAAATAGCTGCGTCAATTTTATCGATTTTGATGAGATAGATGTGGTTCCCACCAGTGAGTACTGCTACTAATATTTTGTTATGCTAAAGCCGCGGTTTTTACTCGATTTTAGATGTTTACAGCACATTGCTGTTTGCTTAGCGGGTGCAATAGTTAGTTTAAGAAGGTCCTAATTTCACTATTTGATAATGGCAGGTCTGCTAAATGGCAATAATGTTGGAGGCGTCATGGCAGGCTGTCCTTGGTGAGCAGCTTAAACAGACTTATTTTCAAGATTTGCTGCAGTTTATTGAAGACCGTAAATCTGCTGGTATAGCGGTATATCCGCCAAGTGAATACTGGTTTGCTGCTTTAAACAGCACGCCAATTGCAGATGTTAAGGTCGTGATTCTGGGGCAGGATCCCTACCACGGCAGTGGTCAGGCTCACGGATTAAGCTTCTCGGTGTTGCCAGATGTAAAAATTCCGCCGTCATTGCGCAATATTTATAAAGAGCTGCAGGCAGATTTGGGTGTGAGTATCCCTGATCATGGCCATCTGCAAGCGTGGGCGGATCAGGGTGTGCTATTGCTAAACAGTGTATTTACGGTAGAGGAGGGTGCGGCAGCTTCTCATCAGCGGCGGGGCTGGGAAATCTTTACTGATGCCATCGTTAAGGCGCTAAATGAACAGTGCCGAGATTTGGTATTTATGCTGTGGGGCAGTCATGCACAAAAAAAAGGGCTCGCAATAGACCGGCGACGCCACTTTATATTAGAGGCTCCGCATCCATCGCCACTATCAGCGCATCGCGGTTTTTTGGGATGCCGACATTTTTCTAAAGCAAACGCCTATCTTGAAACTCATGGCCGATCAGCCATCGATTGGTGCTTATAAGGGCCGTCAGTGATTAACGTCTATAGGGAGAATCTTTGGGTAGATCGTCCATTATAGATTCCAGGGTGTCAGCCAAAAACTGACCGGCCGCTATTTCCATTGCGCGTCCGAGTTCAGCATCGACCACCTTCTCTGCAAGTGGCCGTAATTTCCATACTAATTCAGCGATTTTGGGTAGTTCTTCTGGCGGCGGTATTTTCTGCTCGGCGTAGGGCTCTAGCACGTGACGTGATACTAATTTGACAAACTCATTTGCTACTCGCTGCACATTTCCGCGCATCATTCGTAGAATATCTAATAACTCGTCTAGGGGTATACCCGTCGCACACAGCTCTTCGGCCACCTTTAAAGTGTTCATGCTTGACACTCGTAACTCGGTACCTGAAATGCTAAATAAGCCAAGATCATGGGCCGTTTTAATCGCCGAGGGTGTTAATTTACTGCCAAACATTTTTACCAGATCGGTCATGCCGATTGTAGTGGGTGCTTCATTTGTCCATGGCGAGTTTAGGGCAGATTCTATACCTAGTACTTCGCTCAGCCCAACACCTTCTTCAAGCGCAGATATCAGCTCGCGAATGCTAGAGAGGGTGTAGCCCCGGTCGAGTAAATTGGCGATAAGACGAAGGCGCGAAAGATGTAAATTGCTGTAAATGCCTTTTCGGCCTTGGAGTGCCGGCGGCGGCAGTACGCCGCGATCTTGGTAGGCGCGAATATTGCGCACGGTAGTGTTGGCAGCGAGCGCAAGCTCTTCGACCGAATAATCACGCTGGTGCTCGGTTGTCGAAGCATTCGTTGCGATATTCGTTTGCGGTAGCAGTTGGGCGATACTATTGATGGTGTCTTCGGAGATTTTCATGCTATTTACTGCGCTCGGCGCCCTCTAAATTGGAATACAATCCAGGTGTAACAGTTTCATTTAAATTGGCAATTTATAATGCTGCGTCTAGTGGGAAACAAAGTTTCCAGCCGAACACCGCTTTAAAAATAGGCTAATCGTGTCATCGTCACACTTTTCTTGACATCTGATGAGTCGCCAATTAATGTCTCATTAAACAGTGTCGCATAATGGCATCTATTATAACAATAAAACTGAAAAGTAGGTCCTGAGTTATGGTTAGTCGTAATACATCCCTTGTGTTTTGTTTGCTTGCGTCTGCTGTCTTTCCCGCAGGGTCAATGGCCGCCATGTTGGAAGAAGTGGTTGTCACGGCCCAACATCGGACTCAAAGTCTTCAAGATGTACCCGTTTCTGTTAGTGCCGTTAGTGGCGAAAAAATGATGGAAGCGGGTATCAACCGTATGGAAGATCTCCAAGCCTATGTGCCGAATCTGACTGTAACGGAAAGTGGTATCAGCACGGATATTTTTATTCGCGGCATTGGTACTGGTATGAACCAGGGCTTTGAGCAGTCAGTGGGTATGTATGTTGACGGTATTTATTACGGCCGCGCGCAGTTAGCTAGAGCACCGTTTTTAGATTTGGCCAGAGTTGAAGTTCTGCGCGGGCCGCAGAATATCTTACACGGCAAGAACAGTATCGCCGGAGCGGTTAACCTTATTACGGCCGATGCCACAGAATACTTCGAAGGCTTGTTCTCAACGCTTTACGAACCCAAATTTGACGACAACGTCCATGATTTGATGCTGTCAGGGCCTATTACGGACACCGTTGGTTTTCGCTTTGCCGCCCGACTACGTGAGTACGGCGGCTTTATGGAAAATTTGTTTTTGGGAAGAACCGGACCACAGTATGACCAGCAGACGTTCCGTGTAAAGTTAAATTGGCAGGCGACCGATCAAACTAAGCTGTCGCTGAAGCTGGAAACCGGAAGTTTCGATACCTTGGGTCGTCAGGGTGAAATCATTAACGACGAGCCATCTACTTCCGATGTGTTTCTGTTTACGGGTCGCACAGAGGCTGAAATACTAGACAATACCCAGTTCCCAGGGGTTGTAAATGTTGATACTGATGAGTCAGTGCGAAATAATTTCCAAGATTACAAAAATAGCTCGAATGGTAATTATAGTAATAATGACACCACCAATTTAACGTTTAATGTTTTTAGCGTGAACGACAGCGGACATGAATTCGCCGCAATAACAGGTTACTTACACTATACCTATAACGATCTCTGCGACTGCGATGCTACCGCAGCAGAACTATTTAAGTTGGAGCTCGGTGAGGATTACACCCAGTACAGCCAAGAGCTGCGTTGGATATCACCGGCAGGTGAAGATATAGAGTACATTGGCGGCGTTTATCTGCAGCGCAATGAGCTAGATTTCCGCGATAAACTTATTCAGGATTCCGATGTGGTAGTGCAGCTACTGAATGCGGCTGATCTCACCGAAGGGGGAGCTAGAGGGGATTTTGACCCCAATCCGCTGGGTGGTGCGCTAGAAGAAATTGCTGGTATCGGTGATGCAGGTAATGCGGTAACGAATATAACTGCGCCTCGTCAGTTTCTAAGCACATCAAACATATATTCTGCTTTTTTGCAGACTACCTTCCACTTTGGTGATGATTGGCGCTTAACCTTGGGTGGGCGCGGAACGCTAGAGCAAAAGACCGGCAGTCGCAAACTTGAGTTCGCAGATTTGGAGGGCAATGTTTTACCTTTTGGTGAGGTAGATACTGTGTCCGCCATTACCTTTTCTGCAGAACGCCATGATTTGCGTGGCAAGCGCACGGAGAAGTCTTTTTCGCCGCTGCTTAATGTGCAATGGGACTATTCCGAAGATGGGATGGCCTACTTTACGGCGACTAAAGGCGTCAAAGCTGGCGGCTTCGATGCGCGTTCAAATATGTCGCCGAGTAGGGAACTTACGCCCCGCAATCCGGGTGCTATTACGCCTAATCAACAGGTTTTGGTTGGCACGTTTGAGTATGAAGAAGAGGAAGCGAGGAGCTTAGAGTTGGGCCTCAAAACAGGTTTGCTAGGCGGCGCAGCGGAGTTAAATATTGCGGCATTTTATACTCAGTACAACGATCTTCAAATTAGTATCTTTGACGGGACTCTGGGCTTCAATGTTGGTAATGCCAAGCAAGCTGTCACCATGGGTATTGAGATGGATGGCCGCTGGCAAATCACCGACTATTTGAGTTTGGGGGGCGCGGTGGCATTACTTGATTTTGAGTTCACTGACTTTGAGAATGGTCAGTGTCAGCAAGATCAAGCGCCGACTTCTGCAGATGGTTCTAGCTGTGACTACACTGGGCAGACTAATCAATATGTTGCTGATTGGTCCGGTACCTTCCTCGTCGGTTATATTCGGCCTATCAGCCCAACAATGGGGATTGGTATGGGTTTGGATATTATTTTTACTGACAACTACAACCCGTCATCCAACTTGGACCCCCGCGTTGAGCAGGATGGGTTTTTCAAAGTGAATGGTCGTATTGGTATTGGGCCCATTGATAAACAATGGGAATTGGCATTGGTAGGAAAAAACTTAACGGATAAGGTCATCATCGTATATGCCGGTGACACACCTTTGTCGAAAACGATATTCGGGGCGACTAGTCACACCGGGTTTCTTGAGCCTCCGCGTTCCGTTGCCATGCAGTTTACCTACCGGATGTAAGCGGTCTGGACTAAAGACCGAAAAGCCTAGTGCCTGCATAGCGATGGCTTAGTAATTTAGTTATTTTATGTTGCAATGAATTGAAATCATCAATAGTTGGAGGTGGATGTGAACGGAATAAAAGATCAGTGTTTGGTGTTGGTGGTGTTCTTACTGCTGAGTGTCTCTGCTTTCGCCGGCGAGTGGGAGCTAGCAAAGGATGAGGACGGTATTCGGGTTTACACGCGCGTCGTAGAGGGTTCGGATTACAAGGCATTTCGTGGTGAGTCGATAGTCAATGCTGAGCTTAACCAAGTGATGGCCTTGCTAGACGACACCAGTGGCTTTGTGCATTGGATGTTTAAATGTAAAAGCCCCAAGCTGCTTTATAAAGCCAGTTTAATGGATCGTTATCAGTATTTGCAGAATGACTTCCCTTGGCCCGCCGCCGATCGCGAAATGATTTTGCGCAATGAAATATATCAAGATACGGCTACTCGTGTAACGACGGTAAAGTTGTCTGGGGTTAAAGCTGATGCACTTCCTAAATCCGCCCAAGCGGCCTTGCCGACTAAAACAGATGCAGTGCGAGTTGATGAGGTGGCCGGTTTTTTCGAGTTGACCCCGCTTAGTGATACCCAAACTAAAGTTGTCTTTCAGCTGCATTTAAATCCCGTTGGCGCCTTGCCTGCGAGCTTGGTGAATTCAATGATTGTAGATAATCCGTTTGAAACCTTAAAAGCAATGCGCACGCGGGTAGCTCTGCCAGAATATGCAAATTTCAACCCGTTTTAAATTATGTGAAGTTGGAGTCGCTCGCTTGAGTTTTATTGTCAGCCTAAATTATTGCATTGGAACGTACTATGAGAATGTTAGCGTCTGACGAGCTTAGTGCCGAGCACAAAAACGCCGGAGGTCTGCTCCCCGAGCCACAGTTCTGTTATTCCGGAGGCGTCAAGCTTGCGGTGTATTGCCAGGGGGATCCTAGCAAGCCGAATATTGTTTTGGTGCATGGCTATCCCGACAATAGCGGTGTTTGGAACTTGCTTGCGGATTACCTTGTCGATCAGTTTTACCTTATCCGCTACGACGTTCGTGGAGCGGGAAACTCGGCGGTGCCAGCTGATCAGAATGCCTATCGCTTAGGGCGGCTGCAGGAAGATCTAGAGGCCGTAACTGCGCAGTTTTGTAGCCAGCCTAAGTTTCATTTAGTTGGTCACGACTGGGGCTCGGTGCAGAGCTGGGAGTCTGTCAGCTGTCCCAGATTCCAACATAAAATTTTATCTTATACCTCCATATCAGGCCCCTGCTTGGATCATATGGGCCATTGGGTGCGTCAACGTTTGCGAGAGAAGGACGGCGTGCGCTCGATGGTTAAACAATTTTTCCGCTCTTGGTATATCTGGTTCTTTCATCTGCCGTTGCTCCCTGCGTTCTTGTGGCGTTTTGTGCTGGGGCGATATTGGTCGCGTTCATTGTATGTATTTGAAGGCATTGAAACCCACGGAGATATAGTGGCCGAGCGAGCGCAGCGTCGGCGCGATGGTGTTCACGGTATGGCGCTGTATAGGGCCAATTGTTTGCCCTGTTTCCGCGAGCCGCGTCAGCGGACTAGTGAGGTGCCGGTGCATCTTGTAATTCCCACTCATGATCGTTTTCTTGGCGCAGATTTGTACTCTGGAATATCTGAGTGGGCGCCAAACACCTCCGTTCATCACGTCAGTGGTGGCCATTGGTTGCCTTTATCTCACCCCGAAGAGCTTGCGACCTTGATCGTGGATTTTACTCGGACCGTGTCCCTGCGGGCCTAATTTTAAGGCCGCTCAAATAGGAGAAAGTTTTTGAACGGATGTACTTGACATTGAATGATGTCAAGATTAATGTTGCATCATATGGTGTTACATTGTCTGATGTTACATAAAATAACCTGTTAGGGAGAAGCTTTATGAAAACTATCGTTCAGCCGGTACGTCGTAATCTTGAATTCCACTTACCTAAAGACCGCATCGGTGACTGGCACGCGGGTGGTGCTCATATCAGCCATTTCTTTAATGCCCTGTCGATTTTTTTTCCAGATGGCGAACGATTTTTTATTGATAGCGTGCGCCACTACCGGGATCGGATTCGCGATCCGGAGCTAAAGGAGTCAGTACGTGGGTTTATCGGTCAGGAAGCAATGCACGGTCGTGAACATGAAGAGTATAACGACGCTTTAGTGCAAAAAGGAATGCCAGCAGATCGTTATGGCCGAATTATCGTCGGGTTATTAAAGTTTTTTACCCGCTATACACCCAAGTCGACGCAGCTTGCGGGCACTATCGCTTTAGAACATCTCACCGCAATTTTAGCCAATATGGTGCTTAGTGAGCCACGCAGCCTTGAGGGTGCAGAGGAACGATATGCTGCAATCTGGAAATGGCATGCATTGGAAGAAACAGAGCACAAGGCGGTGGCTTACGATGTGTATCAGCAAGTTTTTGGTGGTGGGGTTGTCGGCTATTTGCATCGTTGCCTAGCTTTGATTACCGCGACAACTATTTTCTGGGCGATGGTTATTCCATTTCATATCGGGCTAGTGCGTCGGGAAGGTCAGCTTTTCAATATTAAGGGCTGGATTAAAACCATCAACTTCCTATGGGGCTCGCCGGGAATGCTACGCAGAACGATCCCTGATTGGCTGGATTACTTTAAGCCGGGCTTCCACCCTTGGGATCATGATAATGCCCACTATCTACAAGAGGTAGATTCTTTAGTCGATGAAGTTAACGCCTACGACGATAAGCTGGCTGGTGCTACGGCGTGAATGCGGTCAATGAAATTGCAATAGAAAATACCGCGATGTTGGCGGAGCTAGATACCATGCGTGATCGGTATTTAGCGACGCCGTTGGCTGATATTGATAAAGCGCGAGTAGCCCGCTGGAAACCTAAAGCAAGTTTATGGCAACGCCTGCAACCGTTAATGAATGTTCAAGCAGGATTGAAGCGTCGAGTTCAGCAAGTTGGCGATCATAATATTTGTTATTGGGCCGGCGGAAATAGTGCCGGCCCCGTCGTAGTATTGCTCCACGGTTTTGGGTCAAGCAAAGAAAATTGGAGCTATTTGGCGGCAAAGCTGCGCCGAGATAATTACCTCTTAGTGCCCGACCTAGCGGGCTTTGGTGATAGCGATTTCCATGCTGAAGGCGATTACCGAATGGCTGCGCAGGCCGATCGTATTGCGGTCTGGTTGCAGGCCTTAGGCGTAGATAAGGCGCATATTGCCGGTAGCTCTATGGGCGGGGCCATTGCTGCTCAGCTTGCATCGCGGCATTCGCACCTTGTTCAAACCTTGTGTCTTATGAACTCCGCGGGAGTGCCGGGGAGGCATCTTAGTCAGTTGGAAAGTGGTTTGGCGGCGGGGGTCAATTATTTATCGCCGACGTCCCGCGGTGATACATGGCGAGTTTTTGCAATAGCATTGCACCGTCGTCAGCGTATTTTTGGCATGATCCTGAGTTTCTTTATGGCCGGAGCAATGAGCCATCGCAAGCCGGTAAATGATTTTATCTTCTCGCATTTAGTCGACTCTCTAAAAGACACTTTTTTGAGTTTGGCTCAGATTTCCGCACCTACTTTGGTGTTATGGGGCGACTCTGATCAAGTTTTGGATGTGACCTGTGCCGACCAATTTTGTGAGCAAATCGATGGTGCTAAGGCAATGATTTTACCCGCGGTGGGTCATTTGCCCATGCTGGAAGAGCCGGGACTAACGGCAAGAGTGCTGGGCGATTTCTGGAAAGCAAGAACAAGAGTGGTATAAAGGCAATGACGAAGAATGACAGTATGGCGCCGCATAAAAGTGGACTGGACGAGGTTGCCATTATTGGCGCTGGTTTTGGTGGTTTGGGCCTAGCGATTCGCATGCAGCAGCAAGGGCTTAACGACTTTGTTATCTATGAGCGGGCGGGCGACGTCGGTGGTGTCTGGCGAGACAATGTCTATCCAGGCGCAGCCTGCGATGTGCCTTCACATTTATATTCCTTTTCTTTTGAACCAAAACCCGACTGGGGTAGGACTTTCGGGCCTCAGCAAGAAATTTTTCATTACCTGCGCCATTGCGCCGATAAATATAAGTTGCGGGACAAAATAAAGTTTAACGCAGCGCTGAGCGATATGGTTTTTTGCGAAGCTAGCGGCGTGTGGACGTTGACGTTTGCCGACGGTAGTCGACGTCGCGCCCGTGCGGTAGTCATGGCAATTGGCGCCTTAAATATTCCGCAATACCCCGCAATAACGGGCGTGGATAATTTTACAGGCAAAGTAATGCACACCGCAGAGTGGGATAAGACCTACAGTTTGGTCGGCAAGCGGGTAGCGGTCATTGGCACTGGCGCGAGCGCAATTCAGGTTATACCTTCAATCCAGCCGAAGGTGCAGTCATTAAAGGTATTTCAGCGCACGCCGCCATGGGTGATGCCGAAGTTTGATAAACCCTTGAGTCTTAGTCGTCAGCGCTTATATCGACGTTGGCCGATACTGCAGAAAACAGTTCGTCGCCTGCAATATTTATTGGCAGAAAGTGTTGTGCCTGCTTTTATGTGGGATAGCTTTCTCACTCGTTTTGGTGAGGCGATGGGGCGTCGCTATTTGCGGAAGGTGGTGGCCAATCCCGTCCTTCGAGAAAAACTGACACCGCATTACGCCATGGGTTGTAAACGGGTTTTGTTATCAGATGAATACTATCCTGCGCTAACTCAAGATAATGTCAGTGTCTGTGTGGACGGCATCGAAAAAATTGATGAGCGCGCGGTATATACTCTTGACGGTGAGCGCCATGAGGTTGATGCGATTATATTTGCAACCGGTTTTAAAGTGCCGGTCTCTGGTGCGCCCATTCCTATTCGAGGAGCGGGTGGGCGATTGCTAGATAAAGATTGGGCTGTTGGCAGCGAAGCCTACAAAGGCATGGCCGTATCGGGTTATCCCAATATGCTCTATGTCATGGGGCCAAACACGGGGCCCGGAAATACCTCAGTTATTTTCTATATAGAATCGCAAATAAATTATATTTTGAAGTATTTAAAAACGCTGCGTAACAATCGTAATAAGTATCTCGATTTAAAGCCTATGGTACAGCGGGAATTCAATGCTGACATTCAGCAGCGCTTTATAGGCACTACATGGACATCGGGTTGTAATAGCTGGTATCTAACTAAAGATGGCAAGAATACCACCCTATGGCCAAGCTTTTCTTGGCAATATCGCCTAACAACACGACACTTTTCAGCGGTGGAATATGAGTTTTTGGCTACCTCAAATGAGGCGCCAACAAGTGAGTCGACAATTGCCGCGACAAGTTGATTATAGGAATTAATCGTGAAGAATTTTAACAATAAAGTAATAGCGGTGACCGGTGCAGGCTCAGGTATTGGCCGCGCATTAGTGATTGGCCTAAGGGCAGCCGGCGCGCGGGTTGCGGCCTCAGATATTGTGGAAGAAAATTTACAATTCCTGCGCGAGTATGGCGGCGAATCGGAATTATTTTTGGCCAAGTTGGATGTTAGTGATAATACCGCAATGATAGCGTGGGCCGCGTCGGTGAAAGATCACTTTGGCGTGGTTGACGGTATTATTAATAATGCTGGGGTGGCGCTGAGTTGTCATGCAGCTGAGCAGCCGCGTGAACATATGGAGTGGTTGTTTGGGGTGAATTACTGGGGTGTTATTAACGGTGTTGAGGCATTTTTACCTGAATTGTTGACGCGTCCAGAGGCCTGTGTGGTTAATATTTCGTCTTTGTTCGGTTTGATATCTATACCGTCGCAATCTTCTTATAACGCCGCTAAATTTGCTGTGCGAGGCTACTCGGAATCCCTGCGTCAGGATATTCGCGACACCAATGTGAGGGTGGTTACGGTACATCCTGGAGGTATAAAAACTAATATCGCCAATAATGGCCGGCACTTAAATTCAATAACTGGCAATGTGGCAGATGCAGCGAAAACGGCAGATATTTTTAATCGCATTGCGGCTACCACCCCTGAAAAAGCGGCTGCCGTTATTATTCGCGGTATGCGTAGATCTAAGCCCCGGGTGCTTATCGGCAGTGATGCCAAGTTTTTAGATTTGATCCAAAGGGTCTTCCCGGGCTGCTATGATCGTTTGTTAGTGCCGCTGATGAACGCCGGCACTCGAATGGTGCTTAAGCGAATTTAAACCCGCTATTAGTACTATTTGCACGAGAAGGGTGGCGCGGTTAGCTGCGCCACTCATTTTATTTTGCCGAGGGGATGGCGTAGGGCAAATCTAATATTTCCAAGGTGGCAGGCTCATTCGCAAAGTGAATATCGTTCGCGCTTACGGCGTCTTCGGTGAGCACGGCTAAGAGTTCAGTTTCCTTGCCGCGGCTAACCGCAGAGACTAAGTTGCCAATACTTTGTGGTCCATCGCCATTAAATAAGTCGGCACCGGGTAGGTGCTCAAATACTGTCTCCGAGCGGAGTATTTTAGCGCGATATAGGCGGCGCTTCAGTTTGCCGCGATATTGCATCCTGGCGACCACTTCTTGCCCTGTGTAGCAGCCTTTATTAAAACTGACGCCACCAATAACGTGATAATTTAGCATTTGCGGAATGAATGTGTCTTGGGTGGTGCTGCAGATTTCACCAAGCCCTGCCGCAATATTTAGCGCTTCCCAGTGTGTCGAGTCGATGACAGTAGCCCCGGCGCTAAGCTTGGTCCACAGTTCAATTGCACCGGCGGCCGGTGTCCAGCATTCAAAGCGCTCACCACTGTCGTCTAGCTGAACTAATACGGTTTTACCATCGGTGACTTGGGTCATCGACGCAGTCGGTGCTATACCGATATTTTGTATTAATTGGCTTCGTGCGTTTTTTCCGCAGATACCGATTGCGAGGTATTCTGCAGTCGCATTACGAATTTTTGCTTTTGAAAAGACGATATACTTTGCCAGGGTGGCGCAGGCGGAGTCGCCAGTGTCGGCATGAAGCCTGAGTAATACCGCATCGCTAGTTTGCATGCCGGCGATAAAGCTCATAACCATGCGGCCTTTAATATTGCAGTAGCTTCCCAGCGCAGCATGTTCAGTGTCTATTTTACGCCAGTCACAGGTCGTCTGGCCTTGCAGGAATTTACTGCTGTCTGGTCCTTCAACAGCCACGAAGCCATACTGGCTCAGCGCAGTGATATTGCAGTCGCTAAGAGTCTGCTCTGACGCGCTATCTGCATGCCAGTAATGCCTTGTCGAGGTAGTGCTATTCGGATATCGAGCGCTTAAAAATTCCCAGAATGTATTCATAGTCTCTCAGAGGGTTGGGTGTTGCGACTAGTGCCGGTTTGCCAGTGCGCAAGTATAAATTTAGCGCGGTGTGATTGCCGCCGATTGCCGCTATAATACGCGTTATTGTAGTCGCTTAATGCAGGCTACCGTCACGAAGTGGAAGATAATGGTTTCAGAAAATGAGTTCAAGCGAATTCGCTGGGCCTGTCGTCGCGGCATGCTGGAGTTGGATTTGGTGCTAGTACCCTATGTGGAGCATCGTTTTCAAGGTTTAGATGACGAGAGTCAGCAGCGTTTTATTCGCTTATTGGAGAGCGAAGATACCGAATTATTTGCGTGGTTTTTAAGTAGAAGTCTGCCTGAAGACCCGGAGTTAGCGATGATCGTCAATGACATCACTACGTTCACCAAAACCCCTCGATCTTAAATTTAAGCCGTCTCGGTGTTTGTGTGCCTATTTTGTCGCGGTGCACAGCATCGCAGCGATGTGCTTATGGTTGGCACTGCCGGCTTTGCTAGCCGTCGCAGCATCAATGCTTCTGATCGGTAGCGCTGTTTTTTTTATACTTCGCGACGTGTATTTTTTTCGCGCCCAATCACTGGGCCGGATAGCGTTTTCTCATGACCAGTGGCGTATTTATCAAGGCGATGTGCGAAGAGCTAGCGGCCCCTTGGTGCAGCGAGTTGACTGTATTGATACGACGGTATTGCCGTTTGCCGTAGTGCTGCGTTTTAAGCTCCTCGGCGGTCAGAAGCGCACCGTGCCAGTGCTGGCAGACCAAGTTAGCCCTGACGCCTATCGAAAGTTGCGTCAGCTGGCTAGTTTTGCCCGTATGGGCTAAATAATGGCGCTGATCAACTGTGGTTTATAATTCTCCGGCGTTAGGATGGTATCTTCGGCTACCTCCCGCTGCTCTGGGTAATCGAGTGTGTAATGAAGGCCTCGGCTCTCTGTGCGCTGCATTGCCGAACGAATAATCAATTCTGCCACCATGGCCAGATTCCGCAGCTCAAGTAAGTCATTGCTGACTTTGTAATTGGAATAATACTCGTCAATTTCCTGCTGTAGCAGTGCCGCTCGATTCAAGGCCCGCTTTAGGCGTTTATTGGTGCGAACTATTCCCACGTAGTCCCACATGAAGCGACGCAATTCATCCCAGTTGTGGGATATCACAACGTCTTCGTCAGAGTCGGTGACCTGTGACTCATCCCAGGGCAGGGCGATATCGGGTGCCGGTAAGCTGGGCAGTCGCAGCCGGATATCTGCGGCCGCCGAGGTCGCATATACAAAGCATTCTAAGAGGGAGTTGCTGGCGAGGCGGTTTGCGCCATGCAGGCCCGTGAAAGCGGTTTCACCAATCGCATAGAGTCCGGGTATATCGGTCTGTCCGCGCCGGTCTACCATAATCCCGCCGCAGGTATAGTGAGCGGCGGGAACCACCGGGATGGCTTCGCGGGTTATGTCGATTCCCAGCTCAAGGCATCGGGCTTTAATGGTGGGGAAGTGCTCCAGTAAAAAATCAGGCGATTTATGGCTAATGTCGAGATAGACGCAATCGCTGCCTAGGCGTTTCATCTCGTGATCTATCGCTCGTGCAACCACGTCGCGTGGTGCTAGCTCTCCGCGCTCATCGTAGCGAAACATAAAACGTTCGCCATTGGCCGAGATAAGTCGGCCGCCCTCGCCACGAATAGCCTCGGTAATGAGGAAAGACTTAGCTTTAGGATGATAAAGACAGGTGGGGTGGAATTGGTTGAACTCCATATTTGCGACCCGACATCCTGCCCGCCAAGCCATGGCAATGCCGTCACCGCTGGCGCCGTCTGGATTGCTGGTATACAAATAGGCCTTATTGGCACCGCCGGTGGCCAACACAATAGCTTTTGCGTGGAACAATTCGACGTGACCGCTGTCTCTGTTCAGCACGTAGGCGCCATGGCAGCGATGTTGATCGATGATAAGGTCGACTGCGACGTGGCCAGTGAAGATTTCTATATTGGGGTTTTCTTTGGCGCGAGCGGTAAGGGTGTTCGACACCTCCCGCCCTGTGGCATCGGCAGCGTGAATAATTCGCCGTTGACTGTGGCCGCCTTCTCGGGTGAGGTGAAAGGCGTTGCTGCCGTGTTCGTAGCGGCTGAATTTCACTCCTTGTGACAGCAACCATTTAATGCTGTCACTACTATTTTTAACGGTGAACCGCACGCTATCTTCGTGACAGAGCTGGGCGCCGGCGACTAAAGTGTCGGCAACATGAGCGTCTACGCTGTCGCCATCGTGCAGCACGGCCGCAATGCCGCCTTGTGCCCAGTAGGTAGAACCGGCATTAAGCTCTCCTTTGCTGATAACGGCGATACGCGCAGTATCTGTTAGTTGTAGTGCCAAGGTGAGACCCGCGGCCCCGCTTCCTATCACTAGAACATCGTGTGAATGGTAGTGGGTCATATTGTTATTTGCTCCTGTCGCAGTGCAGCTATAATATGCCGCTCGGGACCTAAATTGGCGGAAAGTATACTGATTGAGAGTCGCCTTACCAATATTTGCCTGCGTAACCATCGCATTAAGCGGTGAAGATGCTGAAAAGGGATACGATGACAGAACTTCTTTTAGCCCCGGTGGTCTACTCAGTAGATGTCGCCGCCAGGCTTGCGGTGAGGCAATATGGCCGAGCCTAAACAGACCGACCAGCAACTTGTCGAGCGAGTACAAAAGGGCGATAAACGTGCATTCGATTTACTCGTGCTTAAGTATCAGCACAAAATCTTCGGTTTAATTTCGCGTTATGTGAAAGATAATGACGAGATTCAGGACGTTGCACAGGAGGCGTTCGTAAAAGCCTATCGTGCCCTACCTAGATTTCGGGGTGACAGTGCGTTTTATACGTGGCTTTACCGAATAGCGATTAATACCGCAAAAAATTATTTGGTGGCGCGGAATCGCCGGCCACCCGGAGTGGATATTGATGTTGCGGACGCTGAATATTTTGAAGGCCCCTCTGGTCTGAAAGATATTGAAACACCAGAGAACCAACTTTACGGCGAGGAGCTGAAGAAGGTGGTCCAAGATGCGATAAAAGCGCTGCCAGAAGATTTGCGCTCTGCCCTTAGTCTGCGTGAGTTTGATGGTTTAAGTTATGAAGATATTGCATCGGTGATGGATTGTCCGGTCGGTACAGTTCGGTCGCGGATCTTTCGCGCCCGAGAAGCAGTCGATTTGCGAGTTAAAGCCCAGATAAGTGGCGAAGAGGTGGAACTATGAGCGATACCGTCAGAGAGTCTCTATCAGCATTGATGGATGGCGAGGCGAGCGAACTGGAACTCAGGCGTATTCTCAACGCTGACCAGCAGGCAATTCGCAGTGAGTGGGCTGACTTACACCGCAGTCAGCAGCTGCTCAAAAACGAAAGTAGTCCTTTTTTAGGCTGGGATATTTCCTCGCGAGTTATGGCGGAAATTGCCGGCGATGAGCAGATGAGTGGCTCCGAGAATGGCTGGAAACAGGCTGTCTCTGGACTTGCCATTGCGGCCAGTGTTGCTGCGGTGGTCGTTATTGGCTCGCTGGGTAGCAACATGTTTGGTGGCTCCTCGCAAATGGTGGCCGACAATAATGGTGTGAGTGGTCGAGTGTATCCTGCGCAGGCGTCGTCAGCGGCAGTGGGTGGGGTAGCGGTTAGTGCTCAGGCGCAGGCTTCCCCGGCCGGGCCGCTACTGAATAACGATCTTGAGTCTCGTAAGCGCTTTGAAGCATATTTGCGCAAGCACACCGATCGGGCTGCGTTTAATAATGGTCAAGGCATGGTGTCCTACGCGCGGGTTGTCTCGCAGGAGTCCGAATAGGGTGATTGCTAGGCTTGCTTGCACCACGCTCGCTGCAGTTTTGCTTAGTGCCCCAGTCCTCAGCCTTGACTCGGGAAGTGAACTGCTTAATCGAATGACGCATAGTCATCGTGAATTAAATTATCGCGCTATTGTGACTTATCAGCTGGGTGACCAGCTGAGTAGCTATCGTATTACTCATATTGTCAATGAAGGCAAAGAATTTGAAGCCTTGGAGTCGCTTGACGGTGATCACCAAGACTTGGTTCATCACGGACACGACGTTAATTGTGTTCACCCGGGGCCTCAGTTAATTCGGCTTGTTAATCCTGATGAAGACCAAGGCTTTTATCGCTATTACGACCTTGATATAGAAGGTGAAGGCCGGGTGGCAGGCCGCGATACGGTAACTCTGTCAATAAAGCCGCGTGATGTTTACCGTCTTGGGTATCAATTATCGCTGGACAAGGAAACCGGCTTGCTACTTCGCTCAGATATTGTAAACCAGCAGGGCAAGGTGCTGGAGCGATTTCAGTACGTTATGTTAGATTTGAATATTCCCGATAACGAGTTAGTGGTCGATGGTGCCATCGAAGTTGAGCACACACCAGCTGCGCTAGATGGTCCTGTGGCAAGCCGGGCGCAGCTCTGGCGGCCTAACTGGATTCCTGCGGGATTTACGCCCTTACAAGACACCGGAGATGATGGCGGCGCAATCACTTATACCGATGGTCTTGCAGTGATGTCGGTATTTGTGGAGCCTCTCTTAAAGGCTGATACTGGCGCGGCGAAAGTGGCTGAGGGTGGTATGCGCCGAGGCGCTTCGGTAAGCTATACCGTCGCCTTCCCTGATTCGGGGATGTTTGCGACAGTAGTTGGTGAGGTGCCGATGTTAACAGCCAAGCAAGTGGCAAAATCTTTGAGTTGGGAGCAGCCGTGATCAGTGAAACAGGCCGCGTTGTCGGAATCGAAGACCACGCTTTGTGGGTAGAGACAATTCGCCGCAGCACCTGCGGCAGCTGTGCCGCTCAAAAGGGGTGTGGCCAAGGTTTAATGAACAAAGTGACTGACGGCCGCCGCAATCAGTTGCGAGTATTGCTTGGACCCCTCGCGGCAGATTCATTTCAGTTGAACGACGAAGTAGAAATCAGTATTCCGGAGAGAGCTCTGATTGTTGGCGCTATGATGGTCTACTTAGTGCCATTATTTACCATGATTGCGGGTATGGCCCTGGCTGCACAATACCAGCCGGGCGACGTCACTGCGGCCATAGGCGCCTTAAGCGGCTTCGTTGTCGGTATGGTGATGGTGCGTTTACACGCGATGTATATTCAGAATAAACCCGCTTTTCAGGCCACTGTGGTGGCTAAATATGACCCATCCTTGATTAATTCCGTTGCTATTAACGCTACAGCCTATTCTGAGTGAGTCTATTCATAGCCTAGAGCTGCGGCTTTGCGATACAATCGCGCCTCTGAAAATCCACCATTTTTGTTTCTCTGAGGTATAAGCCGAGCGTGTCTAGTCTCGATTTAATTCGCAATTTTTCAATTATTGCCCATATTGACCACGGTAAATCTACCCTAGCGGATCGTTTCATTCAGACCTGTGGCGGTCTGACAGAGCGTGAAATGTCCGCTCAGGTCTTAGATTCAATGGATATTGAGCGCGAGCGCGGTATTACCATCAAAGCTCAGTCGGTCACGCTTAACTACACTGCACTCGATGGCAAGACGTATCAGCTTAATTTCATCGACACACCAGGTCACGTTGATTTCTCTTATGAGGTATCGCGTTCCTTAGCTGCCTGTGAAGGGGCGTTATTGGTGGTGGATGCGGCGCAGGGCGTAGAGGCGCAGTCGGTCGCGAATTGTTATACGGCTATAGAGCAGGGGCTGGAAGTATTGCCCATTTTGAATAAAATGGATTTACCCCAAGCCGATCCAGACAAGGTAAAACACGAGATCGAGGAAATCATTGGTGTAGACGCCAGTGACGCGGTTGCCGTTTCCGCTAAGTCGGGCATGGGTATTATTGATGCTCTGGAACATTTGGTCGCAAAAATCCCGCCACCCGTTGGTGACCCCGACGCGCCCTTACAAGCGCTGATTATTGACTCTTGGTTCGATAATTATCAAGGTGTTGTGTCCTTGGTCAGGGTCAAAAATGGCACTTTGAAGCGCGGTGATAAAATTATCACCAAGTCGCTCGGTAAGTCGCAGGTGGTAGATGTTGTCGGTATTTTTACCCCGAAACAGACATCAACTGGTATCTTGCGCGCGGGTGAAGTTGGCTTTGTTATTGCCGGCATCAAAGATATTCATGGCGCTCCGGTAGGGGACACCTTAACTCACGCCTCGACGCCCACAGTTGACTCATTGCCCGGTTTCAAAAAAGTGAAACCGCAGGTGTATGCGGGTCTGTTTACGGTGTCGACAGAAGATTATGAGGATTTTCGTGACGCGCTGAGTAAACTCACCCTTAATGACGCGTCCTTGTTCTATGAGCCGGAAAGCTCAGACGCTCTAGGTTTTGGCTTTCGCTGTGGTTTCCTTGGCACCTTACACATGGAAATTATTCAAGAGCGCTTGGAACGCGAATACGGCCTAGATCTTATCACCACAGCGCCCACGGTAATTTATGAGGTGTTGAAAAAGAACGGTGAAGTGGCGATGGTTGATAACCCGTCTTCCATGCCAGATCCAGGTGAAGTCGAAGAAACCCGTGAGCCAATCGCCAGAGTCAATATTTTGGTGCCGCAAGAGCATTTGGGTAATGTGATTAGCCTATGTGCAGAGAAGCGTGGTGTGCAAAAAGACATGCAGTTCCTGGGGCAGCAAGTTTCCTTAAACTGGGAAATCCCCATGAGCGAGGTCGTGCTAGACTTTTTTGATAGACTGAAGTCGGTGAGCCGCGGCTTTGCGTCTTTGGATTATAGTTTTGATCGTTTTGAAGCGGCAAACTTAGTCAAACTGGACGTATTGATTAACGGTGATAGAGTGGATGCATTGGCTTTAATTGTGCATCGAGATATTGCTCAAAATCGCGGCCGTCAGTTGGTTGATAAAATGCAGGAATTAATTCCCCGGCAGATGTTTGATGTTGCCATCCAGGCCGCCATTGGCGGGCATGTTATTGCAAGGCAAACGGTAAAAGCATTGCGTAAAAATGTTACCGCAAAATGTTACGGCGGTGATGTATCGCGTAAGCGTAAGTTATTAGAGAAACAAAAAGCCGGTAAGAAACGCATGAAGCAAGTGGGCAATGTTGAAATTCCACAAACCGCCTTTTTGGCAGTACTTAAAATTGATAGTTAAAGGATAAATAGCCGCATGGTGAATTTGATTCTAATGGTTGTTGCGGCTGTATCTCTAGTCGTCTGGCTGATTCAAGAAGTGAAGGGCCGCCGACAAATGCAGCAGGCATTGAAATGGTGTGCCGAGAAGCGCACGGCCGGCGACGCGGAGACGCTCCGTCAGCAAGTGGTGCCTGGCTGGCTCGAATGGACTTATCGCGTGGTTGTATTTGCGTGGTTTGCTTGGATTGCTAGCGTGGTATTGTTGAAAGATGGTGATTTTGCACTAGCATTAGTCGTGCTGACTATTGTCGCAGGCATTATTGCTGGCTTGGATCGCTTTGTCTTTGAAAAGGCTCGCCAAGCTTACGTCAGCGCTGGCAACGTGGCGGTGTATATCACCTACTTTGTGAAACAGGATCAAGATGCATTAAAATCTGAGTTCGGTGGCATGTTGCCTATTGCCGAAAATGCCCGCTCGTTTTTTCCGGTATTACTAGTGGTGTTGGTCTTGCGCTCATTTGTTATTGAGCCATTTCAAATTCCGTCTGCGTCGATGGTGCCTAGTTTAGAAGTGGGCGACTATATTTTAGTCAACAAGTTTAATTACGGTCTGCGTTTGCCGGTAGTCGGCACCAAAATTTTTGAAGTCGGAGAACCTAAGCGCGGCGATGTGATGGTGTTTTTTCCTCCTAACGATAGCCGTTACTTTATCAAGCGCGTGGTGGGCCTACCCGGTGATCAGATTCGCTACGTTAATAAGCAGTTGTATATTAATGATGAGTTAATCCAGCGAACCTTAATAGCTGAAGTGCCGCCCTTGCAGCCGGTGACCCAAGTGTTGAGTGAACAGCTGGGTAATGTTGATCACTTTATTCATCATGATAAACGGATTTATCGCGGCGATTTTGTGACAAGTGTTGCCCCTGGTCATTATTTTATGATGGGTGATAATCGCGATAATAGCAGTGACAGCCGCGTTTGGGGTCAGGTGCCTGAGGAGAATATAGTAGGGCAGGCCTTTGCTATTTGGATGCATTGGCAGGCCTTTAGCGATTTACCAAGTTTTAATCGAGTCGGTCGGATACCTTAGCGATAGGACAACAACGATGAAAGCAAAACAAGCTGGTATAGGGATGATTCCCACGGTGCTGATATTGGGCACGGTGATTATATTTGCTACGGTTGGCGTAAAGTTAATGCCTATTTACGTTGATTACTGGACCTTGACGCGAATTCTCGAGGATGTCGCTAGTGAGGAACGGGACAGTGACCCAACACCGGCTGGCGTTCGTCGTGATATTTCTGGACGCTTTCTGACCAATCGAGTGGAAGCTATTTCCTTGCGAGATATTAAAATAAGCAATGATAAAAAGGGCGTTGTGATCGATGCTCGCTACGAAAAGAGAACCCCATTAATATTCAATATTGATGCTGTGGTTCGCTTTGATGACGCACTTTATGTGGTGCCCCGGCGTTGAACTTAAAAACCCCTGACGAGTTATGTCAGAAGATTGGCTATCAATTTAAAGATGAGTCATTGCTTGCAATGGCCATCACCCACCGTAGCTTTAGTGCAAACAACAATGAGCGTATTGAGTTTTTGGGAGACTCCCTCCTCAATATGATTATTGCTGAGGTTTTGTATGAGCGTTTTCCAAATCTGCGTGAGGGCGAGCTGAGTCGCATTCGTGCTCTTTTGGTGAGTGGTAAGACCTTGGCTGAACTAGCCACGGAATTCGATTTAGGTAGTTTTTTACGACTGGGGGCTGGTGAAAAAAACACCGGTGGTCATCGTCGTAACTCTACGCTTGCTGATGCCGTTGAGGCATTGATAGGTGCTATTTTTATAGAAGCTGGATTTGATGTGTGCCGCGAACGGGTGCTGGCTTGGTTTGATTCTCGGCTTACGGTACTTAATCCAGAGTCTAGTCACAAAGATGCGAAAACTAAGCTCCAAGAGTTTTTACAGGCGCGCAAGTTGCCTTTACCTGATTATCAGCTTCTAGATACCGAAGGTGCTGATCATCAACAAACGTTTATAGTGAGTTGTTCGGTATCGTTATTAACATCAGCGATATCGGCTTCGGGTAGCAGCCGTCGCAAGGCCGAGCAAGCCGCCGCTAAAAAAGTGCTGACCGCCTTAAAGGATACCGAATGAGTAATGAAGAGCCCAATGATATGAGTACGCAACGCTGTGGTTTTATAGCCATTGTAGGACGCCCAAATGTGGGTAAGTCAACTTTGCTTAATCATATCCTTGGGCAGAAGATTAGTATCACTTCTCGTAAGCCGCAAACCACTAGGCACCAAGTGCTAGGTATTAAAACCGACGGCGCGAATCAGTTTATATATGTTGATACGCCAGGTTTACACGTCAAAGAAGAGAAGGCCCTGAATCGCTACATGAATCGCGCGGCGAGTTCCGCGATGAAGGATGTCGATTTAGTATTATTCCTAGTGGACAGGGATCGCTGGACTGAAGACGATGAACTGGTCTTGCGCAATCTTAAAAATGCGCATTGCCCAGTTGTTCTTGTTATCAATAAAGTCGATCGGCTCGATAATAAGGGCCAATTATTGCCCCTTATCCAGAATTTGCAGGCTAGGCACACTTTTGATGACGTGGTCCCAGTGTCCGCTTTACGCGGCCATAATCGGGAGGAGCTGGAAGCGGTTATCGCACGATTTTTACCTGAAAAAGTGCATATGTATCCTGAAGATCAAATTACTGATCGCAGTGAGCGCTTTTTGGCTGCTGAGTTGGTGCGAGAAAAAATCATGCGTCAGCTAGGTGAAGAAATTCCCTACTCGATGACCGTAGAAATTGAAGAGTTTAAAGCCTCTCCACGTCTATTGGAGATCAGCGCTTTAATTCTGGTGGAGCGCGACGGCCAGAAGAAAATTATTATTGGTGAAGGCGGTAGCCGTTTGCGGCAAATCGGCACTGAAGCCCGTAAAGATATGGAAATTGCATTCGATAATAAGGTGATGTTGCGTCTATGGGTTAAGGTTAAGTCTGGATGGGCGGATGATGAGCGTGCATTGCGCAGTCTTGGTTACAACGATTTTAAATAACTATGAACCGCGTTGAGGGCGCTCCGTGTTTTGTTCTACACTTGCGCCCCTACCGCGATACTAGTGCCTTAGTTGATTTATTTAGCTTAGAGCACGGTCGTTTTACCTGCGTGGCAAAAGGCTTGCGAGGGGCGGGGCGTTCACGGCAGCAGTGGCGGGCTGCGCTTCAGGCGTTTAATCTCGTCTCTGTAAGTTGGCAGGGGCGCGGCGAGCTTAAGACCCTTCTAGATGCCCAGCATCAGCGAAGCTACGCCCTCAAGGGCCGGGCGCTGTATTGTGGTTTTTATATTAATGAGTTGTTAGAACGGCTGCTGTTCCGCCATGATCCCCACCCCGACGTGTTTCTCAGTTACACCCACTGTCTAAGTTGCCTTGAGCTTGATGCGACCTTTGAGCCGACGCTTAGGCGCTTTGAATTTAGTTTGTTAGAGTCTCTAGGTTACGGTGTGAATTTCGCTAGCTGTGCACACAGTGACGATGCGGTCCGAGAAGAAGGCTATTATCGATTTAATATCGGTGAAGGCTTTGTTCCCGTACCGGTTGGTGCCCCGGGCTTAGTATTTTTAGGTGCTGATTTATTGCATTTGGCTGCTGATGACTTTAGTGCCGATGCCTTAAATGCGGCGAAGAAGTTAGCTCGGCAAGTGTTACAGCCATTGTTAGGCAGCAAACCCTTGCAGAGTAGGGCGCTGTTTAAGTCTGGCGCGGTGCCTAGCATTGCGCGTGAGCAAGACTAGCTGCACTGCCAGCCTCTACTCCGCTTATGGTGTTAAATGTCGAATACAACGCCAAGATCGTGAGCTTCTTGCCAGACCAGTAAATCATCAATGGCACTAATTAACGCGGTGGTTTGGATTTCGTATGTGCCCTTGTTTTCTAGCGCTTTTTCAAGTTCAAGAACCCGTTGTTTAAGCGCTGGTGTGCCAGTGTAACAACAGGCACCTTTTAAGTTGTGGGTTATAACACCAAGCTGATCAAAATCCCTGTGTTGTATTGCTAGCAAGGTATGTTTTCGTTGCTCGGGCAGTGTTTCCAGCAACATCTTCAGCATGTCTGCCGCAAGCTGTGGGCGGTTTTTGGTTAGTTGAAGACATTCTTTGATATCGACAGGCCTTGCTTGCTCGATACTACTCGTGGCTGCGCTCAAGTGTTTGCTAAGCAGTGCCGCAAGCTGGCGCTCTGAAATTGGTTTGCTGAAGTAGTCGTTTATGCCCGCATCGCGCAATTGTGACGGGTTGTCGGGTGACAAGTAGGCGGACAGGGCAATGATGGGTGTATCGGTATTGAGTCCATCTTTGCGAATGCACTTGCTCGTTTCTATGCCATCCATTTGCGGCATTTGTATATCCATAAAAATCAGATCGAAGTGTTTTTCGCGACACTGCTGTAAAGCCTCTGCACCATTTTGTGCAAAGTGGGTGCGAATGGCCATATCGTCTAAGAAATTGCCCAATATATGTAAATTTGAGGGGTTGTCATCGACCGCTAAAATATTAGTATTGGGGAAACGAGCGGCCTGTTTTCGGCTTGCTGAATTATGCTCTAAGCCTTTGTAAAGAGCGTCGAATAATTTAACGTGAGAAAAAGGTTTGCTCAGGTAAGTACGCCCAGCAAGATCACTTTTCTGCTCTTTGTAAGGAGTGATAATGACGGCAGAACGATCCAGCTCGGAGAGTAATTTGTGGAAGTCAGCGCTATTATCGCTGCTAATTAGACAGTAATCGCTAGGTGCTAAGTCGTCAATATTGCTGCAGTGATGAACCTTAAGTCCCCAAGATAAAAGTAAGGACTTCAATGCTTGGGTTTGGAGTTCGCTGCGATCGTATAAGGCGATTGATTTACCGCTTAGAACGCTGAAATCACGCAGTTTTATGGTGTTAGTGCTGGTCGGCAGATTTAATGTAAGCCAGAATGTAGCGCCTTGGCCAGGTTCACTGACAATGCCGATCTCACCGCCCATCTGTTCTATCAAGCGTTTAACAATCACTAATCCGAGGCCGGTGCCACCGTATTGGCGGGTGATAGAGGCGTCTGCTTGGCTGAAGTCTTTGAATACCTCTTGTTGTTGTTCCTTGGATAGGCCAATCCCAGTGTCGCTGATTTGAATTGTTACTTCGGCGTTTTCGCTGCTTTGTTGTTTGCTTAATATTGAAACTTTGATATGACCTGCTGGCGTAAATTTTATTGCATTGTTGATCAAGTTTGTCAGGATTTGCCTTAGTCTTAGGCCATCTGTCACTACCGCTTCTGGGCTGCCAGCTTCAATAATTAAAGCCAGCTCGAGGTCTTTTTCAATGGCACTGGGTGCAAGAAGCTGTAAGGTGTCTTCAACGGCCTCTCGAAGATTAACCGGGGCATTATCTAATACTAGTTTGCCGGCTTCTAACTTTGAAAAATCAAGGATGTCGTTAATAATTGTTAACAGACTATTGGCTGAGTTGTGAATGGTTTCGATAGCTTCGCGCTGGCGAACTTCCATTTCAGATTTAAGTAGAATTTTACTAAAGCCGATTATTCCGCTGAGTGGGGTGCGGATTTCATGGCTGGTATTTGCTAGAAATTCCGATTTTATCCGGCTGGCATTTACGGCTTCTCGACGTGCTAGATCTAACTCAATATTTTGGACTTCTACGGTTTCGAGGGTTTCACGCAGATCGATATTAGTCTGCTCAATACTGCGTTGAAGTTCTTGTAACTCATTTTGATGGGCATTATTTAGCAGATTGAGCTCTTCGGCAATTTCATTAAATTCATCGTTCTCGGGTATGTGTGCATGGAAATTTCGAGAGCCGGTGGCCATCTTGCGAATAGTTTGACGCAGGGTGGTGAGGTCTGCCGCTAGTGATTGATTGATATAACTGGTTAGCCCCACACAAATAATAAAAGCGATAACCAAAAATACCGTGCCTATCAGCAGCGTCTGGTATTGCTGTATTTTTAAATGGCGCCAGTCGAATTGCATTACGACCCAGCCGACGATGGGTGTGGCGGCTTGCGAGCTGAGTGATGGCGAGAACACCGGCTGAGTGATAAGTAGGCCATCCTCCAGGTACTCGTATTGCGCATGTGTCTCACCGGGATTCATTTTGATTATGGATAAGTCAGATTTTGGTCCGGCGTGGGTAATAATATCCATATCCGCAGTATAAATTGCGATGGCTTTGACCGCAGTTTCTTCCAGCGCGGCAGAGGTAATCGCCGCGAGGGTGTTGTTGTGACCGGCGGTGAGGACATGCTCGGTGAGGACGGCAAGTTGTTCACTTGAGGATTTGGCCCGCTCCGTCATGAGCTTCCGCAACTCATCGATTTGGCTGATCATCAGGTAGGAGCTGAGGGCCAATGATAAAGCGAGTATCGGCAGTAGACCCATAACCAAGATCAATCTTCTTATTCCCAATCGCACTGGCATTGCCTGGTGGAGCCTTTTAGTGTTGCGGTGGTATTATCATGACCGAAAATTGCGGTCGCTGCTATGCGGCGTAAGCTTGCAGGTCATTTCCTGAGACTATTTACTTGGGCCATTAGTGTTAAAATACCTAGGCGATACCGACATATAAGGTTCAGGCTGTAATTATGAATGAATTTCCGACTATTGATCAATTTATCGGTAACACGCCGTTAGTGCGTTTGCAGCGCCTGGGAAGGGGCAGCAGTAACACTATTTTGGTGAAGCTAGAGGGTAATAACCCTGCCGGGTCTGTGAAAGATCGTGCAGCAATGAACATGATTTTACGAGCTGAGCAGCGCGGTGATATTAGTCCGGGCGACACCTTGATTGAAGCCACCAGTGGTAACACCGGGATCGCTTTAGCGATGGCGGCTGCAATCAAGGGCTATAAAATGGTATTGATTATGCCCAGCCATATGAGCGCTGAACGCAAATTGGCGATGGCGGCATACGGCGCAGAATTGCTAGAGGTTTCGCAGGCAACAGGCATGGAAGGTGCTAGAGATTTGGCCTTAGCAATGCAAGCCGAAGGCAAAGGCAAGGTTCTTGATCAATTTTCCAATTGTGATAACCCGCAGGCGCATTACGAGGGAACCGGGCCGGAAATTTGGCGTCAAACTGGCGGACGTATTACGCATTTTGTTAGCTCGATGGGGACAACGGGCACCATTATGGGCGTATCTCGGTATTTGAAAGAGCAAAACCCGTCCGTTGAGATTATTGGCCTGCAGCCAGATGGTTGCTCAAGCATTCCCGGTATTCGACGTTGGCCAGAGGCGTATTTACCCAGTATCTATGATGCCGTGCGGGTAGATCGTGTGATTGATATGGATCAGCACACTGCAGAGATCACTATGCGTGCGATGGCCGTAGAAGAAGGGATTTTTTGCGGCGTGTCGTCAGGTGGTTCTGTTGCTGCCGCACTGCGTGTTAGCGAGTCAGTAGAGAATGCAGTGATTGTCGCTATTGTTTGTGATCGCGGTGACCGCTATCTATCAACCGGTGTTTTTGATAAGACACTGGAGAAATAAAGTTGGCTAAGAGAATATAAAAGTCACAGGACCTATATGTTAGTGAGCAAGTAGCGATGGTTAAGGTAAGGGAAGACTTTCCGTTGTTAGACAACGGAAACGTTGATATCGCTGCTTGGATAGCGCGGTTGCCGGTGGATAGGCAGGTGATCCACACTGCGGATTTGCAGCGTGCGTTTGAATTGGCCGAACATTGTGCGGCTAATTCGGCGCCACTTGTTCAGGGCAAGGTCGATTATTTCTCTAGTTTTTATACCGCCTTGGAAATGGTTGAGATACTGGCCGATCTTCATCTTGATCAGGACAGCCTTATTGCCGCGACTTTATTTCGTGCGGTACGAGAAGACCGTCTATCTATCGCTGAACTGGAACAGCAATTTGGCCGCCCGGTCGCAAAGTTAGTCGATGGTGTACTGGGCATGGCGGCGATATCCAAGGTAAATGCCGAGCTCGATGCGCCGGTATTGGGTCAGTCTGAAGCCCAGAGCGAGACTATTCGAAAAATGCTGGTCGCTTTAGTCGACGATGTGCGCGTAGCGCTCATTAAGCTTGCTGAAAGAACCTCTGCTATTCGTTCCGTCAAAAACAGGCCGGAAAAGCGCTATCGAGTCGCCCGTGAAGTAGCGGATATTTATGCGCCGCTGGCACATCGTTTGGGTATTGGTCATATTAAGTGGGAACTTGAGGATCTTTCCTTCCGTTACTTGCAGCCCCTTGCGTATAAAAAAATTGCAAAGCTATTGGCCGAAAAAAGACTAGATCGACAACTCTATATTGACGACGCCATCGATGTTCTCGGCAAGGCGCTTAACGCCGACAATATCCAGGCCGACATCGCTGGCCGCGTTAAACATATTTATAGTATCTGGCGAAAAATGCAGCGCAAAGGTATCGGCTTCTCTCAAGTTTATGATATTCGTGCCCTGAGGGTGCTAGTGCCAGATGCAAAGGCTTGCTATGCCGCATTAGGCGTAGTCCATGGGCTGTGGCGAAACATTCCCAATGAATTTGATGACTATATCGCGACCCCTAAGGAAAATGGCTATCGCTCATTACACACCGCGGTGATTGGACCCGACGGCAAGGTGTTGGAAATACAAATCCGCACGCGCTCCATGCACGATGAAGCCGAGTTTGGGGTTTGTTCGCATTGGATGTACAAGGGTACGGATCGCGGCGCTAAAACCACCAATAGTTATGATGAAAAAATAGCATGGTTACGTCAGGTTCTAGACTGGCATGAGGAAAGTGGCAGCAGTAGTGATGTCGCCGAGCAATTTACCAGCGCGCAAGATCGAGTCTACGTTTTTACGCCAGACGGTCATGTGGTGAATCTGCAAAACGGCGCAACGCCCTTAGATTTCGCATACCACATTCATACCGAGGTCGGTAATCGCTGTCGGGGCGCTAAGGTTAACGGTCGTATCGTGCCCTTAACGTACACGCTAAAAACCGGCGAACGGGTTGAGATTCTCACAGGCAAAGAAAGTGAGCCGCGCCGAGATTGGCTGCAAAGCAATCTCGGTTATTTAAAAACATCTCGGGCGCGCACCAAAGTTCAGCATTGGTTTCGTTTGCAAGCCAAAGAAGACAATATTATTGCCGGCCGGGCACTGCTAGATAAGGAATTTAAGCGCCTCGCCTTGAATAGTATTGATTACAAATATCTTGCCGATCAGATGCACTGCCCCAGTGTGGATGATATGTACGCTTCAGTTGGCGCAGGCGAAATCAGCATGTTTCAGCTGATTCGTGCAGCGAATAACCTGGCCGGACGCGAAGATGACAAAGGCCAGTCAATGTTGCGCTTGCGTCCCGCAAGCACCAAGCAAAATGATGGTAGTCAGGTCCGTATTAGCGGTGTGGGTAATTTGATGACTTATTTTGCACGCTGCTGTAAGCCTTTACCCGGTGAGGGAATCACCGGGTATATCACCGTTGGTCGCGGTGTCAGCGTGCATCGTCAAGACTGTAATAAATTACTGCAACTGCAGAGCGTAGAGCCTCAGCGGATCATTACGGTTGGTTGGGCCGAAGCGCAAATTGATACTTATCCGGTTGATATCGAGCTGCAGGCTTATGATCGGCAGGGATTGTTGCGCGATATTACCCAGCAACTGGCCACTGAAAAGGTCAATGTTGTGTCATTGAATACCGTGACAGATACCGCGAATCACATGGCTACCATGACGATTAGATTAGAAATCCAAGATCTCGCCACCTTGTCAGATGTATTAAGTCGACTCAATGGTCTACCCAATGTTGTTGGCGTAAAGCGAATTCGAGAGGGCTGAGATGAGCTATACCATAGCGGATTTGCAATACCTGATGGCGAGGTTGCGCGATCCCGAGGCTGGCTGCCCCTGGGACTTAAAGCAAACCCCAATGACGGTCATTCCCCATACGCTAGAAGAAGTCTATGAGTTGGTGGATGCGATAGAGCAGGGGGATACGCCGCAGATTCAGCAAGAGCTAGGCGACGTCTTATTTCAAGTGATTTTTTATAGTCAGCTAGCGGCGGAGCAAGACCAGTTTGATTTTTCGAATGTGGTCAATGATATTGTCGCTAAGTTATTGCGACGTCACCCCCATGTCTTCCCCGAAGGCACATTGCAATCGCGCAGATCCACCGGTGCTCCTGACGATGAGGCGATTAAAGCGCGTTGGGAGGAAATTAAGCAAAGCGAACGTACACAAAAGTCACAGCATAGCGCGCTGGATGATGTCCCCCAAGCTCTGCCAGCGCTAACTAGGGCGACCAAATTGCAGAAGCGTGCCGCTCAGGCTGGCTTCGATTGGCGAGAGCTTACAAGTGTCATCACGGCACTGCGAGAAGAGTTAGATGAACTTGAAGAAGCTATTGCCATCGGTGAGCCCCCCGCTATTGCTGATGAAATGGGCGATGTGCTTTTCTCTGCTGTAAATCTTAGCCGACACCTTGACTTAGACGCGGAAGCGACCACGCGTGCTGCCTGCAGAAAATTTGAACGACGGTTTCGGTTTGTAGAGCAGCGCTGTATTGAAATGGGTGTTAGCGGCGCAAACGGAGCCGCAGACCCCCAGTTAGAGCTGTTTTGGACAGAGGCAAAGGCGGCGGGGCTCTAGTTCTGAGCTAGAAGCTGGCTATTGTCAGTGCCTGTCCATAATTGGGCCAGCTGGCGCTTTGCGTCTTATTGGTTATCTGAGTGTTTATAGTGGTTCAAATGCTTTTCGGTCAATAACAAATAACGAGGAGTCGGGCCGATATCTTCATAAAGCGGGTCACCTTGCTCGTCGAATGCCACAACCTTTGGACCTTGGCGGTAGGGCATGACACTTTCCATTTCATCGAGCGCGGCCGTAAGTAGGTCGGTGATCAGTTCCTCTATATTCCGTCGCGGATAAAGCTCTGCCAGTGCATTTAACCTAGCGGCATCTTTAATAGAAAGGCGTACGTCATAATTTTCTGCGGTTAGGGTACCACCTGCTGTTTCTTCCCAAAGTGATAATAATTCTCGCACTTTCATAAATAAGGTTCCTGTCATCTGGAGGCGAAATAGACAATATTTACTTCCCAAGAAATAATACCTAGCACCGACATAATTTTGCCAGCACTATCGGAGTAAATAGTTTCAGAAATTCTTTGGAACTCTATTTCGAATGGCCTCGTTTATTGTTTTTCGCTGCTGTCGCAATACAGTATGGTTTATTTAATGGAGATCGCTTTTAAAATTTTTGAGGGTGAGCAGGGTGTTCTGGCATAGCAATTGCGATGCTTGGCATAATGGTTGGTCCCGAATTATCCGCTCAGATAGATATTTGCAGTGCTTAGTGGGCCGCTAACTCTTGTGTGGCGGGCGATTGCTGTGTATCGTTGTTGGCTTTTGCTGCGGCGGCCCCTACGCTGCAGGCTTTGAATTCGCAACCTTCTTGGGGAGTTTCCCGCTATGCGCGTTATATTGTTAGGGCCCCCTGGGGCTGGTAAAGGCACTCAGGCTCAGTTTATTTCGGAAAAATTCGCTATTCCGCAGATCTCCACTGGGGATATGCTGCGTGCAGCCGTTAAAGCCGGTTCGCCACTAGGTTTGCAAGTAAAAGAAGTCATGGCTACTGGCGGCCTGGTTTCTGACGAAACCATTATTGACCTAGTCAAAGAACGTATTACTCAGGAAGATTGCAAGAATGGCTTTCTGTTTGATGGCTTCCCTCGCACAATTCCTCAGGCACAAGCATTGATTAATGCGGGCGTCATAATCGACAGCGTGGTTGAGATTGCTGTCGAAGATGAAGATATAGTGATGCGTATGAGCGGTCGTCGCACCCATGAAGGCTCTGGCCGGACCTATCACCTTGTATACAACCCACCCAAGCAAGAGGGTGTTGACGATGTGACGGGTGAAACACTAATACAGCGTGAAGACGACAAAGAAGACACAGTTCGAAATCGTCTTAATATTTATCATGAGCAAACAAAGCCACTGGTTTCGTTCTACAGCAACTTAGAAGGCGAGCATGCGCCAAAGTATTGCCGTATTGAGGGCGTGGGTAGCGTCGCCGAGATTACTCGCCGCGTATTTGAATCCCTCGACTCATAAGAAACATAGTAGTCATCAAAAAGGCACCTTCGGGTGCCTTTTTTGTTTTAGCTAATCAATTCTTAGTCCTAATACGAATACAGAGAAAAATAGCGGCGCTAGCTTCTCAGCGGCGGAGAATCCAATACTTCTTGGTCTGTGCTCTGTTGTCGAGCTTATAACTCTGGGTTCTGAGTCCAGGCTTTCAGCCCGCGTATCCAAACTAATCTGTCGACACCGTAATTGCTGTTCGCAATTAAATAATGCCAAACATTTTTAACGCGCAGGAATCAGCTCAGATAGATGGGGATTGCTAAGATCATCTGGCGTATATTTCCGCACTGGCAAGCGTGGTTCGTTAATATTGGGAGCCTAATATTAGCGGAATCATTACTGATGTCGCTTTATGATATTCCCAAGCGCAATGTCTCCGTCGGATTAATTGTCGCGAAAAGGTCGAGGCTTCCGCATTAGAGCTTGCTTTGATTAAGGGACAGTAAGTGTTGATTTTTCTATCGCGTTTGGGGATAGCCAAATGACTGTTAGTCTATACCGCTAAAATGCTAATCAGTCTTGCTGCTGATGTAAGAAAAACGTGGATATTATGTGTCCAATTTTTGCTGTCGAGTATTTATAAACACGTGAAGAACTCGACGGCAAAGTGAAGGAGTTTTTTGGCGAAAATGGTGAACAATCTGTTTCTTTATATTCCCTGCCAAATGATAGTGAAAGTCATCAAAATCACAGATTTTCTCTTTGCGGACCATTTTTGGCAGAAATAAACGTAAATTTTGGATAAATTTTAGGAAAAAGGCGTTTATTAAAAGACTTTTTTTTGCGTTGGTTATTATATGTGCTATTTTTATTGCCATGAATATTAGTATTGTCATCGTCAAGGAGAATAAATGATGCCAGCCAGTAAAGCCACAGTAAAAAAAGCGCCCGCTAAACGTAAACCACGGGCTAAAAATGTGATCTTAACAAACCCGATTGTAACCAAAGCCGAAGAGGGTTTGAAAAAGGTCGAGGCGATGGTAGCAAATGAGCGCAAAGCACTTGCCGCTGCAAAAGCGAAAGTAGATGCAGCTCGTGTAAAAGCGAAAAAGACGGCTCGTGCAGCGGACAAAAATGCGGTTAAGCGCGCTGCCGCTGCTGCTGAGAAGTTAAATGCGAAGCTGAAAATTAGTCGTGCTAAGGTCGCTGAGACTAAAGCCGCGGTTGCCAATGCAAAAGCATTAGCTCGTATCAAGGCCTCAGAATCTGCGGTTAAGCAGAAGATCGAAGAGCGTTCTACCGCGCTGGCTAGTAAAGTCGATTCGGACTTGGCTAAGGCATTAAAACTGTTTGAGCAACGCTTTAAGAAGAAGCGCTTGGCGGCAAACAAACTTAAGCTTGCTTCTATAGAGAAAAAACTGGCGGCTAAGCACAAGCAAGCCGTTAAGCAGCTTGGTGCGAAAATCAGTGACCCCAAATTAGCAGCAGTAGCGAAAGTAAGTGCAAAAGCGACTGTAAAAAAAGCAGTAGCTAAAAAGCCTGCGGCGAAGAAAGTTGCTGCAAAAAAGGCCGTCGCTAAGAAAGCACCTGCCAAAAAGGCTGTTGCTAAGAAAGCGCCAGCTAAAAAAGCACCTGCCAAAAAGACTGTTGCTAAGAAAGTAGTGGCTAAAAAGGCTGTTGCTAAAAAAGCGCCAGCAAAAAAGACAGTAGCTAAGAAAGCTGTTGTTAAAAAAGCGCCAGCTAAGAAAGTGGCTGCCAAGAAAACACCAGCTAAAACCAAGGCGGCTGTTGCGCCTGTTGAGGCACCAAAAGCAGAGTCATAGTTTAAATATTATGCTTTGCAGTAAAAAAGGAGGCGAAAGCCTCCTTTTTTTATGGCCGCTTTAAACTTCGTTATTTAAGTTCTGCTAGTTCGGTGATGGTATTGCAGTTTCTGAATGCAAGTTGTTGGCCACTAAGGTCTGCTTCGACATACTTGTGTTGTTT
The DNA here is from genome assembly GCF_040892595.1 of Zhongshania sp. R06B22. Taxonomy (NCBI): domain Bacteria; kingdom Pseudomonadati; phylum Pseudomonadota; class Gammaproteobacteria; order Cellvibrionales; family Spongiibacteraceae; genus Zhongshania; species Zhongshania arctica. The sequence goes on along the minus strand of NZ_JBFRYB010000001.1, from coordinate 2,634,687 downwards.
GTACCACCGATGCACCTGCCGGTTTCCCCTTAATAAGTATTCTTTTAGCGACGATTCTAGCTGCGTGCTTATCAGTGCAAATAAATATTGTTCGCGCTCTCCGTCATTCACATAACAAATGTCGGCATTAGCTGCATTTAGCGCATCTGCTAGCTGATAATAAACGTCCCTAGGTGCGAGTGGGCTGTCGCAGGGTAAAACAAATATAAAGGGGCTGGATGTGTGTGTCATGGCGGCGTAGATGCCCGCCAGCGGGCCCTCATATTCGCTGTTCTCGTCTTGAACGGTTTCTCCGTAAATTTTGTACTGGTCTATATTTCGATTGCAGCTGATTAGCGTGTGCGCAATGTCATCTGGAATAGCGTCTAAGGCATATTCTATAAGCGGGCGCTGCTTCCAGCTGACTAAGCCTTTGTCTTGCCCGTTCATGCGCCGACCTTCGCCACCGGCAAGGATAAGTGCGGTAACATCCTTTGTGTGGATCGTGTTTTTCGACATAATTACTTCCCGTGATCACTACGTGTATCCGCCAGTGCTATTTTTGCGCATCTCAAACTCTGCCGAGCCCGGTGATGTGCGATATGGTATTATTCTGCGGCATTCGAACCCCGAACAATTACCGTTTTACGGCTGAATTAATGACAAGTTTACTCGCGATCGAAGCTTCAACAGAAGCATGTTCCGTTGCTTTACTCCATAAAGGTCGGCAAACAGAAGATTTTCGGCTTTTACCCCGCGCTCACACCCGCTATTTGCTGCCAATGATTGATCAGATACTGTCTGAGAAAGGCATTTGTTTAAGCGATCTTGATGCCATTGGATTTTCTGCAGGCCCAGGTTCGTTTACTGGCTTGCGAGTCTGTGCCGGTGTTGTTCAAGGCCTAGCTTTTGCTGCGGAGAAACCGGTGGTGGCGGTCTCTACATTGCAGGCCATCGCGCAGGGCGAAGCTGATTGTTTGGAGTTAGCCGATGGCGACATACTACTGCCAGCCTTAGATGCGCGAATGGATGAGCTTTACTGGGGGCAGTATCGCTATCTTAACGGTTTTGCGGAGCTCATTGCTGAGGATAGCCTGCGTTCGCCCGAGTCGATTCACATAGCCGCTTCGGAGGGCGCCATCTTCGGGTTTGGCAGCGGTTGGGTTTATGCGCCGCGCTTCGCTCATGGCTTGCCATCTGCCAATGTGAATGCAGAGGTGTATCCACGGGCACAGGCAGTATTAAAACTTGCGGTGCGCGCTTTTGAGCGCGGTGATTATATGAGCGCGGAACAGGCCCAACCCGTTTATATACGCGAAACGGTCGCGTGGCAAAAATCTTAAATTAATATCAAGGAAGTTTTCGATAATGGATTCATTACGTGCGGTAATTCTTGCTGCTATTCAGGGGTTAACGGAATTTTTACCCGTCTCTAGTTCGGGGCATTTGGTATTACCGCAAACCCTATTGGGTTGGGAAGACCAAGGTTTGGCGTTTGATGTTGCGGTTCATGTTGGCTCATTGCTCGCAGTGCTGTGGTATTTTCGCCTTGAGGTGCGGGATATTTTGGGCGATTGGTTTGGCAGTCTGGCGTCGCGCCAGCAGACGGCAAATAGTCGTCTGGGCTGGATGGTCATTGTCGCCACTATCCCTGCGGTGTTAGCGGGGCTTATCTTTAACGACTTTATTGAAGAGCACCTGCGGTCGGGATACGTGTTGGCGACTACCACGCTTGTTTTTGGGGTGTTGCTTGGCGTTGTAGATCGCTATGCTAAACACGGTAAACAGCTCGCTGACGTCGGCTTGCGTATCGCTATTATTGTTGGCGTTGCCCAAGCCATTGCGCTTATTCCCGGTACCTCGCGCTCGGGTATTACTATTACCGCAGCCTTGATGCTGGGTCTTAATCGCAGTGACTCGGCGCGGTTTTCATTTTTATTGTCTATGCCTATTATTGCTGCGGCAGGGTCCTATAAATTATTGGAACTGTTAGAGAGTAGTGATCCTGTGGCATGGAATTATTTGGCCATTGGCGCGGTGGTGTCGGCCGCAACTGCTTATACCTGTATTCATGTCTTTATGCGCTTGGTCGAGCGCATGGGAATGATGCCATTTGCGATTTATCGGGTATTGCTCGCGGGTCTCTTATTTGCTGTATTAGCCTCCTAAATACTCAGTGGAGAAAGCTCAATGAAAGTTGCGTTTATTGGTTTAGGCACAATGGGCTACCCGATGGCGGGGCATCTGTGTCGAGGCGGATTTTCTCTGTCGATATTTAATCGCAGCACTGAAAAAGCGAAAAGATGGTCCGCAGAATTTGGTATTACCGCTAGTGAATCGATTGCTGAGGCGGTTGGTAATGCGACCGTCGTTGCGGTGTGCCTAGGGGCGGACGAAGATGTGCGGCAGGTATTATGTGCCAAGGATGGCGTGTTTGAATCAATGCCAGCTAATGGCGTGGTTATTGATCATTCGACCACATCGGCGGCGCTTGCCCGCGATATGGCGGCAGTCGCTCAAACATATGGCCATTATTTTATAGACGCGCCGGTTTCCGGTGGGCAAGCGGGTGCAGAGAAGGGCGGTTTAACCGTAATGGCTGGCGGCGACATCGGCGCCTTCACTGCGGTAGAGCCAGTGCTTGCAGCCTATGCGACTCGCTACCAACGCCTAGGTCCATCGGGTTCAGGGCAGTTGGCGAAAATGGTCAATCAGATTTGTATTGCCGGTTTATTACAGGGTTTGGCCGAAGGTCTACATTTTGGTGAGCAAGCCGGACTCGATATGCCGGCGGTGATCGATGTCATTAGTGGCGGTGCGGCGCAGTCTTGGCAAATGGATAATCGGGCTAAGACCATGCTCAACAAGGAGTTCGATTTTGGCTTCGCCGTGGATTTGATGCGCAAGGATTTGGCTTATGTATTAGATGAGGCACGTCAGCGCCAGCTCAGTTTGCCGGTAACGGCTTTGGTTGATCAATTTTACACTCAGGTTCAGAACCTAGGTGGTGGGCGAAGCGATACGTCTAGTTTGTTGTTGGCTCTCCAAAATTCAATGTCAAATATTCAGGCTGGGAAAACCCGAAATGAGTAATGTGAAGCAATTTAATAAGAATTTATGTGCGTTTATCGATGCCAGTCCGACTCCCTTTCACGCGGTGGAAGAAATGCGCGTGCGTTTACAGCAAGCCGGTTTTAGCGCATTAGATGAGCGGGCTGACTGGCAACTTGAGCCGGGCAAGTCGTATTACCTTATTCGCAATGGTTCTTCTATTGTCGCATTTCGCTGCGGCAAAACGCCTGTCCATGAGTGCGGTTGGCGCATGGTGGGCGCACATACTGACAGCCCTAATTTGAAGGTTAAGCCGGCGCCAGAGTTACATCGTCAGGGCTATTTTCAGCTGGGGGTAGAGGTCTATGGTGGCGCCTTACTCAACCCTTGGTTTGATCGTGACCTCGGCTTAGCGGGCCGGGTAAATTATGAAAATGCCAGCGGCCAGCTGTGTAGTACCTTGATAAACATTAATCGCCCGGTGGGTATTATCCCGAGCTTAGCGATACATCTTGATCGGGAAGCCAATAACAGCCGCTCGGTAAACCCGCAGCGAGATCTTCCGGTGGTGCTATTACAAAGTACTGAACCCAAGGATTTTCGGGCTTTACTTGCAGAAACGCTGGCGCAGCAAGGCGTCAGCGATGTTGCTGCGGTATTGGATTACGAGCTGAGTTTTTACGACTGCCAGCCAGCTGCCATGGTGGGCTGGAATGAGGACTTTATCGCCGCGGCCCGTTTAGACAATCTGCTGTCTTGCTATATCGGCTTAGACGCATTGTTAACTGCGGATAATAGCGAGCACACGGTACTGGTGTGTAGCGATCATGAAGAAGTGGGAAGTCAGTCAGCCGTGGGTGCCCAGGGGCCGATGCTAGAATCGGTGCTTCGCCGCATTGCCGGTAGTGAAACTGCCTGGCAGCGGGCTATCGCCAACTCAATGATGATCTCTGCAGACAACGCTCACGGTATTCATCCTAATTTTAGCGATAAACACGATGGCAATCACGGTCCTCTGCTAAATGCGGGTCCGGTGATAAAAAACAATGTGAACCAACGATACGCTACCAATAGCGAAACGAGCTCGCTATTTCGCCGTTTGTGCGCGAGTTGTGATGTACCGGTGCAAAGTTTTGTTGTGCGTAGTGATATGGCCTGTGGGAGCACTATCGGCCCGCTCACTGCAGCTGCGATTGGAGTGAAAACCTTAGATATCGGCGTACCGACGTTTGCTATGCATTCAATTCGCGAGCTGGCAGGCAGTCAGGATGGGTTTAATTTAAGCAAGGTCTTGGCAGGGTATTATCAATTGAAATCTGTGGTAGATAGCGACCGCTGCTGAAAAAGAACCGCCACTGCAAGCAATTGTGTAGTGGCGGAGTAGTGCTCGCAAATTATTTTGCTGACTTAAAGTCAGGTTTACGCTTTTCAGAAAATGCCAGTAGGCCTTCGCGACCTTCTGGGCTACTAATGCATGTGGCGATGCAGCGGCTTTCAAGTTCTAGCTGGGTTTCCATCGTGTTTGAGTAGCTGCCAAGTAATAGCTCTTTAATTTTACCGTGGGCCATTTGCGGGCCGCTGGCGAGTTTGTTGGCAAGGGCTTCGGCTTCGCTCATAAGATCATCGGCGGCGACGACCTTAGTCAATAAGCCCCAGTCTAGGGCCTCTTGCGCGCTTAGAACGCGGTTAGTCAGCATGAGTTCTTGGGTGCGACGCAAGCCTATAAGCCGCGGTAGATAGACACTTGAGCCACCGTCAGGGCTTGCGCCAATGCCTGTATATGCCATCGTAAATTTTGCTTTTTCAGCGGCGATGACGATGTCGCCCGAGGCCGCTAAGCTAAAACCTGCGCCTGCTGCAGTGCCATTGACGGCAACAATGAGAGGAGCGGTCATACGCGCGAAACGAGAATTCGCTGAATGCAGGCAAGCCGTGATTTCTTTTACTAACAAGCCAATATCGTTACCTGCGGCGTGAAAACTGGGGACATCGCCCCCCGCGCAAAACATTGTTCCGCTCGCCGTGAGAATGACCGCTCGGATGCTAGCATCTTGATCGCAAACCATGGCGACATGCATTAGCTCCTGTGCCATTTCTAAATTGAGACTATTGGCCGCATCGGGGCGATTTAAAGTGATTTTGGCAATGCCGTCGGTATTTTCCCACTGTAAGGTATTGTATTCGCGCATATCAGCATTTCGATCCATATAATAATTTAGGTCAAGAGGGTAATAGAGCCGTGTCTGTGCGTCAATTTACAAAAAAGTTAGTTAGCCTAGGGCTGGTCAAACAATGAGAGTATTGGTGCTATCTGCCTACCATGCGGACAGTCATCGCTGTTGGCTAGATGGCCTCATGAACCATTTGCCGAGTATTGAATGGACGGTGCTGAGCTTGCCAGCTCGATATTTTAGCTGGCGTATACGGGGCAATAGTCTGACTTGGGCCATGCAGCAAAGCGCGCTACTGAGTGAGCCCTATGATGTGATTCTCGCGACCTCGATGACGGATTTGTCGGCGCTGCGTGGCCTGGTACCAGCGCTGAGTCGTATTCCCACGGTGGTATATTTTCATGAGAATCAGTTTAGCTATCCCAAAAATATTCAGCAGCGTGATGGCGTCGAGCCCCAAATACTAAACCTATACACCGCCTTGGCTGCCGACAAAGTACTGTTTAATAGTGAGTATAATCGCAGCACATTATTGCGTGGTGTCGATACCTTGTTGGCTCGCTTACCTGACTTTTCACCGCGCGCCGAAGTGGCGGCTAGGCTAGCTGATTCAGCGGTTTTGCCAGTGGGGTTAGATATAAAACCATGCCTTGAACGGCCAGCGGGTGAGCGTCTAAGTGTGCTCTGGAATCATCGCTGGGAGTACGACAAGGGGCCTGATCGCCTGTTGGCGCTAGTAAAAGAGTGCAATCAGCAGGCACTGCCTATCGATTTCTACATCGCTGGTCAGCAGTTTCGGAATTGCCCTACTGAATTCAAACAGATTGAGGTCCTAATATTAGCGAGTGATTGCTTGGCCCTGCGGCAGTGGGGTTATGTCGTTGACTCCTTGGACTACTCGGCGATGCTGGCTAGCTGCGACGTGGTGTTGTCCACCGCAATACACGACTTTCAAGGTCTATCAGTTTTGCAGGCGGTCGCCATGGGCTGCGTGCCATTAGTTCCGGATCGTCTGTGTTATCCCGAGTGGTTTGGCGGCGCTTATCGCTACCGCAGTGATGATACGCTTGCCCTAGAAGCGATCGCTTGCCGCGAGGCATTGCAGCGGTTGCTGGCGCAAAAACAGCGAGGACGCTTACCGCTGCTTGACGTATCTGCCTTGAGTTGGCAGACCTTGGCACCGCAGTATTTAGACGTTTTCGAGGGGCTTTTGAATTAAGCGCTGTTTGTACTGAGGCGAATACTGACACCGTTGGGGTGAGCCAGTATCATAAGCGCCTTATTTTAAATTGCGGACAACGATGCGGCCGCAGCAAGAATCTAACAGGAATACATTATGGCTAAGCAGCGGGTACTTACCGGCATTACCACCACCGGAACGCCGCATTTGGGGAATTATGTTGGTGCGATTCGTCCCGCGATTGCTGAAAGTCAGCGCGGCGAGTTTGACGCCTTTTTCTTTCTTGCGGATTATCACGCACTGATTAAAAGTCATGACCCCGCTATGGTGCACCAGTCCAGCCGTGAAATAGCTGCGACGTGGCTAGCCCTAGGCTTAGATACCGACTCCAGCACCTTCTATCGCCAGTCTGATGTGCCAGAAATCGCCGAGCTGAGCTGGATTCTAACTTGCGTCTGCGCGAAGGGCCTGATGAATCGCTCCCATGCATACAAGGCGGCGGTTCAAGCCAATGAGCAAAACGGTGATGATCCGGATTACGGTGTCACCATGGGCTTGTTCAGCTACCCGATATTAATGGCAGCCGATATTTTAATGTTTAATGCCAGCAAAGTGCCGGTAGGGCGCGACCAAATTCAGCATATAGAAATGGCACGTGATATGGCGCAGCGTTTTAACCACTTATATGGCAAAACCTTTGTATTGCCCGAAGCGGTCGTCGGCGACGATGTAGCGGTTTTAAGCGGCCTAGACGGCCGTAAGATGAGTAAAAGCTATGGCAATACAATTCCCTTGTTTTTACCAGAGAAAAAGCTCCAAAAACACATTAATAAAATCAAAACCAATCTTTTAGAGCCCGGTGAACCCAAGGATCCCGCAGACTCGACCGTTTTTGAAATTTGGCAGGCGTTTGCGACGCCAGAACAAACTGCGGATATGCGTCAGAAGTTTGCTGAGGGCATTGCCTGGGGACAGGCTAAAAAGGATTTATTTGAATTGATTAACACTCAGGTCGCCCCAGCTCGTGGACGTTACGAGGCGATTTTGGCTGACAGTCAATTCTTGGAGTCTGAGCTTAAGAAGGGCGCGGAGAAAGCGCGTGCCCAGGCTGCGCCGATGTTGGCGTCAGTGCGTAAAGCGGTAGGTTTAGCCGCCTTTACATAGGAGTCTTTAAAACCTTGAACTCAGTGACATACCCGCTGGACTGATAGTGAAAACCACTTTATCGCCTTTGCGGAGGTTTAGTTCAGCGGGCTGGGTGTCAATGTGGAAGCGGGTATCAATTTTCCGAGTTTCAGGCCAAGCGGCGTTCGCCTTGGATTGGGGTTTTATTTCCTGAATCCAAGACGACCACATTGTCATAAGGGCATGGGCGGGGGTGTCTTGATGGCGCTCGGCAAGCGCGCTGTTGCAAGCAATCAGCGCGGTGGCGCTAAGCATTGTTTTTATAAAACCCATTGTAGTGACCGAGTGTCATTAAGTGAGTCTTTAATATAACGACTTTGCTTAGCTTCTATATGCGTGGATCGCCCAGCCGTGAACCTGCTCACATAAACAGATCTATTTAGGCGCGTTTTTGCCTATGCCCTCACTAAATTAGAAGTTAATTCCCAGTTCTAGATAGGCAGCGCGCGGCTCACCTATGAAGTAGCGGTAATTGCCGAAGGCGTAATCTGCTCTCTCCGCATAATCAATATCACCTAGGTTATTTATTCTAAGCACTGAATAAAGTTGCTCCCCGTACTGTTGGCGCCAGCGGATATTACTTAGAGTGTGGCCTGGATAGCGATAAAGGTTGTTTTCTTCTAGGAAGTATTCGCCTTGGTGCTGGATTTCAAATTCAACTTGAGTGCTAGCAAATGGTGACCAGCGCAGCAATGTGCCAGCGAGCTGACGCGGTGCAGTGTCAATCTCATTGCCCTCTGCTGTAAGCGCATCATTGCCGTATTGATGTTTGCTATAGCTAGCTTGTAATTGCCACATCAGACTGGGCGTAATTTGCCAGTTAAAATTAGCTTCGATTCCTCTGTCGACAGTTTTTCCCCCGTTGATATTACGGCGGTTGCTGTCTTGAATAATGACATCGCTTTTGTGCATCCAATATGTCGAGACGCGGTACTGGAAAGCATTCCAGTTGCCACGCAAACCTATTTCAATACTGTTAAGTGATTCTTCGTCGAGATTGGCATTCAGTTGCTGTTCTTGCAGGCGGTATAGTTCTGAGGCCTGCGGTGCTCTAAAACCGTGACCGGCATTGGCGATGAAGTCAGTGTGTTCGCTGAGGTTTTGAATCAAGCCTAGATTAAAAGAGCTATTGCGGAAGCGCTCTTTGTCGTCGACTGGGCGAGCGTAGCGGCAGCTGCCGGCAGGGCAGGCAGTGCCGTCAGCGGCGGTATTGCCGTCGATCATTAAATTGTTGTAGTCATAAAACTGAATATCGTAGCGGCCGCCAAAATTGACCTTTGTGCTGCTGGTCGCTTGCCAGTCGCCACCAATAAACCAGGCCGCATATAAGGCATCCACTTCATAGTCGTATTGTTGACCAGTGGGAAACCGGCCGAAAAGGGTGGCTTGCGCTTGGGATTGTTTTAAATAGGCTTTGCTTACTTCCATGTCAAAGCCGTTGTAGAGGGTGACGTTATCGCTATAGTTCTGATAAAACGCACTTTGCACCCCAGCGCTGCGTTCACCATTTTCTTCAAGTGGGGTACCGGGTAGGAAATGCTGAAGAAATTCCATTTCGGTATAGCGTAAATAGGGCGTAACGACAAAGCGGCTGTCGCGTTCGCCCTCGCGCTCAAAGCGGCTGTAATAGCGAACACTGGTGTTATTGCGGAAGGCTTCTGGATTGGGATTTTCGCGTTTGCGATCACTATCTTTGTAGGCGTCTTCGCCCAGCACATAGCCGGCGGTTTCTTGATCAAGATTGCTGGCGGCCAGCATGGATTGAATGCTCCAAGTGTCGCCTTGATAGTCATAACGCACATTCATTTTTTGTTGATCGTAGCCGGCCTCATCCTTAAAACCATCATCATGATTGCCTTGTACGCTAATACGATAGCCGTGCTTGCCAATGGTGTCGCTGTAACTGGCTTTGACGCGTTGGTATTTGTCGGGGCCGGCTTCAAACGATAGGCGAGACTCTGGCTCGCTTGAGGGCGCTCGGCTAATAACATTGATGACGCCGTTTAAGGCATTGCTGCCGTGCACCGCGGTGCCTGGCCCACGAATAACTTCTATGCGCGCGGCTTGCTCGGCATTTACATCGAATAGCTCATTCACATTGCAAAAACCTGGGCCCCGCAACGGTATGCCGTCTTCTGCAAAGTAGAATGCACCGCAACTGCCGGCACCCGTCAATACGCCTGAACGAATGGCGGTTAAATTTTCTTGACCGTTACCGCGGCTGATTGAGACGCCGGGAACTTGGCTGAGGACTTGGCTGATGTGAGTGTGGCCGATGCTTTCAATATCTTCTTGGCTAATGACGCTAATTGCCAGGCTCTGCTCATGCAATTGTTTTTCAATGCGGTCAGCGGTAACCGATACAGTTTCAGGGGCTTGAGGTTGATCCCCCGCTGCCAGAGTCAGACTCGCCGTCAGACTAACTGCCAACAGAATAGCGTGTTGTTTCATCATGTGTGAGCTGTTCCTTAGTGTTGCGTGCCGCGTTATTTTTTATACTGAATGAAAAGCCCTTCGGCGCTGGTGAGCAGGGTACCATCACTGTGGCATTCGCCATGAATAATAATATGTCTGTCCCGTTTTTTCTCTAGCCATGTGGTGAAGCGAATAGTCTTAAAAAGCGGGGTAGGACGGTGATATTTTATTGTCAGACTAGCGGTCATTCCCGGAAGCTCATTTGCCAGGCCGGTGAAGGCTAAAACCTGATCGTAGATGCCGCTGATAACACCGCCGTGGACAGACGCTGGCGGTCCTTCATGGATTTTTCCCAAGCTGCCCTCTGCATATACGAATTCATCTTCGCGCCAGATTTTAAGTTCAGGTGCTATTGGATTGAAATAGCCACTTAGCGGGCTACACGGCAGAATGTTACGAAAGTCGCCCTTGTAATCGGGGTTGTAAAACTCAAGCATCTTGCGATCGCGGAGGGCAGCCATCTGCCTGTTCAGCGAGGTCAGGGTGGCTTCGACCTCTGCTAGTTCACTACTGCTGCCGCCGAGTGTTTGGCTGCTTTCTAGTGCTTCCCTGAGTTGCCCGCAGATATGGAGGAGTTGTTGACGCTGTTGATCACTGGCCGGCATCTACTGAGTGCCTCCCACTATTATTTATTAGCGCATGAGTGTAAAGGTAGGCTGCCGTGATGGAAAGCGCGGCGGACACCAGTCGAATTAGAAATTTGTAATTTTGGCCTGCGGATAGATGTATTTTCAGTGGTAATCAAGGTTTTCATCAGTAAGGCTAGGGCGTCAAGTTGCCAAAAGTGCGCGAGCGGGCGCTGTAAGAAAAGAGTGTGAGGGTAAACTGTTTTGGTATTGAGGGGGCAATGTGCGCCGTCTTGATCTGGATCAGTTTGTCTTCCTTAAGCAAGAGTACCCTTGTACTATTGTTAGTGAGCCTTGGTCACCTTGTTGCGTGGACATATGTTAAAGCGGTATTTAAAATTCACAGGCCTTGTTTGGCTGTTGTTGGCGATAGTCAGTCAGTCCTTTGCTGCTGTCCGTCCCTCATGTGAAATATTGCATCCCGACACTCAAATCACCACGAACAATAGCTCGACCATGATGGCGATGGACGGCATGTCGCATTCGCATCATTCGCCTTCTGCAGTTAGCGACGACAGCGCGCCGAGTGACTGCTGTAAGGAACAAACATGTTCCATGCTCAATTGTGTTTCGCTGCCTGCGATGGCAGTGACTACTCAGCTGCGGCTTGCAGCCGATGCGCCCCTTGTATTGCATCTTGACTACACTGCTGCCTACACAGGCATTGAGCCAGTTTCTTTTTACCGCCCCCCCATTTCCCACTAATACGGGGTGAGTGCGCCTGCAATTTGGGTGCTCTCAGCTTCGTTTTGAGTGGGGAGCCAAGTAACTCCCATACTTATCATTTTTAAGCGGTCCTTAAACCTGCTTTTCATACCGTGTTATGCGATGGGAGAACACAATGCAATTTTTATTAAAAAGTCTTAGCAATATAAGTCTAGCGCTATTCCTAATGGGAGTGGCTGCCTGCTCCGATGCTTCAAACATAGCTGAGCGACAAACACTTAGTCCGGGTTCAGTGGTGACCTTAGATGTCTACAAGAGTCCCACCTGCGGCTGCTGCACTAAATGGGTTGACCATATTCAACTCGATGGATTTTCTGCCAATATTCATCATCCGAGTGATCTGAATGCGATTAAAAACAAGTACGGCATTTCGCCCAAATATCAGTCCTGCCATACCGCGGTATCCAGCCAGGGTTATGTATTCGAAGGGCATATCCCGTCTCGCTTTATCAATCAGTTCCTTGAAAATCCGCCTAACGATGCCCTGGGTCTGAGCGTACCTGCTATGCCGATGGGCAGTCCCGGTATGGAAGTGGGGGGCCGATTTATGCCTTATCAGGTGCTGCTTTTGAAAGAAGACGGCAGTACCGAAGTATTTGCTATCGTCGATAGCGCTGAAGAGCAATATAGCAATGGCCAGCAGCCATGAAATTCTTGGTCGCACTAGGGTTAATAGCTAGCGCCCCCCTTATTTTCGCTCAGGAGCCAGCACCGGAATTGAGCCTAAACGCTGCTATTGCGGCTGCAATAACCTCTGACCCCTGGCTCAACGGCAGTCGCCATAGGGAAGACGCTCTCAGCAGCGAATCCGTTTCCGCGGCAAGCTTACCCGACCCAAAGATCAGCTTAATGGCGGGTAATTTCCCCGTGGACACATTGGATTTTAATCAAGAAGCCATGACCCAGCTTGCGCTGGGCGTGAGCCAGATGTTTCCCCGTGGTGACAGCCTAACACTGTCTAGTCGGCAAAAGCGTGAACTGGCTGCTCAGGAACCCATGCTTAGGTTGGATAGGGAGGCCAAGGTTACGGCGACTGTTGCGCAGTTATGGTTAGAGGAATATAAGGCTCAAGAGAGCATACGCCTGATTGAGCGCGACCGTTCGTTGTTCGAACAGCTCGTGGATGCGGCGCGGGCGAGCTATTCGTCGGCGCTGGGACGGGCGCGGCAGCAAGATATTATTCGCGCGCAACTTGAACTGACTCGTATTGATGATCGCTTGACGGTACTGCTGCAGCAGCAGGAGTCTGCGCAGCGGCGTCTATCTGAGTGGATTGGCGTTCGTGCCCAGCTGCCTTTGGCTCCGCTGTTGCCAAATGATGAGCCTTCACTGCCAGAATCTGCACTGCTAGTTCCGGTACACAACGATCGATCTCGCTACGAGCGAATCAGTTTACATCCGCTTTTGCAGGCCTTTGATCAACGTATTAATGCAATGCAGACCGGTGTTGAGTTGGCGCGTCAAAAGTACAAGCCGGAGTGGGGGCTGACTGCGCAATACGGATATCGTGATGATGATCCGCTGGGCCGCGATCGGGCAGACTTATTCTCCATCGGGGTCAGCTTTGATATGCCGCTGTTTACCGCTAATCGACAAGATAAAGACGTCAGTGCAGCGGTATCGCGAGCCGAGGCGATCAAAACCGATAAGCAATTATTGTCTCGTCAACTTATGGCTTCGCTGGATATGGCCATCGTCCAGCTGCAACGTCTTAATCAGCGCCTAACGCTTTATAAAGATCAGCTTTTACCGCAAATGGCGTCGCAGGCCGAGGCCGCGTTGACAGCTTATGACAGTGACGATGGCGATTTTGCCGAAGCGGTGCGCGCGCGGATTGCCGAGTTAAATACCAAAATTGAGGCACTGGTGATCGCCGTAGAGCGGCAACAGACCATCGTAAAAATAAATTATTTACTCAGCGGGTCATCAGTGGCAATCCATACGCCAGCAACACAGCTCGGGGACGAATATGAAACCAACTTCTAAAACTGCAATAAGTGTTTTTTTGGGTGCGCTTATTGGCGCAGCCGGTGTCTGGATCGCCACTGCGGGCAACACCGACATGGGCGCGGAGCAGGCTGGCGACGCTAAGCCAATGTATTGGGTCGCTCCCATGGATCCGAATTACAAGTCTGACTTACCTGGCAAGTCCCCCATGGGGATGGATTTGATCCCAGTTTATAGTAACGACGCCGACACTGAGATAGGTAGCGTCGTTATTTCTCCGAACGTGGTTAATAACCTCGGGGTACGGCTGGCAACGGTCACTAGGGGGCAATTGGCGAGCACCATAGATACTGTGGGTTATGTGCAATATGACGAAGATCGTCTTATTCATATCCATCCACGCGTGGAAGGCTGGGTCGAACAACTCTATGTCAAAGCGGCCGGTGATCCAGTGGCAAAAGGCGAGCCACTGTATGCGCTGTATTCACCCACCTTGGTCAATGCTCAAGAGGAGTTATTGCTAGCCCTGAAGCGAAATAATGCCATTTTGATTCAGGCCGCCGTCGAGAGATTGGCAGCATTGGATGTACCGCCCGCCACTATTAAACAGTTGCGAGCAACGGGCAAGGTCAGTCAGACCGTCACCATCACCGCAGCGCAATCGGGGGTGGTAGATGACCTCAATGTGCGTGAGGGTATGTTCGTTAAACCCGGTATGAGTGTTATGTCCATCGGCATGCTGGAACACATTTGGGTTATTGGCGAAGTTTTTGAGCGCCAGGCCACGGTCGTTAAGGTAGGCGATACGGTGAGCATGCGGCTCGACTATCTGCCCGGGCGTGAGTGGCAAAGCACCGTTGATTATATCTACCCCTCCCTGAATATGAAGACCCGCACCGCCCAAGTTCGGGTTCATATTAATAACCGGGACAAATTTTTGCGGCCGGGCATGTTCGCGCAATTAAATATTGAAACCGATCCCCTCGAACAAGCCTTGTTGATTCCCCGTGAGGCACTCATTCGCACCGGCAACCAGTCTAGGGTGGTATTGGCTCAGGGGGAGGGGCGTTTTAAATCGATAGAAGTTGAAGTAGGGAGGGTGGCAGATACCCAAGCGGAAATTATCTCGGGCCTGCATGAGGGTGATCGTATTGTTAGCTCTGCGCAGTTCCTGATTGATTCGGAATCCAGCAAGACCTCGGATTTCAAACGTATGAATCACGATTTAATGTTAATGGATGATAGTCAGGGCCAGCAGGAGAGCATGTAATGATCGAAGCTATTATTCGCTGGTCTGTGGGCAATCGCTTTTTCGTGCTGTTGGCGACCTTCATTCTGGTGGGCGTCGGCAGCTGGTCGATGATAAATACGCCAGTTGATGCCATACCAGACTTGTCGGATGTTCAGGTGATTGTCAAAACCAGTTACCCTGGCCAGGCGCCGCAAGTGGTCCAGGACCAGGTGACTTATCCTCTGACCACGGCAATGTTGTCGGTGCCGGGTGCGGTAACGGTGCGCGGTTATTCCTTCTTCGGTGATTCCTATGTCTATGTGATTTTTGATGAAGATACCGACATCTATTGGGCGCGCTCTCGGGTGCTGGAATATCTGTCACAGGTGGCGCCAAGCTTGCCCCCCAATGCTAGGCCACAATTGGGCCCGGATGCGACTGGCGTGGGTTGGGTATACCTTTACGCCCTAGTCGACAGAACTGGTCAGCATGACCTCAGTCAGTTGCGCAGCCTGCAGGACTGGTTTCTTAAATACGAATTGCAAACAGTCCACGGTGTGTCTGAAGTCTCGACTCTGGGTGGCATGGTTAAGCAATATCAGGTCAAAGTGAGCCCAGACAAATTACGCGCTTTTGGTATACCGCTGTCGCATATCCAGACTGCCATTCAACGGGGCAATCAGGAGGTTGGGGCGTCAGTGGTGGAAATGGCCGAAGCCGAATACATGGTGAGAGTCAGCGGTTATATCCGCAATATCGAAGACCTGGCTACCATACCGCTGGGTCTGGATATGCAGGGAACACCCCTACTACTTAAGGATGTCGCTGATATTGAAATTGGCCCACAAATGCGCCGGGGTATTGCCGAGTTGAATGGCGAGGGTGAGGTGGTCGGCGGTATTGTTATTATGCGCTTTGGGGAAAATGCGCAAAAGACCATTAATGGCGTTAAGGCCAAGTTGGAGACACTCAAAGCGGGTCTGCCCGAGGGGGTCGAAATTGTTACCGTCTACGATCGCTCCGGCCTGATTGAGCGGGCCGTAGACAACCTTTGGCATAAGCTGCTGCAGGAGTTTATCGTGGTCGCGCTGGTGTGCATGGTGTTCCTGTTTCATGTGCGCTCCAGTCTGGTGGCCATCATCAGCCTGCCGGTGGGTATTCTCACCGCTTTCATCGTTATGCACGCCCAAGGCCTCAATGCCAATATTATGTCGCTAGGCGGAATAGCCATTGCGGTCGGTGTCATGATCGATGGCGCTATCGTCATGATCGAAAATATGCACAAGCACATGGAGCGAACACCGCTGACCGACGAGAATCGCTGGGAGGTGGTCGCCGAGTCTGCGGCGGAGGTGGGACCGGCGCTATTTTTTAGTTTGCTGATCATTACGGTGAGTTTTGTGCCGGTGTTTGCACTGGGCGCTCAGGAAGGGCGGATGTTCTCGCCGCTGGCGTTTACAAAAACCTATGCCATGGCCGCTAGCGCCGCGCTGGCCGTCACCTTGGTTCCGGTGCTGATGGGCTATTTTATTCGCGGCAAGGTCTTGCTTGAACACAAAAATCCGATCAATCGCGGGCTTATTGCGGTTTATATGCCAACGCTAAAGGTGGTGCTTAATTATCCTAAATCAACGCTGGCGTTAGCGCTTTTGATTGCGATGGTGGGCTTCTGGCCGGTGACGCAAATTGGTAGTGAATTTATCCCGGCTCTGGATGAAGGCGACCTGATGTATATGCCCACCACCTACCCCGGTTTGTCCATCGGTAAGGCCCGCGAAATCTTACAGCAGACCGATAAGCTGATAGCTACCGTGCCAGAGGTAAAAACCGTGTTCGGTAAAATTGGTCGGGCGGAGACTGCTACCGATCCGGCCCCGCTCACCATGATTGAAACCTTTATTCAGCTTAAGCCTAGGGATCAGTGGCGCAAGGGCATGACGACCGAGACTCTTATAAAGGAATTAGATGCGCTGGTGACGTTCCCAGGCCTGACAAATGCCTGGGTGATGCCCATCAAAACCCGTATCGATATGCAGGCCACGGGCATTAAAACGCCAGTGGGTATAAAAGTAGCTGGCCCAGATTTAAGAGAGATCGAAAAAATCGGCAAGCGCCTCGAGCAGATACTAAAAGACGTACCTGGCACGGCCTCGGTTTACTCTGAGCGGGTGGCCGGCGGTCGTTACATCAAGGTTGATATTCAGCGAGAAAAGGCCGCTCGCTACGGCCTCAATATCGCGGATGTACAGCAGGTCGTCGCTACCGCCATTGGCGGAATGAACGTGACCCAAACCGTCGAAGGTCAGGAGCGCTACCCGGTTAATTTGCGCTATCCCCAGGACTACCGCAATTCCCCAGAACAGCTGGCGCTGCTGCCGATAGTGACGGCTGGCAATCAGCGGATTGCGCTCGGGGATGTAGCGCGGGTCTATGTGGAAAATGGACCTCCGGCCATTAAAAGTGAGAATGCGCGTTTGAATGGCTGGACCTATGTCGATATCGACGGCGTCGATATTGGTAGTTATGTGGAAAATGCCATGGTAGTTGTGGCAGATCAGCTTGAGCTGCCCACAGGGTACTCATTAGACTGGTCGGGGCAGTATGAATATATGTTGCGCGCCAAAGCCAAGCTCAGCTACGTGGTGCCATTAACGCTGGCCATTATCATCGTGCTGCTGTATCTAAACTTCCGCAATATTGCCGAGGTCGCGATTATCATGGGCACATTGCCCTTGGCGATGGTCGGTTCAGTCTGGTTGATGTATTTACTGGGATACAACTTCTCGGTAGCAGTGGGTGTTGGGTTTATCGCGCTGGCGGGTGTTGCGGTTGAAATTGGCGTTATCATGCTGGTTTATCTCAATCAGGCTCACACACAGATGTTGTCCGAGTGCGAGGAGCAGGGCGTAAGGCCAAGGCTGGAAACCCTCAGACTTGCTGTGCTAAATGGCGCCGGATTGCGGGTTCGCCCGGTGATGATGACGGCAGGCGCCACTATTGTTGGTCTACTACCTATTATGTACGGCACGGGTACGGGATCAGAGGTGATGAGTCGGATAGCGGCGCCTATGGTGGGAGGGATGTTAAGCGCTGTAATTTTAACCCTGCTGGTATTGCCGGCTGTGTACTTTTTATGGCGCAAAAGGGCGATCAATAGTTAGGTGCCGAGAGCGCAGCGACTTAACTACTGGCTGCAATTTATAATCGCTTGCAGCGCGGCGAGGTTCGCAAAAAGGAATAAATGGAAAGTATAATAAATAAAATTAGGTGTGCTGTGTTTTATGGGAGTTTCAATTATAAATTGGAGGGTATTGGTGGTTGTTGCCAACGGCCCCTTGGGCCGAATTTGCGCGGGGCCTTAGCGATGAATGCAGGATACCAATAATGCGCCACAGGCACTTCATGGCTTTGGCTTGGATCTGCGCCTTAGCATCGTCTGCACCGGTTAGTGCCCATTCCTTTGGTGTGGTTTATAGCCTACCACTGCCGTTTCATTTGTACGCTTGGGGCGCGGCGGCGGCATTGGTGTGCTCCTTTGTGGTGGCGGCCTTCGTTATTCCTCATACCCAGCCACATAAGGAGGCTCGCCCTTGGACGAAGGATATATCGAACAGTCAGTTGCTGATTTTCGCCCGGCGCTGGCGTATTTTACAGCAGCTTCAGCTTCTGAGTGTGGCCACCTTACTGCTTTGTATTGCCACCGGCTTGTTCGGCAATAAAAGCCCTTATGGCAATTTCAATATGACTTTTTTCTGGATCGTGGTCATGTTGGGTTTTAGTTATTTCAGTGCGCTGTTCGGTAATCTGTACGCGGCAATTAATCCGTTTATGCTGCTGGGTCGGATGGTAGATAAGATTGTTGGTTTTGATCGTCCGCGTCGGCGGTATGATCCGCGTTTGGCTTACTGGCCAGCCTTGTTGCTATATTTTATCTTTATATGGATAGAGTTATTCGCTGGCAGCAGCCCCTATTTTCTGTCGATAATGCTACTCGGTTATACCTTGATCAGTTTCATTGGTGTGGCGCTATTCGGTAGTCAGGCGTGGTTTAGATATTGTGATTTTTTTAGTGTCTTTTTTAGACTTCTCGCTTTGATGTCACCTGTAAATTACATACCCTCAGAGCGTGTTGGCGCTGCTCGCGGCGCATCAATTATACAATTAAGAAGACCTTTTAGTGGACTGTTGGAACAGTCTGCTGAGCATGTCAGCTTATTAGTTTTTATATTGTTTATGCTGTCTTCCACGGCCTTTGATGGCTTGCATGAAACCATCATATGGAAGCAGTTTTTTTGGCTGGATATGTATCATGGTTTTTTACAATATTACACCAATGAAAATCCTTTTCTTGCCTACGCCGCGATGTCAGATTTATATCGCTATTGGCAAGGAGCATGGCTATTGCTTTCGCCTTTTATTTATTTGGCCATTTTGTTTGCGGTAATTGGCTTAAGCAAAGTGCTAATGCGCTCGACGTTAAGTGTTAAAGCGCTGGCCTTAAAAATGGCTTATCCCTTGTTACCTATTGCCTTGGTATACCATATAGCCCATTACTACACGCTGCTCGAGACCCAGGGGATTAAAATAATAAGCTTGGTCTCAGATCCGTTTGGCTGGGGGCAAAATTGGTTTGGTACCGCAAAATGGTTGCAGCGGGTTTTTATTCCCGATGTAAGTGTCACCTGGCATGTGCAGCTAGGCTTGATTGTGGTGGGACATATTATTAGCGTCTATTTAGCTCACAAAGTCGTGTTCGCTGATGCCAATACTAATATCGGTGCTAAAAACGCTGCCAGAATAAACCTCAGCCAGTTACCTATGTTATTTCTTATGATTGGTTTTACCGCAAGTGGTTTGTGGATTCTGTCGCAACCGGTGGCTTGATGCGCAAACAAAAAGGCCTGCTTGCGCAGGCCTTTTTGAAAGTCTAAACCGTGTTACTTAGGGAGCAAAATCGCCCAGCGGTGGTGCTGGCCGCAGTATTGCTGGCGCTGTTGCCGGAGGCTGCTTTAGGCCACTAGCTTGTATCGCCGCACTGGATAATTCTGTGCGTTTCCAAGTTTGCAGAAAGACTTCGGCTGAGTTAAACAAATGCCGAGTTTGTTCAATGCTGCCGTCGAGGGCAATCTCTTCAACAAAGTCTGAAAGCATGCCGTAATGGGCATTGCCGTCGACATCTTCATGCCAACTGCGGACTTCATTGCCGTCGACATCCAAACTATTTGGTTGATTGAACACCACGGCTTGGACTCCATTGAATTCACTCATGGCGTTGAATGGCGCGCCGTTAAATAGTGAGAAGGGGTAGTTTATTGGGTTTTCTGGATTATTTCGAGGCCCAGATTGTGCGGACAGACCATTGGTGTCGGTACCATAACCAAAGCCGAAGAGCAGGGAGTCCTTGCCTGCTGCAGCGCGTTTTGCCATAGCACTGACATAGATGCCGGCAGTTTCGTCCATGTCCTCGCGGAAGCCTTTGCTCGAGCCATTGCTGGGGTACAAAATACCGCCATTGGCTAGTAAACGGGTGGCTTGATCGATGGTTGTGCCACCAAATGTGCCGTGGGTTGAAACAAAGGGGTAGACCGGATTCTGGGCTTCGGCGAGTTCTAGGGCTTGGGTTTTCATTCCCATTTCCATGTGATCCCAATCGAAGATAAAGCCCATTTCCATCATCTTACCGTAGGTGTACAAACCGGCTGGCGTCATCCAGCGGGCATTACACTGAGGAACATCAGCGGGATAACACGGGGTTACACCGCCGGAGCGCCCATCTTGACCTATTGCTACACACGCAGGTTGTGGTAAGAAGCCTTGCGTGCTGCCGCCGCTATTGCCCCATAAGTAGCCACTAAAGCCTTCGGTGACACCTTCCTCTGGGCAATTGTAGGTTGTCCAAAACTCGCCAGTAGGGAGCTCTGTGGTCGGTAAGTTTGCTGCCAAAGCTTCAAACTGTGCCTGATTGGGTTGGCCAGCGAAGAGGTCGGTAAGGCCTGCTAGATCGCCCGAGGGAATGCCGCCGCTGTTTTCTCTGTTGCCCACATTTAAAATCAGGCCATCAAAAATACCGTTACCGCCGAAGGCATTGTCGAACTCGTGAATAGAGATGATCTGGCGAACCCCCCAGTCATGAACCCGCTTCATCTGGGTGGCAATGGAATTGGGTTTGCCTTCTTCCACGGTACATTCGTAGCTATTTTCGGTGAAACCCGCGCCATCTTCTTCAAAGGGGCGTTGCTGCCGAAGTGGGTTGTACTTTACTTTACAGTTAAATAAATTTGAAATTTCAATGCCGAGAACCACGGCAATCTTACCGTCTTCTATAACCGCGCGGGCGTCGTCAGAGGAGTGCACGATTTGGAAAAAGCCTTCGCCTGGACCACCGTATTGGGCGTCGATGTAATTTTCCATTGCGTACATGGTACCGGCTTGGCGGCCGGCGTTGTTCATGGAGTTACAGTCGCGGGTAGGATCGCCAGCCACGTTGCGCTGCAGCTCGCAGAGGGTTTCGTTGTCGACGAGGTCATTGACGACCACTCGAAGACCACCGGCCCAGGCGCGCTCCAGCCACTTCCAGTAAATCGCTTCGTGAATAAGATTGTCGCGCTTGGGCCATTCGCTGAAGGTTGGCCAGCCGTCAGTGGCGTGACCATTCGGATTCATCGCAAACAAGCCGCCGACCACGTCTAGGCGCCCATCATCGCCGTGCTCTACGGCGCAATTGCCAAGGGCTTGTTCAACACCGAATTTATGGAAGGGCTTGCCCCAGTGGGCGCCGCCCAGGAATTCAGTGGCACTGATATGCACGTGGGCGTCAGCATGGCCAAGCACGGTGCCGTCGGGCCGAGTGCCCTTAAAGGGCTGGCCGCTAAAATTGCTCTGGGCCTCTGGGAAGTTCGCGCAGCCGGTGGCGCGTTCAAAGCTAAAGGCTTCGTCAGTTGGGGCGCTGGCTGGTGGCAGGGTTTGCAGATTACCGCTGTCATCGATCGCGAGGTTGCGACCTTGGCTAGCCACGGTAAGTGTGAAGCTGTCGGCTTTTATCGCCGGATCAACAAAGGTGTATAAGGTCGCCACGGCTTCCGGTGTGGGCTCGGTGTCGTAAACGGGGTTTTCGGGGTAGGTGGTGGTATCGCCAAGGGCGAGCACCCGCCAGTCGGCATCGTCATTGGCGGCGGCACTGGCAATATTGCTTGTAGACCCTGTATTAGTGGCCGCGAGGAGCTGACGACTGCTGTTGTACAGCATATAACTGCCAAGCGCTGTGGGCTTCATATAAAACGCTTCAGCTGCCGCAATTTCGCTGGCCGAGGCCTTGTAGCCGTCACCATCGGCGGCGAGATACTTATCGTTACTGGCCTTAATTACCCAGCATGCATTACTCATTTGATAGCGGGTGAGGCGAGGGTCTACTGGATCTACGGGTGGGTCGGTCTCGTCATTGTCTTGGTCGGTGCTGCAACCGATGTCCTGATCGTCAATAAGGCCGTCGTTATCATTATCAATGCCATCACTGCATTGTGGTTTAGTGACTGGCGGGGGAGTCACGCTGTTGCCACTTGATGATGAACTTCCACCGCAGGCGGAGAGCATACTGACTAATATGGCAGCGAGCATTGTGTAACTGAGTTGATGCATGGCAGGACTCCGAGCAGTGTGGTCATGATTTCTAAGGTACAATGTTACATCGTTGTAACGTAGATTGCGATTAAATGTAATAGTTAGGGGCGGAGCGGCCTACGTGACGGCCCTTAACGATACAATTTCGCTGGTGTTCTAGATGCCGCTCGGCGGCTAAATGGGAAATATTAGCTGGGAGTTTTAGTGAGTAAACTGGGGGGAATACTGACTTCCGGAGAAGTGACGTGTATGTCTTATTTGCCACTAACCATTAGCTTAAAGCCATGCTGTTGTAGTTTGTGGCCGTATTGGCAATTGATATCATCAATGAGTGGCTAGCATCATTTCCCTAATAATTTCCCCAGCGTCTGCCTTGCTCTGTTCTGTTCCTAGTGCCAAATTTTGCAGCCAGCACTCACATGCACTAGCTGTGGCCCATTTTGCGTTTCGATAATTTGAGACCCCAAAGCGAGATGTCGCTTTACGATGAGTTGTTGCCTTACTAATGAGCGCCCTTATAGCGGTGCTGTACTCTTCTTTTTGGAGGGGGAGCAATGCATCAATACTTGGTTTTAGCTCGTGTAAACCATTGGCTATTGCAAGACGCGTCCACCTGCCGAAAAAACCCGAGTTGGCATTCCTAATCCTTAATAGTTCCTCGACGTCAAAGCTCATTTTGAGACTGTCCTTTGTCGTGCATTTTGCCATTGCTGGCGGCAAGTATCACTTTGCATGCTGTCACAAATTATCCATTTTTATGTAAAGGTATTCCCTTTTGGTGATTAAGATAGAGTTGCTATATGGGCATAGCGTTAGCTAATGACTTAATATTGAGCTTACTTGTCATAGTAAGACCTTATTAGTGTCTGAAGTTAAATTGACAGTAAGTCGTTTTCGAAATGGCCTAACGAGAGGGGCATACCTTATTCTCGATTTTCAATGTCATTGTGGCGAAGGCGCAAATAACTTTAGTAAAGCGATTGTTGAGGCTGCGCCATAGTATTCGCTGCTGTGTTACATGTACATATATATGTGTAACTGCTCGATATTTATACGAGCTTGGCACTTACCGATATGTAATGTCCCAAATGACGATAGTAATCCCTAGTTTTATTTACCTTGCTTACCATCGGTATAGAGGAGAGGGCGGTATAGCGCTATCAAAGCGCGTATCACGAAGCCAGAAGTGGCCTATATTCCCTTATGTGTGGTGTCGCTGGGCATGTCGGAGTTGCGTTGGGTATTACGCTAGATCTTATTTAACTTGGGCTTGGCGTTGTTGATTGGCTTTATGGTCAGTGAGGCTATGTATACCGTTGCGCCATCCTTTTCCGATCTTTTTAAAAGTGTGTCATTACTTGAGCGCGCCATAATATCGTAGTGTCTTTCAAATTAAATCTTTTTCAACTCTCTGGGGATACTTCTAGACGCATACGTTGAGGGTCCGGCGCTTTTTTCATGAGTATGTGTCTACGTTTTAATTTTCTATTTAGGCTCCGGCTTGCTCTGGCAAGACAAAGATCAATAGCTTGACGTATATTCTCGCGGGTCTCAGCGATCACAATCTCTCTTAGCCCTGATGGCTTGATGACTACTTTGCATTGTTTGCCGGCAACCCCATTAGGGCCATTAACGTCGGAGACGGTTATTGTTGTTCGTTCGATTTCCTCACGGGTACCGGCGAATGCGAATGAAAGGCGATGATCGATATAGTTAATAATATTGCCGCTACCGGGCATGTTTCGAAAGTTAATACTTAGTTTCATAAGAGCTTCTCCAAATTCAACTATGATATTTTCTTGCTGATAAGCCCATGCATCGCAATAAGCGGCCTGTCACTTACCCGGCCATTAATCTCTTAATGACCGAATTGATCGACGATGTAATTTCTGAGAGCAGTTAAATTAATACACTCATTTTCCTGCCGGCAGCTCGTATGCGGCATCCTTAACAGACGGATTCAAAGAGCGGTAAATGATGAGAGAACCCAGTAGAGCCGAAAATAATGAGCCTGCTAGCACGCCTATTTTGACGCTGCTAATATAGGATGGATCTAGATTTTCGAATGCTAGGGAGCCAATAAATAGACTCATGGTGAAGCCAATGCCACATAGGCAGCCGACACCGTAGAGTTGCGGCCAGCTCGCGCCTTCGGGTAATTTAGCTAATCCGAGTTTAACGGCAATCCAGCAAGCGCTAAAAATGCCAAATTGATTGCCGAAAAATAGACCTAAGGCGATGCCCACTGTCACCGGATTTAGCATATCGCCAAGGCTTATCCCAGTCAGATTGACCCCTGCATTACTGAAGGCGAACACCGGTAGGATGAAAAAGGCGACCCAAGGTTGAAGTCCATGTTCCATTGATTCCAACATCGATTCTTCGTGGCTGTTCTTAGTTTTTAGAGGGATTAAAAGTGCTACTGCGAAGCCCGCCAGAGTGGCATGTACGCCCGATTTTAGTACGGCGACCCAAACCACAAGACCGATTAAGATGTAGACACTTTGGTAGCGAACGCCCATGCGATTCATCGCAAATAATGCGACTAGACCAAAACCCGCTACAGATAAAGCCAATACGGATGGTTCAGCTGAGTAGAACAAGGCGATAATAACGATGGCGGCAATGTCATCAAAGATTGCCACAGACAATAGGAAAAGCTTCAAGCTGATTGGTACTCGACTGCCAAATAAGCTTAACACGCCGAGAGCAAAGGCGATGTCTGTCGCACCGGGTATTGCCCAGCCTCTTGCGGCTATGGGGTCAGTGCCATTCAATATGGTATAGATAATGGCCGGTGTCGCGACGCCAGCGACTGCACCGATGGCAGGTAATATTACTTGGCTGGGTGACGAAAGGTGGCCATCGATTAATTCTCGTTTGACCTCAAGGCCAATAAGGAAAAAGAATAGCGCCATTAAGCCATCGTTTATCCATAGCAATAGCGGTTTTTCAATAGCAAAGTTACCGACTATAACGCTGACGGTTAATGAAAGTATCTCTTCATAAGCGCCGGCCAGGGCGGAGTTTGCTATGAAAATAGCAACGACTGCGGCGAAGAACAGAAGGATGCCGCCGGCGGCACCGTGTTGAATCATTTGTCGGAAAATTTTCTGCATAGCTTGTTCTCAATTTGCCAGTTTATAAGTATTTAAAAATACGGCTTTGGTTTTTAATTAAAGTAGTTATACTGAAAAACTTAAATCAGTAAAAGTCGATTAAAGCTAATCTTATCATCGAAAAATACGTGTTAAGCTGTGTGTGTGGTCTGCCGCGACTGATTGTCAGTGGGCGTGGCCGCAATAAAGGCAGAGCATGGAGAATATATCGTGGCTAGGCAATTTAATTATAAGCATCTTCATTACTTTTTTACGATTGCCCGTGAGGGAAGTATAGTCAAAGCGGCTGAGATTTTGCACGTGTCGCCTCAGACCATTAGTGGGCAGTTAACAGTGTTTGAGCAGTCTCTCGGCGTTGCTCTATTCGACCGCATTGGTAAACGTCTAGTTTTGAGTGAGGCGGGCCGGCTGGCTTATAGTTATGCGGAAGACATATTTTCCTTGGGAGACGAGCTTCAGCAATCGCTTAATGCCCAAGATTTGATTCAGCAGTTCGTATTTACCGTCGGCGTGACTGATGCCATACCGAAAATTCTAGCATCCAGTATTTTAGAAACCGGCTTCCAGTTAGAGGGCGCGATAAAACTGGTGTGTCGCGAAGGCGATTTCGATGCACTATTAGCTGAAATGGCACTTAACCGACTTGATTTAATTCTCGCTGATCGGCCCTTAAATCCTGGTATCCCAGTCAAAGCCTATAGTCATCTACTCGGTGAGAGTGGTTTGAGTTTTTATGCTAAAACAAATAGTGCAGCCGCGCTGAAAGAGGGTTTCCCACAGTCTTTGAATCATCAGCGGTTTTTAATGTGCGGTGATAAGTCGAATCAGAAGCTGAATTTGCAATCCTGGTTTGATACCGAACTTATTGCCCCAAATATCGTGGCGGAATTTGATGATAGCGCCTTGATGAAATATTTTGGTCAATCCGGTCATGGCATCTTTAGCACGGCGTCGATTATTGAGCCCCATGTCACGAGCCAATACGGGGTGGCTGTCATTGGCCGGACTGAAGCGATCAAGGAGCGGCTTTATGCGATTTCTCCTGAGCGCAAGGTAAAGCACCCAGGGGTGAAGTTGCTGGCTGAGGCGGCTCGGGAATTATATCGGGAATATGTCTCTAAACTGGTTTAAATGTGCAGTGCTTGTCGCCGAGTTGCTATTCAGTGAATGATAAAGAGTCTGTTTCCGAGGATGTAAATTTTAAATTTAGGGGGGTATATTTATCATTCGCGTAGACCCTCCAAAAATCTGCGCTAGCGCTGCCTGATATGTGGGCTTAAGGGTTATTACCTATGGCGTAGATGATGGTTCGACACGATATTTTCCGTCACGTAAATCGATAAATATACCCTAACAAAAATACATGACGATATGTGGCGTTGTATAGTGATACCGCTCAATAATCAGCAAAGCACTGCCTTGCTTTGTCAAGTCTAAGCTAAGTGTACTAAGCTTATTATCCAATTAAATCAAGGGAGTAGAATAGTTAAAGCTAGCTTGAGTTAGCGGCTGAAGTTTGCACTACTGTAAGTGAACGTCCCATATTTCGATGGCTCTAATCAATATTTCTGATTCTTTCATTTTGATGATGGGCTGTTTTTATAACGGTCGATTTGCCCTTGAGTGTAATAAACCTCCTATTGGCTTTCTCAGTAAATTAGAAGTCGAGTCCTTATCATTTAAATGGTAGGTATATTCGCGCATACAATTTTACGGCTGCTGTAATACTATCTCGGATACGTATTTTATTTTCTAGGTGGCCCTTAATTTAGCTTGGGAGTGTCTAGCTTTTGGGAAGATGAGCATTTTACGCGATTATCTAGCTTTTGATGAGAGTTTGCGTATTTATGTGTCCTTAATAGTCAGTACAGCGATACATGCGAGATGCCGCTCCATCAATCCGCGCGGCTAGCTTGCAGTAAATATATATATTGTGGTTTCTACCTAGGATGACTAGCCCAAAACTAAACTGTGCAAATTGAGTATAACTATGTCGGACAAGCTTGTTTTTGCGAAAGAACCCAAACCCAACAGGATCATTGATGGTTCTTGGAAGCTGCTGATTGTCGATGATGAGGTCGAAGTCCACAACGTCACCACCCTAGCTCTCGATGGCTTCACTTATGCAGGTAAGAATTTACAATTTCTGAGCGCCTTCAGTGGTGATCAAGCGAAGCAGATTATTCGCGACCATTCCGATATTGCTTTGGTATTGCTCGACGTGGTCATGGAGACGCCCCACGCAGGGCTCGACGTCGCTAACTTTATTAGAAACGAGTTGGGTAATAAAGATGTTCGCATCTTATTGCGTACTGGTCAGCCCGGTTCGACTCCTCAGTATGAGGTCATTACGCGGTTCGGTATTAATGATTATAAAGAGAAGACCGAGTTGACGCAGAAGAAACTTTACACCGCCGTACATGCATCACTTTCTGCCTATAGTGAACTAAAATCTCGTGATACCTACGTTTTAGGCCTGACTAAAATATTAGCTGCGTCCGCTCAAATGTTTGACTTAAGGGCGGTCCATCAGTTTAAGAGCTACGCGCTTGAGCAGCTGACATCGCTGCTTTGCATCGATCAGGACCGGCAGCTTTCAGACGCATCGGCGATGATGATAAGAAAATCGGAGTCCTGTCTACACGTCGTTGCAGGCGTTGCTCGCTTTAAAGAATGTGTTGGCGAATTAGTGCCTGATAGTACTAACGCTATAATTCAATCTCGTATTAATGAGGCGTTCGCGATGGCTAGCAACCATCATGGCGGCGACTATTTTACTGCTTATTATAAAATCTCTGGTGAGCAAGAATATGTTTTATATGCGTCAGCCACAGCGCCGTTTGCCATGAATGATATGAGTCTTTTGGATATATTTGTGCGCAATATTGCGGTGGCGCACCAGAATGTTAAGAGCGCCCCAAGTATTCTAAAAAGTGTGGTTGATGAGGATGAGTGTTAAGCACATTTATGGATTTCATTCACAGTGATACCTGCCATATCAATTGCAGTGTGTGAGAGCCGGGGAATGATGTGGCTCAATTTTTACAAGGTTATGGCTTGTTTAGGGAATACCGCAAGGTAGTGCAAGTTGAATGGTGTGAGTTGTAGTCGGATCTCCTTGGAATGGGTGGCGCAATGGCTGTTTGAGAAGTTGTTTTAACGGATTTTAACGTCTTGTTGGAGAAGGTTTTATGCTTGCAAAGCTTTTTAACGAGCCAGACTATCGACTGATGATGGAGTCCATCATCGATACTGAGATTATTACGCTCGATGTAAATGGCAATGTTTGCTCTTGGAATAAGGGCGCTGAGAATCTCAAGGGTTATAGTGCTGCCGAAGTCATGGGTAGGCATATCTCAATGTTCTACACTCCTGAAGATATTGAGAATGACCTAGCCAGTCATGAGCTCGCGACGGCAGCTGAAACGGGGCGTTTTCAATTTGAAGGTTGGCGCGTGGGCAAAGGGGACGCCAAATTTTGGGCCGATATTGTACTCCAGCCGATCAAGGATTCCAGGGGTGAGGTGACGGGTTATATCAAGTTAGTTCGTGATATGACCGAGCGTAAATACTCCGAAGATAAATTTCGCGCCGCAGTGGAATTCGCGCCGACCGCCATGGTGATGATTAGCTCTTCTGGCGAGATTATGCTGATTAACGGGCAGACCGAGAAATTGTTCGGTTACCGTCGAGAGGAGTTGATTGGCAAGGCTGTAGAGGTACTTCTTCCCGCGGCTATGCGCAGTCGCCACCCGTCACTGCGCGACGGTTTTTTTGTGGATCCTGCGCCACGAATGATGGGTGGCGGCGGCGCGGATCTATGTGGACTGCATAAGGATGGCCAAGAAGTACCGGTAGAGATTGCCCTTAATAATATAACGACAATCGAAGGGAATTTTGTACTCGCGGCCATCACTGATATCTCAGAGCGCAAACGCTTCGGTGCTAAGATTTCGGAAATAACGGCTGAGGCGGATGCGAGTCAATACGCGCGTTCGCTAATCGAAGCGTCGCTAGATCCCTTGGTAACGATTAGTCCTGAGGGTATTATTACCGACGTCAACGAAGGTTCAATCAATGTTACTGGCGTAGCACGTGAAGACCTTATTGGCACTGATTTCTCTAATTACTTCACTGAACCAGATAAGGCGCGGGCAGGTTATCAATTAGCCTTCGATAAGGGCTTGGTGACTGATTACCCGCTTACGGTTCGTCATGTCGACGGTAAACTTACCGACGTTTTATATAACGCCAGTGTTTATCGCGATGCCGATGGCAATGTGTTGGGGGTGTTTGCCGCGGCCCGCGATGTTACAGCGCAGAAGCAGGCCAGCCAGTACGCAAGATCTTTAATTGAGGCGTCGCTGGATCCATTAGTTACCATCAGTCCAGAAGGTAAAATCACTGACGTTAATGAAGGCTCAATTAATGTCACAGGGGTTGCCCGGGAAAAACTCATTGGTACTGATTTCTCAAACTATTTCACCGAGCCAGATAAGGCCCGCGCAGGCTATCAGGAGGCCTTCAATAAAGGAACAGTAACGGACTATCCGCTTACCGTTCGTCATGTCGACGGCAAGCTCACCGATGTGTTGTACAACGCCAGTGTATATCGAGATGCTGATGGTAATGTCTTGGGCGTGTTTGCGGCGGCGCGCGATGTAACGGCGCAGAAACAGGTAAGTCAGTACGCGCGATC
This sequence comes from Zhongshania sp. R06B22, assembly GCF_040892595.1. Taxonomy (NCBI): domain Bacteria; kingdom Pseudomonadati; phylum Pseudomonadota; class Gammaproteobacteria; order Cellvibrionales; family Spongiibacteraceae; genus Zhongshania; species Zhongshania arctica. The sequence goes on along the minus strand of NZ_JBFRYB010000001.1, from coordinate 2,604,681 downwards.
GTTAATTGAGGCCTCCCTAGATCCGCTGGTGACGATCAGCCCCGAGGGTAAGATCACCGACGTCAACGACGGCTCAATTAAAGTTACTGGGGTGGCTCGTGAAGAGCTTATCGGCACTGACTTTTCAAACTACTTTACCGAGCCTGATAAGGCGCGGGCAGGATATCAGGAGGCTTTTAACAAGGGAACGGTAACGGACTATCCGCTTACGGTTCGTCATGTTGACGGCAAGCTTTCCGACGTTCTTTACAATGCCAGTGTTTACCGTGACGCGGATGGCAATGTGCTGGGGGTGTTTGCGGCAGCTCGCGATGTGACAGCGCAGAAGCAAGCCAGCCAGTACGCTCGCTCCTTGATCGAGGCCTCGCTGGATCCATTGGTTACTATTAGTCCGGAAGGTAAAATCACTGACGTTAACGAGGGTTCAATCAAAGTTACTGGGGTGGCCCGCGAAGAGCTCATCGGCACTGATTTCTCGAATTATTTTACCGAGCCCGATAATGCCCGCGCCGGCTATCAGGAGGCGTTTAATAAGGGTTCGGTGACTGACTATCCGCTCACGGTTCGTCATATCGATGGCAAGCTGACCGACGTACTTTATAACGCCAGCGTATACCGAGGCACCTCCGGCAAGGTTTTGGGGGTTTTTGCCGCTGCGCGCGATGTGACCGCTCAGAAGCAAGCTGAAGCTGAGCTCGCCGAGCGGCGAGTTAAGGAGATGGAACGACTCGCGGAGTTGGAGCGCTTCCAAAAACTAACAGTGGGCCGAGAGCTTAAAATGATCGAACTCAAGGCTGAGATCGCCGAACTGAAACGGCAACTGCCGCCAGAGGCAGTAGACGGATTATGACATCTTCTGCTAAGGGCCTCGAAGGGGGCGATACTGAGCAGCTGAACTATAATCAGGCGATTCTCAATATCCTTGAGGATTTTAGTGACGAGAAAAACTTACTTGAAACCACTCAGCAGGCAATACTAAATATTCTTGATGATGTTGGACTTGAGAAGGGGATGTACGCTGATACCCAGAAGGCGGTTATCAACATTCTCGACGATTTCGCCGACGAAAAAAATCAGCTCGAATCGACCCAGCGAGCTGTGCTAAATATTCTTGATGATTTTGAAATTGAGAAGCGCAAAGTTGAATCAACTAATCGGGAACTGTCGCGGCAGATTGAAGAGCGCGAGCAGGCTGAGCTAACCGTTCGTGAGAAGACCCTCGCTAATCTGGAGCTCGAAGAGGCATTAGAACAGCTACAGCACGCTCAGGCCGAGTTAGTTAGATCTGAAAAGATGGCAGCGCTGGGGGGCATGGTTGCTGGTATTTCCCACGAGATCAACACTCCAGTGGGTATTGGTGTCACTGCCGCTTCAACGCTTGATAGTGCGACCAATAAGCTAGACACAGATTACCAGGCCGGCGAATTGACGGAAGTCGAGCTCAAGCGCTTTATCGATATTGCGCGCCGAAGTACCTCACTTATTCTCAATAACCTCGATCGTGCGGCTAATCTGATCCGTAGTTTTAAGCAAGTGGCCGTTGACGAGTCAAGTGGTGAGCGCCGGCGCTTCGAGGTGCGCAGCTATTTTCATGACGTGATAGTGTCATTGCAGCCGCTGCTAAAAAATACTAGGCACACCATTGAGTTGAGTGGTGACGAAGTTTTGTTTATCGACAGTTATCCGGGTGCTTTCGCACAAATCATAACTAATCTTGTCAGTAATTCCGTAGTGCATGCCTTTGATGCAGGACAACTTGGTCATATGCGAATTGACCTGAGCGCCAACGATGACCGGATTGTACTTGTCTATTCTGATGATGGCTGTGGTATTAAGGCTGCGGATATCGGCAAAATATTTGAGCCCTTTTACACGACTAGACGCGGTAGCGGCGGCAGCGGCTTGGGACTGCATGTCGTTTTTAACCTAGTGACGCAGGCCTTGCGTGGAAAGATTTTTGTCACCAGCCAGCCTGGTCAGGGCGCCGAGTTCCGTATTGAGTTGCCCGCAGACTTGATGGCGCAATAAGCTGGAGCATCGTCCTTGCGGCAAGCTAAGCTCTGTGCCGATATAGTTCAGTGTTACGCCTTAGTTTGTGACTTCGCATTATCTGGGCTTATTAATGTGTTTGCCTCCTGAGTGGAGAAGCGTTGCACCACTGCACAGGTAACCACATCGCCAAGAATATTCACTGCGGTGCGGCACATGTCTAAAATGCGGTCTACCCCAAGAATTAAAGCAACGCCAGCGGCAGGGATACCAACGCCTTCCAAAACCATGCTTAGAATGATAATCCCAGCGCCCGGTGTGGCTGGGGAGCCGATAGACGCAGCGACCGCCATTGTTACCACAAATAAATAGCTGCCCAATCCTAAATCGACGTTAAACACCTGTGCTAAAAATACGGTCGCTACACCTTGGTATAAAGCGGTGCCTGTCATATTAATGGTTGCCCCCAGTGGCACAAGAAATCGCGCCACTTCGGGTTTAATCAATAATTTATTCTCCACTACTTCCAATGTGATTGGCATCACTGCTGCTGAGCTACTGGTGGAGAAGGCAAGTAATAATAATTCACGTATATGCCGAAAAAACTCACCGCTTTTCTGTGGCAAAGTAAACCGCGCTACTAGGAAGTAGAAGGCCGCGATACACAGCAAACCTAATAGTACGGTTGCGACATATATAGCCATCCCCGCCAAGACTTCTATGCCTAAATTCGCCACCAGCTTGGTAATCAAGCCAAATACCGCCAAGGGTGCGAGTAACATCGCCCAGGAGACAATGCGAAGGCTCACCTCTTGTAAGGCCGTTAACAAATCAAATAAGGGGCGTGATTGCTTGGCAGGGATCGATAGCAAAGCTGCCCCCAATACTGCGGAAAATAGGATTACCTGCATCATCTCGCCCGATGCCATTGATGCCAGGGGGTTTTTGGGAATAAGTGCAGACACCTTATCCGGCAGTTCCGCTACCGCGGGGAAGCCTTTAGCCACTGTGCTAGTAAGTGGTGCAATCTGATCGTTGCTGAGCGCTGTCGCCTCAATATAGCTTCCAGGGTTAATATTAAGGGCTAAGACAATGCCAATTGTAGCGGCTAGGGCGGTCGACAGTGTAATGAATGCTAGCGCCAACAAGCCGTTCTTTTTCATTGCCGCGGCGTCGTTATTGGCCGCTAAGCCACCGACAATTGAGGCGATTACCAGCGGCACCACAATCATCTGGATAATAGATAGGAAAACTTGCCCTGGCAGCGCTAGCCACGCAGTAATTGCCCTCACGGTTCCGCTGCTAAATAAGCCGAGGTCAGGGCCCAGTGCAATGCCCGCCAGTACACCCAGTGCCAAGGCGATAATGACCTTTAACCACAGGCGGCCGCTAATCAACTTGTCAAAATGTTCCGATAGGGTTTTTAAGGGGGTAAGTATCAAATTATGACGCATGGCCTACCTTTACGCTTTTAGCGGGATCTTTATAAGTCGCTTACTTTGATTTCTATATGACCATTATTTCGGTACACAGCGACTATATTATGCAATCTCGGGGCGCAGTTTCTTAATATCGATCAATAAACAATGTACTAGCTGCCTATTAGCATAAACAGTGGTCATATAAGTTGGCATAACGCGAGTTATTGCTCGAGTGCAGCAGGCGGCGCTGCCGTAGGGGGAGGGCGGTAGGCAAATAAAAAAGCCCAGCTCATTGAGCTGGGCTTTTCTTTGAGTGGTACCGGTGGGCGGACTCGAACCGCCACGCCTTTCGGCAAGGGATTTTGAATCCCTCGTGTATACCAATTTCACCACACCGGCTTAAAACTTGTTCGCTACTATACCAGTTTGTTTTCTTGCCGCAAACTTAGAAAATTATTATATTTCAATGATTTGCGGTATTTTTCCTGCGAGTGCAGCAGAGCTTGATTCTGCTTCGCCTAACAATATCACTACACTGGTATGTGAGTGGGGCGCGATTATAACAAGCTTTTCTGTGAGGTCAATCGACGACGACGTTTTATTTAATAAAGGCCTGCACACTGATCATAGAATGACCTGCTTCTGTGGAGTCTAGTGGCGATTTCCGCTAATCTTGCGCCTTTTCGAACGAATACAGAGATTATGCAGCGTAGCGACTTCCATTTTGATCTCCCCGAAAGCTTAATTGCTTATCACCCCATGCCTGAGCGCGACGGCAGTCGCTTATTGGTATTAGGTGAGAATCAGGGTTGTGAGCACAGTCAGTTTAAAGAGTTGCCTGCCTACTTACGCTCCGGTGATTTGCTGGTATTTAATAATACCAGAGTCATACCTGCGCGATTATTTGCGGTGAAGGCGACGGGTGGGCGAGTGGAAATACTTGTCGAGCGGGTGCTGGAAGAACATAGAGTGCTGGCGCATGTGCGAGCGAGCAAAGCGCCCAAGGTCGGCGCGGAATTAACTTTGTGCTCTAGTGCTGATGCTGAACCTGGTGAAGACAAGGCGATTGTTATTCGGCGCCATGATGCCCTGTTTGAATTGACGTTTGCCTCGCCAGTACTGGAGGTCTTGGATCGTATTGGTCATATGCCGCTGCCTCCTTACATCGAGCGAGAAGATGTATTGGATGATCGCGAGCGTTATCAAACCGTATATGCCAGCCGCGATGGCGCTGTTGCCGCGCCGACAGCGGGTTTGCATTTTACTGATGCGCTAATGCAGCAATGCCGTGATATGGGGGTTGATATTGCGTTTGTGACGCTGCACGTGGGAGCGGGTACATTCCAGCCGGTGCGCGCCGATGATATCCGCGATCATAAAATGCATGCCGAATATATTGAAGTCAGTGACGAGGTATGTGAACAGGTACGGGCTACAAGAGCGGGTGGTGGTCGGGTTGTAGCCGTGGGCACAACCAGTGTTCGCAGTTTAGAAACTGCCTCCCAGTCAGGTGAGATAACGGCTTTCTCGGGTGATAGTCGCATCTTTATATACCCCGGCTACCAGTTCCGCAGCGTCGATATGATGGTAACTAATTTTCATTTACCAGAGTCCACGCTAATCATGATGATCAGTGCCTTTGCTGGTCGTGATGCAGTACTTGCGGCTTACGCTGAGGCAGTCGCTGAACAATACCGGTTTTTTAGTTACGGTGATGCCATGTTGGTATTTCCGTCTAGTGATAAATAAACAAATAGGATCCGTTTTATGAGCGAGTGCCGAATGCGTTTTGATGTGATGGCCAGTGATGGCTTGGCACGTCGCGGGACCTTGGATTTTCCGCGCGGTAAAGTGCAAACCCCTGCGTTTATGCCAGTCGGTACCTACGGCACGGTAAAGGGAATGCTGCCCCGGGATATTAAAGAAATTGGCGCAGAGATTATTCTCGGCAATACCTTTCATTTAAGTTTGCGGCCCGGCACCGAGGTGGTTAAAGCCCACGGTGATTTGCACAACTTTACCGGTTGGCAGGGACCGATATTAACGGACTCTGGCGGCTTTCAGGTTTGGAGTCTCGGTAAACTGCGGAAAATTAGTGAGGCGGGGGTGTCTTTCAAATCACCGGTAAATGGTAGCGATGTGTATTTAGATCCGGAAACCTCAATGCAGGTTCAGCGCGACTTGGGTGCTGACATTGTGATGATTTTCGACGAATGCACGCCTTACCCAGCCACTGAGGCTGAGGCTAGAACGTCAATGGAGTTGTCTCTGCGCTGGGCTGCACGAAGCAAAGCTGCGCACGAGGGCAACGATGCCGCGCTGTTTGGTATAGTGCAGGGTGGTATGTACCCAGAGTTGCGGCGAGTATCCCTGCAGGGTCTGAAGGATATTGATTTTGACGGCTTCGCTATTGGTGGGCTTTCGGTGGGCGAGCCTAAAGATGAAATGCTGATGGTCTTAGATTCATTAGCTGAATATATGCCGGAGGACAAACCGCGTTACCTAATGGGTGTTGGCAAGCCTTCGGATATATTGGAAGCGGTGATGCGCGGCGTAGACATGTTTGATTGTGTGATGCCCACGCGAAATGCGCGCAACGGTCATTTGTTTACCTCAACGGGTGTGGTTAAAATTCGTAACGCCAGCCACCGCTATAATAATTCGCCTCTGGACGCTAGGTGCGATTGCTACACTTGTCAGAACTTCTCGCGTGCCTATTTGCATCACCTCGATAAATGTAAAGAAATACTCGGAGCGCAGCTAAATACAATCCATAATCTTCGCTACTACCAAAACCATATGGCGGCAATTCGGCAGGCGATAGAAGAGGGCCGCTTGGCGCAATTTGCCGAACAGTTTTATCATGAGCAAGACGGCGGGGCCGATGTATAAATTGGTGTTCTTTGTGCCGGCAACACATTGCGAGAAGGTTAAGGCCGCGGTATTTAAGGCTGGCGCAGGCGGTCAGGGTAGTTATGGTCATTGCAGCTGGCAGGTACTCGGTCAGGGTCAGTTTTTACCCTTAGCTGGCAGTCAGCCCTTTATTGGTGAGCAGGGGCAGCTAGAGGTCGTTGAAGAATTTAGAGTGGAGACATTGTGTGCTGAAGAAGGCTTTCGCGATGTGATTGCGGCTTTGAAAGATGCCCACCCCTACGAAGAGCCTGCTTATGAGCTATATCAGCTGGCGGCTATTTGAGCGCAAGCATGGCGGAAGTCTTTTGCTGGCGCGTATTTAAGGAGATTAAGCATGTTGTATCAATTGGGTGAACGTCGCGTTCAGCTTGAGGGCGATGGACATTTTGTTGCTGATAACGCCACCGTGATTGGGTCGGTGGTGTTAAAAGAGAATGTCAGTATTTGGTTTAATGTCGTCATTCGCGGCGATGTTGACGACATAGTTATTGGCGCACGCAGCAATATTCAAGATGGCTCGGTGCTTCACACTGATTCCGGATTTCCCATGCATATTGGTGAGGATGTCACGGTCGGTCATAAAGTGATGCTGCACGGCTGCACCATTGGCCAGGGTAGTCTTATTGGCATTAATGCTGTGGTGCTCAATGGCGCAAAAATTGGTAAGGGCTGCCTTATTGGCGCCAATGCTCTGGTCACCGAAGGTATGGTCATACCTGATGGGTCTATGGTGTTGGGGTCGCCCGCTAAAATACGCCGTACTCTAAGTGAGGACGAGCAGGCAGTGCTGATGATATCCGCCTCACACTACGTTGAAAACGGCCATCGCTTTGCGACTGAGCTGAAACCACAGGATATGTCGTGAGCGCAGCCAAAGAAAAACCGGTCGCGTCACCGTGTGTGTCTGTTTGTGCATTAGATCATGAAGATGTCTGCTCAGGCTGCTACCGCAGCCTGAAGGAAATTGGCGATTGGTCAGACATGGATAATGCGCAGAAGCGCGAGGTTATCATATTAGCTAATCAGCGCTGTCGTGACCGTTACGGCGATTAAGCTTAATCGCCGTAACGGTTAATGACGGCTTTTTGCTTTGCTATAAGCGCGTACTGATTGAATTAGATTGCCCTTCATTTCTAGAATTTCAAAATAATAGCGGCCGATAGTGAGACCCACAGAACCCTCTGGAAATGATTCAAGCTTTTCTAATAGCAGACCGTTCAAGGTTTTTGGACCGTCTGTCGGCAAATCCCACTTCATACTCTTGTTGATGTCGCGGATAGTGGTGGTGCCGTCAACGAGGTAGGTGCCATCTGCCTGATGAACGATGTCCTCGGTATCGGTGCTGAGGTTAGAGGTGAACTCACCGACAATCTCCTCCAGTAAGTCCTCTAGGGTCACTATGCCCTGCATGACACCGTATTCGTCGACGACAATACCCATACGCCGCTTTTGTTTCTGGAAATTAAACAACTGAGTGTTTAGTGGCGTGCCTTCTGGGATGAAATAGGGATCCCTAATGGCTAGGATTAGGGCATCGCGTTGAACGCGCCCTTGAGCATCGACGCTATTGATAATGTCGCGCTGGTGGAGAATGCCAACGATATTGTCGATGTCATTTTTGTAGACCGGAATGCGGGTAAATTCTGCGTCGCGTAATTTCCTGATGATTGTGTCAGTGTCGGCATCAACGTCGATACCGAAGACCTCGTTGCGGGGGATCATAATGTCGTCCACCGTGATTTGCTCGAGGTCGAGGATGTTCATTAACATCCCCTTGTGGTGTTTGGGTATTAAGTGGCCTGCCTCGCCGACGATGGTGCGCAGCTCGTCTAAACCAATATGTTCTGAGCCATCATTTTTTTCAATGCCAGTTAGGCGAAGCACAAACTGGGTAACGTGACTGACTAGCCAGATGACCGGAAATAGCAGGGTTTTCAGGGGCAGTAAAACGTGACTGACCGCGTAGGAAACCGGCTCAGATTTGTAAGCCGCAATGGTTTTGGGGATGATTTCGGCAAAGATCAGAAAAACCAAGGTCAATAGTATCGATGCGGGTACCACGGCATTGTCGCCATACATACGGATTGCGGCGATGGTCGCAATGGACGCGGCCAAATTGTTAACGAGGTTATTACCAATCAGAATAGTACTGATTAGGCTGTCAGGTCGTTCCAGAAGTTTCGACGCGCGCTTAGCGCCGCGATGACCGCTCTTTGCTCGGTGGCGCAAACGGTAGCGATTTAGAGACATCATTCCGGTTTCTGAGCCGGAAAAAAATCCGGACAGGACGATTAATACAGCTAAAATGCCAAAAAGAAGACCCAGCGGTGCCTCGTTCAAAAAGCCTAAAACTCCTTAATAAATTAAATAGTTGCCAATCTTAACTAAAGCCAGACAGGCGCGATAAACCAAGGTATCAAGCTATTGTGGCATGGATGATCACAGATAGCGCAATTTTTGTGCCTAGGTAGCCCAACAGGAGGCAGGCAAACGCCCATAGCGTCCAGCGTATAGCGACTTTCCCGCGCCAGCCAATAAAAGCGCGACCACATAATAAGATAGCTAGTAATACCCACGATAGTATCGAAAACACGGTTTTGTGGATCAGGTGCTGAGCCATCATATCGTCGACGTAGATGCCGCCGGTGATGATGGCCAGAGTGAGAAGAAAGAAGCCGGCCCAAATCAGTTCGAATAGCATGGCTTCCATTGTTTGCAGGGGCGGAAGAATGCTGGGTAAGCCTTTTAGGTGGTGCTTGCGCAGCATGCGGTCTTGCGAGGCTAGCAAAATTGCCTGAGTCGCCGCTATGGTGAGTACGCTGTAAGCAAGTATCGAAAGCAATATATGGCATAACACCCCAATTGGCTGGTGCTGCAGCAGTTGCTGGCTCTCCGGGATTACTACTTCCGCCAGCAAGCTCATCGCTGCCAATGGGTATAAAGGAACTAATAGATTATGCAGCGGCCGGTGCAGGCTGGCGCTTAGGATGATTAAACAAATCAGCCAGGTAATAAGCGATAGCACCTGAATCACCCCAAGATCCATGCCGTCAACGGTATGGATGGCGGTAATGGCGGCTATCGCATGGAAGAATACGGCTGCCATGCCGATGATTGCGCCGGGCTTGCCGAGGGCGCGGTTGCGCGTGCGATATTGAATGCCCGCGGCTGCGATATAGAGAATAATGGCGGCAAGGCTAGTGTATAAATTCATCGGTTAGTGTGACCGTTATATCCGTATTGTGTGTGCTGAGCGTTGGGTCTGCCTGATGACTCGGTTATACTGCGTCATGATTTTGCGCGGCATCGTTATTTTTTAACGATGCACAGCGAGCAGATTGTAAGCGCGTTCACGGCAAAATGTCGACTTGAACCGTGTTTTCAAATTTATCACTTACAGATTTCAGAGAGTTTACGCATGTTTGAAAATTTAACCGAACGCCTATCGCAGAGCTTACGCCATGTTACTGGGCAGGCGCGGTTGAGTGAGGACAATATCGCTGACGCCATGCGCGACGTGCGTATGGCGCTGCTCGAGGCCGATGTTGCCCTGCCAGTCGTTAAGGATTTTGTTGAAGCAGTAAAGGTGCGTGCAGTAGGGCAGGAGGTGAGTAAGAGCCTTAGTCCGGGGCAGATGTTCGTTAAAATCGTCCAGCAAGAGCTGGAAACGATTATGGGCAGCCAAAATGAAACCCTGAATCTGGCGACGCAGCCTCCTGCGGTGATGTTGATGGCAGGTTTACAGGGTGCGGGTAAGACTACCTCGGTAGCCAAACTGGCGAAATTCCTGCAAGAAAAGCACAAAAAGAAAGTGTTAGTAGTGAGTGTCGATGTTTATCGTCCAGCGGCAATCAAGCAGCTTGAGACCTTGGCGAATGATATTGGCGCGGGCTTCTTCCCCAGTAATATTGAGCAAAAGCCGATAGATATCGCTAATGCGGCCATCGCTGAAGCGAAATTGCGCTTTTATGATGTGGTGATTGTGGATACCGCCGGTCGCCTTGCTATCGATGCTGACATGATGGCCGAAATACAGGGTTTGCACGCCGCTATCAAACCGATAGAAACCTTGTTCGTCGTCGACGCGATGACGGGCCAAGATGCGGCAAATACCGCCAAGGCCTTTGGCGAGGCATTGCCGCTAACCGGCGTTATTTTGACCAAGGCTGACGCTGATAGCCGCGGCGGTGCTGCCCTGTCGGTGCGACATATCACCGGTAAACCGATTAAATTTATGGGTGTGGGTGAAAAGACCGACGCACTGGATCCTTTTTACCCAGATCGTATTGCATCGCGTATTTTGGGTATGGGCGATATTTTGTCTCTTATTGATGAGGCGGAATCTAAGCTCGACAAAGACAAGGCGGAGAAGCTTGCCAAAAAGCTTAAAAAAGGCAAGAAGTTCGATTTAGAGGATTTGCGTGATCAGTTGCAGCAAATGCAAAATATGGGTGGCATGAAGGGCTTGCTCGATAAGCTGCCTGGCATGGGTAATATGGCGCAAATGGCGCAGAGTCAGATGGACGGCAAGATGTTTACTCGCATGGAGGCCATCATTAATTCGATGACACCGGCGGAGCGTCGCAATCCAGATTTGTTAAACGGTTCGCGCAAGCGCCGCATCACCATGGGGTCTGGCACCGAGATTCAGGATTTAAACCGTTTGCTTAAACAGCATAAGCAAATGGCGAAAATGATGAAAAAAATGGGGCAGAAGGGCGGCATGACAAATATGATGAGGGGTATGGGTGGAATGGCACCTCCCGGTGGCGGCCGCTTCCCAGGTATGTGATGTCTCTGGGTGACTGAGGGTGCTTTTGGCGTGGCAGGTTTGCGTTAAGCGCCTTCCCATGTGTTAATGCTTTGAATTAATAAAAAGATCTAATTAATTGATAATATTGGTTATTATTCGTATTTTCTGTGATCACTAGCCCTTGGCTATTTCTTGCTTGAATCGGCCTTGACGGGTCGGCAAGAAAAAGCGCGCTAAGTGTTTCATATATCATCGATTTCCCTTATAATTCCGCGCCTTTATGGCTTCGGTCATATTATCGCTTCGAACTTTTCGATAAGCAGGTATTAAACCCTGCCCAAATGCTAGGAAATGAAACAAGAATGGTCACTATTCGTTTGGCACGTGGCGGCTCTAAAAAGCGCCCATTTTATCATCTGACAGTTACTGACAGCCGCACTTCACGTGACGGTCGTTTTATTGAGCGCGTTGGTTTCTTTAACCCAGTAGCTCGCGGTAACGAAGAACGTCTGCGCGTTGATAACGCACGCGTTGATCATTGGGTTGCTCAAGGCGCTCAAATGTCAGATCGCGTTGCAAAATTGCTCAAAGACTCAGCAGCTGCCGCTTAAATGACAGCATTTACCCCGGAAAATCGGGTTGTAATCGCTAAGATTTCTGCGGTGTACGGGGTAAAGGGGTGGGTGAAGATACATTCTTTCACTGACCCCATTAGTAATTTTTTTGATTACAGCGATGTTTACTTTTGCAAATCTGGAAAGTGGCAGCGCGCAGAGTTTGATGAGTGCAAGGCACATGGCAAAGGTATTGTCGCTCACCTGAAAGGGGTCGACGATCGCGATGTGGCAGCGGGCTACTGTGGCATGGAATTATCGGTCGCAGAAGGACTGTTACCTGACTTGGAGGGTGATGAGTTTTATTGGCATCAACTGACAGGCTTAAAGGTGGCGACGCTTTACTCATCGACGGAACCGGTTTTGTTAGGTGAAGTAAGCCACCTTCTTGAAACGGGTGCGAATGATGTTCTCGTGGTGCGCAAGTGCGCGGGAAGCCTGGACGATAAGGAGCGCTTAATTCCTTATGTGCCAGAGCAATTTATAAAAGATATCAACCTTGAAACCGGGATGATATTGGTGGACTGGGATCCTGAGTTCTAGTTTTAAAGGGCAAAGGAGATAGCGTCGTGGACATATCGGTGGTTAGTCTGTTTCCCGAGATGTTTGCAGCGGTTAGCGATTACGGTGTAACCGGTCGAGCAGTTCAAAATGGTTTGCTAAATATTTCGTGTTGTAATCCTCGCGATTACACCACGGATCGTCACCAAACAGTGGACGACCGGCCTTATGGCGGCGGTCCCGGCATGGTGATGAAGACCGCCCCGCTAGAGCAGGCAATTCATGCTGCAAAAGCGTCGGTGGCGCCGGGTGCGACAGTGATATATTTGTCGCCACAGGGCCGGCCTCTAGACCAACAGGGTCTGGCTGAGTTAGCACAACGGCCATCGCTAGTATTATTGGCGGGTCGATATGAAGGAGTAGATGAGCGCTTAATTGAGGCCGAAGTCGACGAAGAATGGTCGATAGGCGATTATGTGCTCAGCGGTGGTGAGTTGGCTGCCATGGTAATGATTGACGGTTTAAGCCGTTTATTACCGGGTGTGCTGGGGCATCATTTGTCGGCAGAGCAAGATTCATTTGCCGAAGGTTTGTTAGATTGCCCGCATTACACGCGGCCTGAGCATTACCGAGATAGATCGGTGCCAGACGTGCTGTTAAGTGGCAATCACGAAGGGATACGGCGCTGGAGACTCAAGCAGTCGCTAGGTCGAACTTGGTTGCGGCGCAGGGATTTACTGCAAAAAGTAGAATTGAGTGCCGAACAAAATACATTGCTGGCGGAGTTTATCCGCGAGCTTGATAATTAACTAACACCTAGCTGTGAAGCTATAAACTTTTGAATTTAGGAGTATGCCATGAGCACCAACAAAATTATTGCCGAACTGGAAGCAGAGCAGGCCACCAAAGAACTGCCGGATTTCAGCCCCGGTGACACTGTTGTCGTTCAGGTTAAAGTTAAAGAGGGTGCTCGTGAGCGTCTTCAGGCTTTTGAAGGTGTTGTTATTGGCATTCGCAACCGTGCCCTGAACTCAGCCTTTACTGTGCGTAAAATTTCTCATGGTGTAGGCGTAGAGCGTACTTTCCAAACTTACAGCCCCTTGATTGATAGCATTCAAGTTAAGCGTCGCGGCGATGTGCGCCAAGCCAAGCTTTACTACTTGCGTGAGCTTAGCGGTCGTGCAGCACGTATCAAAGAGAAACTAGGCGCAAAAGCTTAAGCTTTCTAGTGATTTCAAAAAAGGCAGCCATTGGCTGCCTTTTTTGTTATCTGGGTCTAGAAAAAGTGGGTGCGAAGCGGCCATTTTCATCGCATACTTTCAAATTGCTCGATATGAGTATCGCCCGGGATTTAAGGCTGATTTCTTGATGCTTCACATATTGTGCGGCATTGATTCTGGCGGATATGAAACTTGTTGCGAAAATATTGTTCGTATTTAGATGTATGTTATTAGTGAAATTTGGAGAGTGTATTTGAATAGTCACATGAAAATGTTTTTGCGTCGGATTCTGTTAGTACTGGCCTTTGCTGGTATGTTAATCCCGCTGACTGGGCAGGCGGTTGCATCTGTAGTGCTCGACAAGGCTGCAGACACAGCGATTCGCGCTTCTTTTAAAGCAACTCGGCCAGATATAGTTATTACCCAAATAGAAGCAAGTGGGGTGGCAAACCTCTACCTCGTCACTATGCAAAACGGTCCCACGGTCTACGCCAGTGCCGACGGTAAATACTTTATTGCCGGTGATATGTTTGAAATCAGTGCGGCAGGTATAGAAAGTGTCGCTGAGAAGAAGCTTAAGCCGGTGCGCAAAGAGCTACTCGCTCAGGTTAAGCGGGAAGACATGATTATTTTCAGCCCTAAAGGTGAAACTAAGGGTGCGATTTACGTTTTTACTGATGTTGATTGCGGTTACTGTCGCAAGCTTCACCAGGAAGTGCCGCAGCTCAATGCCATGGGTATCGAAGTGCGTTACCTAGGTTACCCGCGGGCAGGTTTAGGGACGCCCACCTATGACAAAATGGTGTCAGCATGGTGTGCCGATGATCCCAAAGCGGCGATGGACTCCTTGAAGGCCGGCGCGCCGATTGACCCTAAAAAATGCAGCAACCCAATTGCAGAAGAATATCAGTTGGGCTCGCAGATGGGCGTCACGGGAACACCTGCCATTGTGCTGGAAGACGGTAGTATGATCCCCGGCTATAAAACAGCCGCGCAGTTAGGTGTCGTTGTGCTTAACTAGCAGCCGTCACGCTATTGCGTTTACAAAGGGGCTTATCGCCCCTTTTTTGTGCCCGCAGGTTTTGACTGGGTAACCGCGCGACTAGTAGATTGTAAGAAAATGTCATTTTTTTTGTTGCCTATCGGCATGGTTTCAAACACTCACTTTGTTTCAAAATAGCCCTCTGATTTTCGATGGCCGTAGCTGCGTATTTAAAAGCAATAGCAGCGCGTTCAGTTTTTGATAAAGTGAATAAGCAATAATTACTCTGACCACAATAGGAGAAAAACACATGGATATTAATGGAAAAGTAGCAATTGTCACCGGTGGCGCTTCGGGTCTGGGTGAGGGCACAGTCCGTGCTTACGTTGCAAAAGGTGGCAAGGTTGCCATTTTTGATATGAACGCTGAACGCGGCAATACCATAGTCGCTGAGCTGGGCGCAGATAATGTGAGCTTCCATAACGTCAACGTAGCCGATGAAGACTCTGTTGCAGCGGCGATTGCCGAAGTCATGGCCAAGTTTGGCGCTATTCACATCTGCAACAACTATGCAGGTATTGGCAGTGCGGTTAAGACCTTAAGTAAAAAAGGCGCATTTCCGCTAGACGCATACAAAAATATTATCAACGTCAATTTGGTAGGCACATTTAATGTGGCTCGTCTTGCAGCTGAACAGATGGCCAAGAACGAGCCCTACGACGGCGCCAACGCGCGCGGCGTTATCATCAATACGGCCTCTGTAGCCGCCTTTGAAGGTCAGGTTGGTCAGGTTGCCTATAGCGCCTCTAAAGGTGGTGTAGTCGGCATGACCCTGCCAATGGCTCGCGACTTGGCGTCATATGGTATTCGTGTCAACACGATTGTCCCCGGCCTGATTCACACCCCATTGTTTGAAACCATCCCGGAAGCGGCCTACAAATCGCTGGAAAACAGCGTAGTTAATCCGCAGCGCTTAGGCCGCCCAGAAGAAATTGCTCATCTGTCAGTGATGATTGCTGAAAATGAGTATATGAATGGTGAGTCGATTCGTTTGGATGGCGCTATTCGCATGCAGCCGCGTTGATAAGCGCTTTAGCCTAACTCGAAATGCGGTCGCAGTGACGCGGCCGCAGCGGATCTTAAGCTGGAGCATTTATGACGTCTTACAATACCTTGGAATACAGCATTACCGGCGCGGTGGCAGAGATACGCCTTAATCGCCCGGAATCGCTGAATTCTGTGAATCGTGAAATGCGCAGCGAATTATTCACGGTGCTGCAACAAGCCAATGCCGACCCCGCTATTCGCACCGTTGTATTGGGCGCCAATGGCCGTGGTTTTTCCTCGGGCGCAGATCTGAGCGAAGGCCTTTTGCAAGATCAAACGGTTGAGGATCAGATACTTGATGAATATGGGCCGATATTGTCCCTAATCGGTGAGATGGATAAGACCGTGATAGCAGCCTCACCGGGCGTCATGGCTGGTGTCGGCGCGGCTATCGCAATGCGTTGCGACTTGGTGGTAATGGCCGACTCCGGAAGTTTAATCATGGCGTTTAGCAACGTTGGCTTGGTGCCTGATGGCGGTGCTAGCTGGTTGCTACTGCGTTACTTGGGTTATCAGCGCTGCTATCAGTTAATGGCTGAAGGTGGTCGTTTAGATGCCGATGCGTGTTTGGCTGCCGGTATTGTTAATAAGTTAGTGCCGGCGGATCAGGTTATGACCGCGGCGCTAGAGTGGGCTCAGGCGCTCGCACTGCGAGCACCTGTGGCATTGCGAGAGATGAAGAAAATACTGCGCCAGGCAGCAGATCGTAGCTATGATGAGGTGGTGAAAATAGAAGCGCAGGCACAGAACATATGTGTTGGTACTGCTGACGTAAAAGAAGCGATGCAGGCGTTCTTTGAAAAACGACCGCCGGTATTTCGTGGTGAGTAGCGCTGAGATTTCATTATTTTAATAACGGTGTCGAACACCGAGAATGAGGGTAAGGATATGAGTGATGAAGTATTAGTGAGCGTTGAAGATGGTGTGATGATTGTGACCATCAACCGTCCGAAGGCAAAAAACTCAGTAAACCTAGCTGTTGCGAAGGGCATTGCTGCGGCCATGGATGAGCTGGATAGCAATAACGATATTCGCGCTGCCATTTTAACCGGTGCCGATAATACCTTTTGCGCCGGTATGGATTTAAAAGCCTTTGTTACTGGTGAACTGCCCGTTATTGAAGGCCGTGGTTTTGCCGGCTTGTGTGAAGCAACGCCTAAAAAGCCGCTCATTGCAGCGGTAGAAGGCTACGCCTTGGCTGGTGGTTTTGAATTGGCAATCTGCTGTGACCTAATTGTGGTTGCCGATAATGCCAAGTTTGGCATCCCCGAAGCGAAGCGCGGCTTGGCGGCGGCGGCGGGCGGCCTGATGCGTTTGCCGCGTCAAATTCCGTCACGCATCGCAATGGAAATGGCCTTAACTGGTGACTTTATCACAGCGCAGCGTGCCTATGATTTGGGCTTGGTGAACAAGGTGGTTGAAGCCGGCGGCGCGCTTGAGGGGGCCAAAGCCTTTGCTCGCAGTATTGCGGCTAACGGACCTATGGCTGTGATCGCCAGCAAGAAAGTGGTAATTGAATCGCAAGATTGGCAGCAGAGTGAGATGTTCCCCGAGCAAGCCAAAATTGTAGATGGTGTTTTTACTAGCCATGACGCTATTGAAGGTGCAACGGCTTTTGCCGAGAAGCGTGCGCCAAACTGGAAAGGTTGTTAATCGCCCGTCGGGCTTATAACGAGGAAAAAATAATGACAGAAGCATGGATAATCGATGTATGCCGCACCCCTCGCGGTATTGGTAAAGCAGGTAAGGGTTCGCTGGCCGGTATTCACCCCCAACAATTGGGTGCCACCGTGTTAAAGGCATTGGCTGAGCGCAATAATTTAAACACCGCAGATGTAGACGATATCATCTGGGGCACCAGTTCACAGCGCGGCGAGCAGGCCGGTGATCTTGGCCGCATGGCGGCGTTAACAGCTGGCTATGACGTGCGCAGCAGCGCCGTTACTTTAGATCGCTTTTGCGGTTCTGGTATTACAGCAGTGAACCTTGCTGCGGCATCAATTATGTCCGGCATGGAAGATGTAGTTATTGCCGGTGGCGCCGAGATGATGTCTAACTACGGTCAAAACGGTAACGATCCCTCGATGTTCCTAGACAATGGGAATATGGTTTTACGCGAAGCTCATCCGCAGCCTCATCAAGGCGTTTGCGGTGATGCAATTGCAACGCTAGAGGGTATTACTCGCGAAGATCTGGACAAGCTTGCGTTCACCAGCCAGCAGCGCGCGGCGCATGCCATTGCCAATGGTTATTTTGACAAGAGTTTGGTGCCGGTCTATCGCGAAGATGGCAGTTTGGCCTTAGATAAAGAAGAATTCCCGCGTCCGGGCACAACGCTGGAAGCCCTGTCGGCATTAAAGCCGGCTTTTGCTGAGCTGGCTTACTACCCGCTAAACGAAGAAGGCACGACCTACGCTGGTCTTGTTAATAAAGTCTATCCAGACCTTAAAATCAGCCATGTTCACCACGGTGGTAACTCGTCTGGTGTGGTAGATGGTGCTGCTGCAATTTTACTGACTTCGCCTGAATACGCGAAAGCGCATGGCTTAAAGCCTCGCGCGAAGATCGTTGCAATGGTCAATATGGGCGATTCACCAACTCTAATGCTAAATGCACCGGTTCCCGCAGCCTTAAAAGCGCTAAAGAAAGCTGGCCTAACAGTGGATGACATTGATTTGTTTGAAATCAATGAAGCCTTTGCCGTTGTTGCCGAGAAGTTTATTCGCGACCTAAAACTAGATCGTGACAAGGTAAACGTTAACGGTGGCGCTATGGCTCTAGGGCATCCCATTGGAGCAACTGGCTCAATTTTGATTGGTACCTTATTGGATGAGCTTGAGCGTCGCGATTTAAAGCGTGGTTTGGTCACTATGTGTGCCGCCGGTGGTATGGCACCAGCGATAATCATCGAGCGTATCTAAGGACGCTGTGCCTAATGTAAGGCGTTTCATTCCTTACATTAGGCACAGATGCCGACAATAATTTACATAACAGGAATTATTTATGAAAACCCGTATTACCGAGATGCTGGGGATTAAGTACCCTATTATTCAAGGCGGTATGCAGTGGGTCGGCCACGCCGAGCTCGCCTCGGCGGTGTCTAATGCTGGCGGTTTAGGAATCTTAACCGCTCTGACCCAGCCGACACCGGAAGATCTGTATCAAGAAATACTTCGCTGTAAAGAAATGACGGATTTACCCTTCGGTGTAAATCTCACCATTTTGCCAACTATTAAGCCCGTTCCGTATATGGAATACGCCGAAGCCGCCATTCGCGGTGGGGTTAAAATAATGGAAACTGCTGGTCGCAGTCCGCAGGATTTCATGCCCTTATTTAAGGCCAATGGGGTGCGCGTTATCCATAAATGTACCTCGGTTCGTCATGCCCTTAAGGCGGAGCGAATAGGTTGTGACGCCGTGAGCGTTGACGGCTTCGAATGCGCCGGCCATCCCGGTGAAGACGACGTCACCAATATGATTTTGCTACCTGCCGCCGCTGCGAAGCTAAGTATCCCAATGATCGCCTCTGGTGGGATCGGTGATGCCCAGGGTCTGGTTGCCGCGCTGGCGCTGGGGGCTGAAGGCATTAATATGGGTACCCGCTTTGTCGCTACCAAAGAGGCGCCGGTCCATGAGAACGTCAAGCAGGCAATGGTTGATGCCGATGAGCGTCAAACGACCCTGATCTTTCGCAGTCTCAATAACACCGCGCGGGTTTTCCGCAATGCGATTGCGGAACAAGTGGTGGAGATTGAAAGTCGCGATGGTAAAACCGATTTTGCTGATATCCAGCCATTGGTCGCTGGGGCTCGCGGTCGAGCAAATGTATTGGAGGGTGGTGATATCGACGATGGTATTTGGACGGCCGGCATGGTTATTGGCTTGATAAACGATATACCTAGCTGCCAAGTGCTATTGGATAGAATGGTTAGCGAGGCGGAGACTATTATCAATAAGCGCTTAGTGGGTTTGTGCGGCTAAGATCGCGGTCTTGAGGCTGAGTTTATAAAGTGTGTTTCCTTGTAAAACAGCTGCCGTTTAGGTGGCTGTTTTGCTATGTAATCCGCTATTTTTTCTTCAAGAAGTGAAATGGTACAGAATTAACTGGCCTGAATTGTTGTCGCCCATAGCCTTAGCGCCTCAGCTTGACTAAAATGCACTCCTTTCGGGTGGAAATTACTCTCGGTCGTCCATGCGCTTGCTGGCGTGGACAGGCATGAGCGACGCGCCCAAGGTATTACCTGACGTTTAAGGAGCAGTGGTGGATTCGGTCAAAGTAGGAATATGTGGTTTAGGAACCGTCGGTAGCGGCACATTTACGGTGTTGGCGAGAAATGCGGCAGAAATTTCAGCGCGGGTAGGTGCCGAAATTATTGTGACGCAAGTAGGTAGCCGCCGCGACAACCCCAACTGTAGCGTGGGTGATATTGCTATGGTGCGCGATGTTTTTGAGGTCGCTGATAACCCTGATATCGATATTTTGGTTGAATTGATCGGTGGCACCACGGTGGCAAAAGAGCTGGTTTTGCGCGCGATTGCCAATGGCAAGCACGTCGTCACCGCGAATAAAGCGCTGATCGCCGAGCATGGCAATGAGATTTTTGCAGCAGCGGCTGAGAAGGGCGTCACTGTTGCCTTTGAAGCGGCAGTAGCCGGTGGTATTCCCATTATTAAAGCGCTGCGGGAAGGTTTGGCCGGGAATAAAATTCAGTGGTTGGCGGGTATTATTAACGGCACTGGCAACTTTATTCTGTCTGAAATGCGCGAAAAAGGCCGAGATTTTGCAGACGTCTTAGCTGAGGCGCAGGCTCTAGGTTATGCCGAGGCTGATCCAACATTTGATGTTGAGGGCATTGATGCCGCACACAAATTGGTGATTCTGGCGTCCTTGGCTTTTGGTATACCGCTGCAATTTGACAAAGTTTTTACCGAAGGTATTAGCCGGATTGTTCAGGAAGATGTGATCTATGCCGAGGAACTCGGTTACCGCATCAAACATTTGGGTATTGCTCGTGACACAAGCGAAGGCATTGAACTGCGTGTCCACCCAACCTTAATTCCAGAGAAGCGCCTGATTGCGAATGTGAATGGCGTTATGAATGCGGTGCTAGTGCAGTCAGATGCAGTCGGGCCTACCTTGTATTATGGGGCTGGTGCTGGCGGCGAGCCTACGGCATCTGCCGTGGTTGCTGATATTATTGATGTTGCCCGCACCTTGAGTGCACAGCAAAGTAATCGCGTCCCTTATTTGTCATTCCATAGTGCCTCCTTGAGTGCGCATCCGGTATTGCCAATTGATGCAGTTGAGACTGCGTACTACTTGCGTATGGCCGCGGTCGATAAGCCTGGCGTCCTGTCTAAAGTTGCCCAAATTTTGAGCGACGGCGGAATTAGTATTGAAGCATTGATTCAAAAAGAGCCTGCTGATGGCGCTAACTTAGTGCCCATGATTATTCTGACTAACCGCACAATTGAAGCTAAATTGTCGGCTGCGGTAACTCAGATCGAAGGCCTAGAAAGCATTGTGGGTGAAGTAACACGTATTCGCGTGGAATCACTAGCAGGCTGATAGACGGTGGGTAGTAGGAGGGACATTGTCCCTTCTTTGCTAAATTAGAGAGTTATTGCGTTCTACCCATCTTAATTTAACGAATATCGAGAGTTACATTCAGTGAAATATATAAGTACTCGTGGCAAGGCGCCCGCCCTGAACTTTGAAGATGTTTTGCTAACTGGTTTGGCACCAGACGGCGGCTTGTATGTACCTGAAGCCCTTCCTGAATACAGTAAAGAACAGATTGCGGCGTGGTCATCGCTGTCTTATACCGATCTGGCTTTCCAAATAATCCAGCCCTTTATCGGCGGCTGTATTCCTGATGATGATCTCAAAGCCATTATCGATGATACCTATGTGGATTTCCGCCACCCAGCGATTGCACCCTTAGTGCAACTCGATCGCAATGAGTGGATCTTAGAGTTGTTCCAGGGTCCGACCTTGGCGTTTAAAGATTTTGCTTTGCAGATGTTGGGCCGCTTGCTGGATTACATCGTAGAGCGTCGCCAGCAGAAAGTCGTGATTATGGGTGCAACCTCTGGCGATACCGGTTCGGCTGCCATTCAAGGCTGCAAGCGTTGCAGTAATATCGATATTTTCATTTTGCATCCATATCAGCGGGTGTCAGAAGTACAGCGTCGCCAGATGACCACCGTCGTGGGCGACAATATTCATAATATTGCTTTGCGCGGTAACTTTGATCACTGTCAAGCCATGGTCAAAGCCAGTTTTGCCGACCAAAGCTTTTTGCCTGATGGTCGGCAATTGGTGGCGGTGAACTCCATCAACTGGGCGCGAATTATGGCTCAGATCGTCTATTACTTTTATGCCGCTTATGCGGTGGGTGCGCCAGATCGCTCGGTAAGTTTTTCGGTGCCCACCGGTAACTTTGGTGATATTTACGCCGGTTATTTAGCCAAACGCATGGGTTTACCTATAGAGCAGCTAGTTGTAGCCACCAACCAAAACGATATTTTGCATCGCTTCATTAGTGCTAATAAATTCGAAAAGCACGAGCTGCAACATACTCTATCTCCGAGTATGGATATTGTGATGTCTAGTAATTTTGAGCGCATGTTGTTTGATTGCTATGACCGCGACAGCGCTGCTATCGCTGATCTGATGCAGCGTATGAATACCGAAACCGTGTCTATCCCAGATAGCGCATTTGCCAAAGTTCGCGGCTTGTTCGACAGCTATGGTGTCGACGATGCGGCGACCATGGAGACGATTGCCTCGGTGTACGATGCTAGCGAGTACCTGCTAGATCCGCATTCAGCGATTGGGGTAAAGGCGGCGCGTGAGTGCCGTCGCAACACAGCAACGCCGATGATTACCTTGGCAACTGCGCATCCGGCTAAATTTCCAGAAGCTGTGATGAAGGCTGGCTACCCGCATGCGCCGGCACTACCGCATCATATGAGTGACTTGTTCGACCTGGAAGAGCGCTATGAAGTTGTCGATAATAATATAAAGGATGTTCACGCGTTTATCGCTGCCAATATCCGCGCCTAGGTAGTGGCCGACTTTCCTGACATTATTTTGCGTACTCCCGCCGTCACAGAATTTTCTGCGACGGTTCCTCTCTTGCTGCAAAAGCTATACGGCGCCCGTGGCGTGCTTCGCGATAGCGATATCGAGACCGGTTTAGAGCAGCTTCCCAAGCCTGACATGAAAGGTATGACGGCGGCTTGCGCATTACTGGCTGATGCTATTCAAAATCAAAAACGACTATTAATTGTGGGTGATTTTGACTGCGATGGTGCAACCAGCACCACCGTGGGCCTGCTAGGCTTGCGTGCCTTGGGCGCAGTGCATGTAGATTATTTGGTTCCCAATCGTTTTGAGTATGGCTATGGGCTGACGCCTGAAATTGTCGCGGTCGCCGCTGAGCGTAAACCGGATTTAATTATCACCGTCGACAATGGCATCTCTAGCATTGAAGGGGTTGCCGCAGCGGCCAAGCTAGGTATTCCGGTGCTGGTGACTGATCACCATTTGCCGGGCGATTCACTGCCCGCCGCCGCAGCTATTGTGAATCCCAATCAGCATGGTTGCCCGTTTCCCGCAAAGTCCCTGGCGGGTGTCGGGGTTATGTTCTATGTTTTGTTGGCGCTGCGCAGCGAATTGCGCGAGCGCGCTTGGTTCTCAGATGCGCGTATAGAACCGAATTTAGCCGAGTTATTAGATCTTGTTGCCCTTGGCACTGTGGCTGATGTGGTGCCACTCGAACAGACTAATCGGGTATTGGTGGCGCAGGGTTTACGACGGATTCGCGCCGGTCGATGTCGCCCTGGTATTAGGGCTTTACTCCGCGTTGCCGGTAAAGAAGCGAGCCGCTTAGTGGCGGCGGATATGGGCTTTGCCCTTGGTCCACGTCTGAATGCTGCGGGTCGGCTGGATGATATTAGTCTTGGTATTCGGTGTTTATTGACGGATGACGAGGATGTGGCACTCAGTTTGGCTGCGGAGCTTGATGACTTAAATCGCGAGCGCCGTGCCATCGAACAAAGTATGAAAGATGACGCCATGAAGGTGTTGGCGCATTTACAGCTTGATGCCAGTAATATTCCCAACGGTATCTGCCTTTACGATCCTACGTGGCATCAGGGCGTGGTGGGAATTTTGGCTTCGCGGATTAAAGACCGCTACCACCGACCGGTCATCGCCTTTGCCGATGCTGATGATCACGAGATGAAAGGCTCGGCAAGATCGATACCGGGCTTACATCTGCGCGATGCTTTAGATCTATTGGCCAAGCGCAATCCGGGTTTGCTAAATAAATTTGGCGGCCACGCTATGGCGGCGGGCTTAAGTTTGGCCAAGGCGGACTACTCGCGTTTTGAAGCGGCTTTCGATGCGATTGTGGCAGAGTTAACCAGTGAAGAGCAGCTCATTGCGGCGGTTTACAGCGACGGCGAGCTTCAGCCGGAAGATTTTTCTATTGAGCACGCGGAGTTGTTACGCAGCGCAGGGCCTTGGGGGCAAAATTTTCCGGAGCCCAAATTTCATGGCCGCTTTCGCCTTGTCCAGCAACGTATCGTCGGCCAGCGCCATTTGAAAATGGTGTTAGCACCGCTATCTGAAAACGGGGACTTTAGTCAGCAAATCATTGATGCTATTGCCTTCAATATCGATACCGCGGTATGGCCAAATGAACAGGTTGATGAGATTGATGTGGTTTATAAACTCGACAGCAACTTGTTTAGAGAGCGCTTATCGGTTCAATTGTTGGTTGAGCACCTCCAAGCAGCGACCGATTGACCCTAAAATTGCACGCCGCGTATCTCAGGAACAACGCTGTTAATCACCAGTGTGTAGCCAATTCCTGACTAAGCTTTGCTCAGTGCCCCTCATCAGGTAAAATGCCCGCCTTTTCCACGTCTTACCGGATGTTGCTCAATGTTAGAAGTTAACGCCATACGCCAATCTCTCAAAAGCATGGGTGAAAGAACCGACGTGCTTCGGGGGTATCTTTGACTATGCCAACAAGAAAGAGCGCTTAACCGAAGTTGAGCTGGAGCTGGGCGATCCCAAAGCCTGGGATGATCCAAAGCGTGCCCAAGAATTGGGGCGCGAGCGTGCATCGCTAGAGGCGGTTGTGGCGACTATCGAAGAGCTAGATACTGGCGTTGCAGACTGCAGTGAGCTGCTTGATATGGCCGTTGAAGACGGCGACGATGAAACGATTAGCGCAATGCTGGTCGACGTAGATCGGCTTGAACGCTCACTCGCAAGCTTAGAATTTCGCCGCATGTTTTCCGGTGAGATGGATGCCAATAATTGCTATCTTGATATTCAATCGGGCTCGGGTGGCACTGAGGCGCAAGACTGGGCCAATATGGTTTTGCGCATGTACTTGCGCTGGTGTGAAAGTCGGGGCTTTAAAGCGGATTTAGTTGAACTGTCTGACGGCGAAGTGGCCGGTATTAAAAGTGCGACCATTCACGTACAGGGCGAGTATGCCTTTGGTTGGTTGCGCACCGAAACCGGTGTTCATCGCTTGGTACGAAAGTCGCCATTCGATTCTGGTAGCCGCCGCCATACCTCTTTTTGCTCGGTATTTATTTCGCCTGAAATAGATGACGATATCGAAATTGATATCAATCCCTCAGATGTGCGTACCGATACTTATCGCGCCAGCGGCGCCGGTGGTCAGCATATCAACAAAACTGATTCGGCAGTGCGTTTAACCCATGTTCCCACTAATATTGTGGTGCAGTGTCAGAACCAGAGATCGCAGCATCAGAACCGCGACAGTGCTTGGAAAATGCTTAAAGCAAAGCTCTACGAATTAGAAATGCAAAAGCGCAACAGCGCTGCACAGGAGCTGGAAGACAGCAAGTCGGATATCGGCTGGGGCAGCCAAATTCGCTCTTATGTTTTAGATGATCAGCGGATAAAAGACTTGCGAACCAATGTGCAGACCAGCAATTGTGGCGCGGTATTAGACGGTGATTTAGATCAGTTTATGGAAGCGAGCTTGAAGAGCGGTTTGTAATTTTAGTTGGTATTACAAACCCTAAAAACACCTTTTTATTTAATGTCTAACGCTACTTTGAACGCGTGTGACCCAAGGAATGTACCATGTCAGAACAGCACAACGAAGCTGAACACGTTCAGGAAGAGAATCGTCTTATAGCCGAGCGCCGCGCCAAATTGTCGGCGATCCGCGAGAAGCGCAATGCCTTCCCAAATCATTTTCGTCGTGAAGACTATGCCGACCGCCTCCAAGCTGAACTGGGTGAGAAGGGCAAGGACGAGTTAGAGGCTTTAGACCGTCAGGCCAGTATTGCGGGCCGGATCATGGCAAAGCGTGGGCCGTTTATGGTCTTACAAGATATGTCGGGGCGGATTCAAGTTTATGTTGATAAAAAGCAGTTTCCTGAAGAGTTAGCCGACGAAATCAAAACTTGGGACATCGGCGATATTATTTCTGCCACCGGCCCAGTGCACAAATCTGGCAAGGGCGATCTCTACGTTTATATGAAAGAGACGTCACTGCTGACTAAATCTTTGCGCCCGCTGCCAGATAAGTTTCATGGCTTGCAAGATCAAGAGATTCGTTATCGTCAGCGATATGTCGATTTGATCATGAATGAATCGTCGCGTCGTACTTTTGCGATTCGCTCAAAAATGATCAGCTCGATCCGTAACTTCTTGCAGCAGCGCGATTTTGTTGAAGTGGAAACGCCGATGATGCAAGTGATTCCCGGCGGTGCGAGCGCGCGTCCGTTTGTGACACATCACAATGCCTTGAGCATGGATATGTATTTGCGTATCGCGCCAGAGCTGTACCTTAAGCGCTTGGTTGTCGGTGGTATTGAGCGGGTATTTGAGATTAACCGCAACTTCCGCAACGAAGGTCTTTCAACTCGGCATAACCCAGAATTCACCATGATCGAATTCTATCAGGCCTATGCAGACTACAAAGACATGATGGATTTGACCGAGGCGATGTTGCGCAATACGGCGCAGGAAGTATTGGGTACCACAACGATTAACTATCAGGGCAGCGAATACGATTTGGCGCAGCCATTTACTCGTCTTTCGGTGTTCGATTCCGTGCTTCAGTTCAACGCTGATATTAGCGCAGCGCAATTGGCTGATATGGCGCAGGCAAGCGCCATTGCCAAAAAGCTGGGCGTCGATGTTAAAGACAGCTGGGGCTTGGGTAAGATACAGATCGAAATTTTTGAAGAGACGGTTGAGCACAAATTGGATCAGCCGACCTTTATTACCGAATACCCAACAGAAGTGTCGCCGCTGGCGCGCCGCAATGATGATAATCCCTTTGTCACCGATCGCTTTGAGTTTTTCGTTGGCGGCAGAGAATTGGCAAATGGCTTCTCGGAGTTAAATGACTCTGAAGACCAGGCTGAGCGCTTTATGGCCCAGGTTTCTGAGAAAGACGGCGGCGACGACGAAGCTATGCATTATGACGCCGACTATATCGCGGCTCTTGAATACGGCTTACCGCCAACGGCGGGTGAGGGTATTGGTATCGACAGATTGGTTATGTTGTTCACTGATGCGCCCTCGATTCGCGACGTGCTGTTATTTCCCCATATGCGGCCAGAGTAATTTGGTGTCGCGTTTCAGGTGCCCAATGTGGCGCCTGATTTGCTATCTTTAACTCTATTTCACGCCTTTGGATTTTGATATAAAACCCGTCTAGACAGTCACTTGTGCAACTATGCTATAGTGTTTGTTATCGCTATTTAGCATTGGGGATTTACACGATGAGTATCGAAAACGTCGATTTATTTGACGGTCTGATGCCGGAAGAAATTCAGATTTTACGCGACACCAGTGTGGTGCGTGAATTTGCCAAAAATACTGTTTTGATCCACGAAGGTGATGTCGCTGACTCACTTTATGTGGTCGAGTCAGGTCGTGTGAAAGTATATTGCAGTGACAAGGGTGGCAAAGATTTTGTCTTGAATATTCTTGAGCACGGTGATTATTTTGGCGAATTAGCGCTGCTTGACGACGATAAGCGGTCGGCGTCGGTAAGGGCGATGGAAACCAGTAAAGTTCGCATTATTTATAAGGAAGACTTTAAAGCGATACTGGATCTACACCCCAATATCACCCGCATTCTTAATAAAAACCTGACTCGCCGGATTCGTAAATTAACAAATGATGTTAAGAGTTTGGCGCTACAAGATGTCTATGGACGGGTGGTTAAAGTGCTGACCGGGTTGGCGCAGCCTGCCGCAGAAGATGGCAGTATGCGTATTGAGGAAAAACTTACCCAGCAAGAAATTGCCGATAGGGTGGGCTCTTCGCGGGAGATGGTGGCGCGTATATTGAAAGATCTGACTATCGGTGAGTACATCGACGTTGATGGTCGTCATATTGTGATTAAGCGCAAGCTACCAGAAAGCTACTAATCATAAATTGGAATCATAGTTTGGGATCATAGTGTGGGATCATAGTGTGGGGAGATCGCTTGGAAAGTGCTTGGCTTTCCCCGGTCTAGGCATCGGAGCGCCGGATTAAACATCCGGCGCTTTTGCATCTGCTCTCTAATACAGTGAGCTATTGCTGTTTTAGATTGCGTGCGCCGCCGTAGGTTAATCCGGCATAGCCCCCTCAAATAATTTACTCCCCGACAATAAGCTCAGCAGTTCCTTTACTAAATTTCGCGCGCAGTTTCTGGCCTTTTTCTAGCTCAGTGGCATCGCGTACTATTGCACCGTCGTGGTCGCTAATAATGGCGTAGCCACGGTGTAAGGTTTGTTCTGGCCCAAGTGTTTTGAGCTGCTGCTGCATATTCTTCAAGGCGATTCGTGGTTGCTGCAGCTGCTGTTTCATTGCGTGTTGTAAGCGGCCGCGCAGAGCTTGAATATCTCGGTGCTTGGTTTTTAGTTGGCGATCGGGGTTTAGCAGTGCGAGCTGTTGATTTGCAGCAACAAGTCGCTGTTGGCGTTGGCGCTGTGCTTGTTCCCATTGGCGTCCAAGACGAATCTCTAAATCATCTAGACGCTGGCTTTGTTCGCGCAACTGGCTGCGTGGGTCGCGCACGCGCCGCGTCAGCGATAGCAGTTGTTCGCGCCAGCGAGAAATTCTGCGAAGTTGGCTATTTGCCAGTCGGCCTTTTAGCAACTGCAAGCGAGAAATCAGTTCACTTTGGTCTGGGCTCAGCAGCTCGGCGGCGGCTGAGGGTGTCGCTGCGCGAATATCGGCAACAAAGTCACTGATACTGAAATCCACTTCGTGGCCCACCGCGCTAACCACGGGTAAGGAGGAATTATAGATGGCTTCAGCGACGATGCGCTCATTAAAGGGCCATAGATCCTCTAAGGAGCCACCGCCGCGGGAGACCAGAATCACATCGAAATCTTTCTTGCCTTGGCTATGCCAAATATTGGCCTGCAATACTGCTTTAGCGATTTGTTGGGCGGCATGTTCGCCCTGAACTAACACCGGCAGTACGCTGACCTGCATGCTGGGCCAGCGTCGCTGAAACACTGATAGAATGTCGTGAATGGCAGCGCCGGTGGGCGATGTTACCACCGCAATATGCCGAATATGGTCTGGAAGCGGTTTTTTGTTGGCAGAGTCAAACCACCCTGCGGCCATTAGCTCTTGTTTGAGTTTTTCGAAGGCTTGCGCTAAAGCGCCAGCGCCTGCGGCTTGCATACTCTCGACAATTAATTGGTAGTCGCCACGACCTTCATACAGGCTGACCTTGCCCCGAACATTGACCTGTTGGCCGGGCTCGGGCGAAAAATTGACCCGAGAATTGCGGCCTTTAAAGAAAGCGCAGCGGATCTGCGCGCGGTCGTCTTTTAGGGTGAAATACCAGTGGCCGGAGCTTGGGCGCGACAGGGTGGAGAGCTCGCCACTGACAGTGACCTGAGCGAAGCAGTCTTCTAGTAATTGTTTCGCCAGGCCATTTAATTGGCTGACGCTGAGGGTTTGTGGCGGTTCTTGTGTATTCATTCGCGCATTATACCAATATATGGGATTTGGTGGCTAAGAATCGGTTTACTCGGCGGCGCCCATCAATTAAAATTGCGAGGATTCTAGCCACAGGCACCGGAATCAAAATATGTTACGCATTGCCCAAGAAGCTCTCACCTTTGATGATGTACTTCTACTCCCCGGTTACTCCGAGGTCACCGCTAAAGATGTTAGCTTAAAGACACAGCTGACTCGCAATATCTCACTAAACATCCCGCTGGTCTCGGCCGCGATGGACACCGTCACTGAAAGTGCGCTGGCTATTGCTTTGGCCCAAGAGGGCGGTATCGGCATTATTCATAAAAGCATGACAATTGCGCAGCAGGCTCAAGAAGTGCGCGCGGTTAAAAAGCACGAAAGCGGTATTGTTAAAGACCCCATTACCATAGAAGCCAGCGCACCTTTAAGCGAGTTGTTTGAGTTGCGTCGTCGCCACAAAATTTCTGGTGTGCCGGTTTTAGATAAAGGCGAGTTAGTCGGCATTGTCACCAGCCGCGACGTGCGTTTTCAGGAAGAGTTAGACGTCCCTGTATCTAGCATGATGACCCCAAAGGAAAAGCTGGTCACGGTTAAAGAGGGTGTCGATATGGCAGTGGCGCGTGAGCTGCTGCATCGTCACCGCATCGAAAAAGTATTAGTGGTCAACGATGATTTCGAACTCACCGGCATGATCACCGTTAAAGACATGAACAACGCTCAAACCTATCCCTTTGCCTGCAAAGACAGTTCTGGTCAGCTGCGAGTTGGTGCATCAGTCGGTACTAGCGCAGACACCGATGATCGTGTCGAGGCACTGGTAGCCGCGGGAGTAGACGTGCTGGTGGTTGATACCGCCCACGGTCATTCCTTGAATGTTATTAATCGGGTGCGGTGGATTAAAGAACACTATCCGCAGGTTGATGTTATTGGTGGCAATATTGCCACCGGCGCGGCGGCACTGGCTTTGATTGAAGCGGGTGCAGACGGCGTGAAAGTCGGTATTGGGCCAGGCTCTATTTGTACTACCCGTATCGTTACTGGTGTGGGTGTGCCACAAATTAGCGCCATCGCCAATGTTGCAGAGGCATTGAAGGGAACAGGCGTACCACTAATTGCCGATGGTGGTATTCGTTTCTCCGGTGATTTGTCCAAAGCGGTAGTCGCCGGCGCCAGTGCAATCATGATGGGTTCGATGTTTGCGGGCACCGAAGAGGCGCCCGGCGAAGTCGAGCTATTCCAAGGTCGTACCTATAAATCGTATCGCGGTATGGGTTCGCTTGGTGCCATGACTAAAACCCAGGGGTCCAGCGATCGTTATTTCCAAAGTGCAGAAGACGGTGCTGAAAAATTGGTACCCGAAGGCATTGAAGGCCGTGTGGCTTATAAAGGCCCGCTGTCTGCTATCGTGCATCAATTAATGGGTGGTTTGCGCTCTGCTATGGGTTACACCGGCAGCCTCGATATGGAGGCGATGCGCAATGTCCCTGAGTTTGTTCGGGTGACGTCTGCCGGTATGAATGAGAGCCATGTTCACGACGTTAGCATCACCAAGGAAGCACCCAACTATCCGACTTGATATGCGGATATACAGACCTGTCTTTAACCACGGAAACCCGCTGCTAGTGCCCGCAAATCAGCGGGTTTCTGTTTATTTGAATTGTTGTCAGTAAGTCTTGCTGAATTAATTGAGAGAGCCACTGTGTCCATTCCTGATATCCATGCCCACCGAATTCTAATTCTTGATTTTGGTTCGCAGTACACCCAATTGATCGCCCGTCGTATTCGCGAGATTGGCGTATATTGCGAAATTCGCGCTTTTGAT
The DNA here is from genome assembly GCF_040892595.1 of Zhongshania sp. R06B22. Classification (NCBI taxonomy): domain Bacteria; kingdom Pseudomonadati; phylum Pseudomonadota; class Gammaproteobacteria; order Cellvibrionales; family Spongiibacteraceae; genus Zhongshania; species Zhongshania arctica. The sequence goes on along the minus strand of NZ_JBFRYB010000001.1, from coordinate 2,573,354 downwards.
ATTGATGAAGCAGACATCGATGCCTTTAGTCCCTCGGGATTTATCTTGGCGGGTGGACCGGAGTCCGTTACCGAAACTGACTCACCCAGGGCGCCGCAGAAAGTATTCGAGTCTGGAGTGCCGGTTTTGGGGATCTGCTACGGCATGCAAACCATGGCCGAACAGATGGGCGGCAAAGTGGAAGGCTCGCCAGTACACGAATTTGGTTATGCACAAATTAAATTGGAAGCCGCCAGTGCCTTAACTCTGGATATCGCAGACCATATCGATACTAGCGATGGTAAAACACTGCTGGATGTGTGGATGAGTCACGGCGATAAAGTGATTCAATTACCTGAGGGCTTTGAAATACTGGCTTCTACGCCGTCGTGCCCAATAGCGGCGATGCAGTGCGAAGCGAAGAAATTCTATGGTGTACAGTTTCATCCAGAGGTCACTCACACGCTGCAGGGTCAGCGTATTTTTGAACACTTTGTACTGAAATTGTGCGGCTGTGACGCCTTGTGGACGCCTGCCAATATTGTTGAAGACGCGATTGAAAAAGTGCGCGCCCAAGTGGGCGAGCAAAAAGTGTTACTGGGTTTGTCTGGAGGGGTAGACAGTTCCGTGGTTGCGGCCTTGTTGCATAAGGCCATTGGCGCGCAGCTAACCTGTGTATTTGTCGATAACGGTTTGCTGCGCAAGAATGAAGGCGACCAAGTTATGGATATGTTCGCTAAAAATATGGGCGTGAAGGTGATTCGGGCTGATGCCGAAGATGCTTTTTTGAACAAGCTCGCAGGCGAAGCTGACCCCGAGAAGAAGCGTAAAATTATTGGCAATATGTTCATTGATATATTTGATCAAGAGGCTACCAAGCTTAAGGATGTTAACTTTCTGGCGCAGGGAACAATCTATCCTGATGTTATTGAGTCGGCTGCCTCAAAAACCGGCAAAGCACATGTTATTAAGTCCCATCACAATGTTGGCGGTTTACCCGACGATATGGCGATGGACTTGGTGGAGCCACTGCGGGAATTGTTTAAGGATGAGGTGCGCCGTATCGGTCTTGAGCTAGGTTTACCTTACGATATGGTTTATCGCCATCCTTTCCCAGGTCCGGGTTTGGGCGTGCGTATACTCGGAGAAGTTAAGCGGGAGTACGCGGATATTCTACGTGAGGCCGACGCGATCTTTTTAGAAGAGCTACATCGCGCCGACTGGTATCACAAAACCAGCCAAGCCTTTGCGGTATTCCTACCGGTGAAGTCTGTTGGTGTAGTAGGGGATGCCCGTCGCTATGAATACGTAATTGCCTTGCGCGCGGTAGAAACCATAGACTTTATGACAGCCCGCTGGGCACATTTGCCTTATGAGTTATTGGAAACGGTTTCAAATCGTATTATCAATGAAATAAAGCAAGTGTCGCGTGTTGCCTATGATGTTAGCAGTAAGCCGCCAGCGACTATTGAGTGGGAATGAGATAACATTTCTTAGGAGCTGATACTAGCTTTCGGTCCGAGACATTATTAAATGATGATATTTCAATAATGTCTCAGGCCCGTCGGTGATGATAAATGATAAGTAGCAACTTTCGCCTCACACGGCAGATTCCATATCAAATATTCCATGATGGACAGCGACTACAGCTGCCATGGAACGATTTCGTACCCCCAGCTTCCTATAGATATTCTTAACATAACCATCAACGGTATAGATGCTGATGGATAAAGTTTTGGCTATGATTTTATTGCTGTTACCTTGAGCCAGCTCCCTAAGTACGTCCTGCTCTCGTGGTGTGAGCGGCAGGGCTTGAGCTTGAGGTTGCTTAGGATTAGGGCTATCTAAAGGCATGTCGGCGGTCACATTTTTGTTTCGGTTGCCAAGTATCTTCCCCCTCAAACGAGGGGCTGACAAATGAAAAGTTACCTTGCCTCGAGTTAGCTTTTCTTACCTGACCATTTCTGGGAAATGATGCCTGCTACCCATTCGTGAAATGCTTGGATGACTTCATCTCCGGCATGATCGTTGGAGTACGCCAGGAAACATTCCCCGTGCTGAGTGACCTTATTGGGCATGGGCAGCACAAGCTCATCATCCGTGCGCATGAACTGATACGCTGTGGGCAGGTAGCCCATGGCTACGCCGATGTTGTTTTTTACTGCCTCGATGCTGGCCTGTACCGTGCTTACTACTAATTCATTGGACGTTTCTGGGAGCAGATTCCATTGAGTCTGCCAGCGTGGCCACTGATAAGTGTCGCTCGAAATTTTGATGAGTCGGCAATCGCTGAAATCACCATCCCTTAAGCGAGGGCGTTCATTGAGATAGCTGCGGCTACAAATCGGTGTTAGCGCAATTTTTACCAGCGGATGATAGGTCAGCTCAGGCTCGTTACCGCATTCGTGGCGGATGGCGATCGTGGTTTCAGAGTTCTGTAAATCAATTCTGGATACGTCGGAGTCAATCTGGATGTTCAACTCAGGGTGGTTAGCTTGGAACTCATGAATATTAGGAAACAGCAATAGACTTGCAATATTGGGTAGGGTATTGATAACGAAGCGCCGTTTTTTCTTCTCTTTGCGTACCGCTAGGGTTGCGGTGTTGATCAAATCCAGGCCGCGTTTAACATGCAGATAATAGCGTTTACCATCGGCGGTCAAAGAGATTTTTCGGTTCTCTCTTTTAAATAAGATGACCCCGAGGTTTTCCTCTAGGGCCCTGATCTGATGGCTCACTGCCGGCGGCGATACAAATAGCTCGTCGGCGGCGTCCTTGAAGCTCATTCGGCGCGCAGCTACTTCGAATACCCGAATTAAATTTAGGGAGGGTAGATGTTGCTTAGTCATCGTTAGGAGAGTCCAGATTTTCTGTATATAGGTCAGCGTCAGGCGGGAAGATCGACCCTCAATAATATTTCATTCCCGGCACTTAAATTTTTACACAAGTACGGTAGGTAGCTACGCCTTAATATAGTGTCCGCGGTGATATAGGTGTCTCTGTCATAGCTTGCAACTCAACGCAGTAAATATTTGGTTTGAGAAAACTGCCATTGTTTCGATGTTAAGGCCGTTTTGGCAAGTAGTAGATAAGCGAGATAACAATGAAATAGTATCCCATAATAGCTGACTTCAAAAACAGTACGTCTATCTCAAAAAGAGAGAGAACATTCAGTAATTCTAGGATTGTAATTAATATCTGTATTTATCGGTTTGGCTGAATGCATTGCCTTTTTGCGGAGTCTGAGTCCTGGTCATTTTTATTCTTTTTTGGCGCTACAGGTAATCATATTGTTCCTATGAATCTTCTGCCGCTGATAAGGCTTGCTAGGCTGAGCGCAGGGTCTCAGAAATCAAAGGTGTCGACGACGTGACACGCTGCGGCTATCTTTGTCTCGATGTGCAGAGACTACCATTTGTCCTCGTTTTTAATTGTCGATCAGGTCTAGATTTATAGTATGTATGCTTATGGCATAATGACTTACTAGGCCCGTTTCGTGGTTTAACACCTTGTTGGTCTGAATTACTTATTTTTGACGAAGAGTCGATCAAATCTGATATGGATACTTTTACCGACGAGCAATGGATGCGCCACGCGCTAGCGTTAGCGCTAAAGGCAGATGCCAGTAACGAAGTTCCGGTTGGCGCCGTGATTGTGCGCGAGGGTGTCATTATTGGTGAGGGCTTTAATCAGCCCATCAGCAGCTCAGATCCCAGCGCTCACGCTGAGATCATTGCTTTGCGAGACGCGGGTCAAACTGTCGATAATTATCGTTTTCCTGGTGCCACAATGTATGTGACGGTCGAACCCTGTACGATGTGCGCCGGAGCTATTATTCACAGCCGCATTGCGCGTCTTGTTTACGCTACCAGCGAGCCAAAAGCCGGTGCTGTATGCAGCCATTTTCAACTGTTTGATCAATCGCAAATGAATCATAAAGTTGAGTGGCTTGGCGAGGTGTTGGCAGACGAAGCGAGTAGCATACTGCAGGCATTTTTTGCTCGCCGTAGGGATGAGAAAAAACGCGAGAAACGCGGGTAAAAAATAACAGCTTGTGTTGAATCACTGTCTTTTTTGCTTAAGACGCTCAAAGGCCGTCAAAGCTGCGGTTTAACTCGGCGGGTAAATAGTCTGACACGATACGCGGTGGCGGTACTCGGTAGCGATTGAGTTCATCCCATGTCAGTAAAGAATAATAATCGCGGATATTGCGCACATAAAGAGCGGCTTCGTCGCCACGTGCGTAGCCATATTTTGACGGTTTATACCATTTCTGCTGACGCAATAAGGGGAGACTCTCCCTTACATCATTCCAGAGATTTGGATTGCCGCCGCGTTGCTCGGTAATGACCCGAGCGTCTTCTAAATGCCCTAGACCAATATTGTAAGCAGCTAGTGCGAACCAGCTGCGGTCAGGTGATTCGATGCCCGATGGCAAGCGACTATAGAGCTTTTTGTAATAACGGGCTCCGCCCCGCAGGCTTTGCATTGGATCAAGCCGATCCTCCACTTGAAGTTCACGGGCGGTAGAGCGGGTGAGCATCATCATTCCGCGCACGCCAGTGGGCGAGCGGGCGGTTGGGTCCCAATGTGATTCTTGGTAACTGATGGCGGCTAAAAAACGCCAATCTAGGTCATATTCAATGGCAACCTGCTCGATCATCCCTTTCACATCAGGAAGGCGGTCTTTCTTCATTTTCAGAAACGTATGTGTATTAATAAAAGTTCGCCGTTCGTTAAATGTAAAATTACGCTCAATCAGGCGGGCTAATTTGCCGTTGTCGTTAATGTTCCTGAAGAATGTAGTCATTTCTTTTATTAGGCTGGCATTTGCCGGCGTAGCCGTCATCGCCCAAGCTAATTTGCGCGGTTTTCCTGCGCTAAAGGCAATACGAAAGTTGGGGTAAAAAGCGCGGTTGGCGTAGTATTCATTGGAGTTGACTATGGTGGCGTCAATTTGACCGTCAGCGAGTTGCTCGAGTAAGTCGATGGTCTCAAGGTCGCGACTTTCTGCCCAGCTGAGTTCGGGATACTCCTCTTGCAGACTTTTGAGCTGCTCAACATGGGCAGTATTGCTGATCACCCGAATTTGCTTGCCGATAAGATCAGCTGCCGAACTTATCGCATCATTCGCGTCGCGGTTGTAGACGAAATATTGTTTTACGCTGATGTAACTCGGCCCGAATAGAAGTGTTTCTTGTCTTGCAGGGGTAATACTAAGTCCTGCTGCGGCAATATCGGCGCGGTTGTCAGCGAGACCACTAAACACTTCGTCTAGCCCAACCACGGGAATCATTTCTAAATCCACATTGAGATGGTTGGCGAAGGCGAGGGCGAGTTGGTACTCGAAACCAGCTGGCTCACCTTGGGATTGATAGTAAATAGTTGAGCCGTTGCGAGTGAGTACCCGTAAAACCCCTTCGTCTCGAATTCGCTGCAGATTATCACTAGTGTCTTCGCTACTGCTTAGCAGCACTGCGATAAGCACGAAACATCCCGCAAAAAGCCATAATGCGATAAATCGTAATGTTTTAGGGCTTGTCGGCAAGAGTGAAACTCCAATGAATACAGAGGTAATTGTATCGTTATGAGACTGATCACACCATAAAGACTATTTTGGATAAAAATCCTCGCGTAATTCCTTTACAATGGCCGGCTTCAATCCATTCGCTCTAGGTTGTTGCTCCGAATGCTTATTCTTTTTGGTGCCCCGGCACTTTCAGATTTTCGTATAGAAAAATTAAAGGCTGCTTTGGCCGTCGCAATTCCTGCCCTTCGGGGTGTGAGCGCGCAATATGTTCACTTGGTAGATACTACCGCTGAGCTTAGCGCCGATCATAGCGAGGTATTGAGTCAGTTATTGCAATACGGTCCCCGCGCGGAATTTGTCGCTAGTGAGGGGCAGCGCTTTTTCGTTGTGCCTAGGCCGGGAACAATCTCGCCATGGTCGAGTAAAGCCAGCGATATTGCCCATAACTGCGGTTTGGATATGATTGCCCGCATCGAGCGCGGCGTGCAGTATTGCTTCGATATAGACGGCGAGCTAAGTGCTGATCAGCGCAGTGCCCTGTTAGCGGCGATACACGATCGCATGGTGGAATCCGTATTGGATTCGCCGGCCGAGGCTGAGGTGTTATTTGTTCGTCAGAGCCCTAGGCCTATGCAAGCCATAGATGTGCTTGATGGTGGTCGTGAGGCCCTAGTTCTTGCAAATGGCCAGCTGGGTCTGGCCTTGGCCGATGACGAAATCGATTATTTGTTGGCGAGCTTTACCGAGCTGGGTCGCAACCCCAGTGATGTCGAGCTGATGATGTTTGCGCAGGCGAACTCAGAACATTGCCGCCACAAGATTTTTAACGCCAGCTGGACCGTTGACGGTGAGGAACAGCCACACTCGCTGTTCGGCATGATTAAGAATACCAATGAGCTTGGTGGAGAAGGTGTGCTGAGCGCGTATTCTGATAACGCGGCTGTCGTCAAAGGGCATCGCGCGGGGCGTTTTTACCCTGCGCCTGACTCGGCAGAATACCAATATCATCAGGAAGATATTCACTTGCTGATGAAAGTTGAAACCCATAATCACCCCACCGCGATCTCGCCGTTTTCGGGCGCAGGTACCGGTTCCGGCGGCGAAATTCGTGATGAAGGCGCTGTTGGGCGTGGCTCTAAGCCTAAAGTCGGATTGAGTGGTTTTAGTGTGTCCAATTTGCGCGTTCCTGGGTTCGAACAGCCTTGGGAAGCCGATTACGGCAAGCCTGGGCGTATTGTTTCGGCATTGGATATTATGCTGGATGGACCGATTGGCGGCGCGGCGTTTAATAATGAGTTTGGTCGACCCAATTTGTGCGGTTACTTCCGCAGTTTTGAAGAAAACGCGATGGGCGTCGCGGGAGAAGAGCGTCGCGGCTATCACAAGCCGATCATGATTGCCGGCGGTTACGGCAATATCAAAGAAGAGCACGTCCTTAAGACCGAGTTCCCTGCGGGCCATAAATTGATTGCTCTTGGTGGTCCTGCGATGCTGATCGGTTTGGGTGGTGGCGCGGCGTCCTCAATGAGTAGTGGCGCGTCCACTGAGGATTTAGATTTTGCCTCGGTACAACGTCAAAACCCAGAAATAGAACGCCGTTGCCAAGAAGTTATCGACCGCTGTTGGGCGATGGCAGATGATAATCCTATTGCCTTTATTCACGATGTCGGCGCCGGTGGCTTATCGAATGCCTTTCCCGAGTTAGTTAAGGATGGTGGTTGCGGCGGTGATTTTGATTTGCGCAAAGTTCCCAATGATGAGCCGGGCATGTCGCCATTAGAAATTTGGTGCAATGAATCTCAAGAGCGCTACGTGATTGCTATTGCGCCGGAGAACCTTGCGACCTTTGAAGCCATCTGTTCCCGAGAGCGGGCGCCCTATGCTGTGGTCGGAGAGTCTGTTGGCGATAAGCGCTTGCGGGTAGGTGATACCCACTTTGGCAATAATCCTGTCGACTTGCCGATGTCGGTACTCTTCGGTAAGCCACCGAAAATGCACCGGGAGTTTACTCGTCAGTATCCACAGTTGCCTGCTTTTGACGCCGCAGCAATAAATATTGATGAGGCTTTGGATCGCTTGTTGGCTCTGCCCGCAATTGCGGCCAAAAACTTCTTAATCACCATTGGTGACCGCTCGATCACCGGACAGGTGCACAGAGATCAAATGGTCGGCCCCTGGCAGATTCCGGTAGCGGACTGCGCGGTGACTACCGTGAGTTATGATTCGTATGCCGGCGAAGCTATGGCAATAGGTGAACGCACCCCGCTGGCATTGATTGATGGGCCAGCATCTGGGCGAATGGCGGTTGCCGAAGCTTTGACAAATATTGCCGCGAGCCGCATTGAAAAGATGTCAGATATAAAGTTGTCGGCTAACTGGATGTGCGCGGCGGGCTACGCAGGCGAAGATGAAAAGCTTTTCGATACTGTAAAAGCGGTGGGAATGGAATTTTGCCCGGCCTTGGGTATTACTATTCCAGTGGGTAAAGACTCGATGTCGATGCGCACTACTTGGCGTGATGGCGACGAAAGCAAAGCCATTACCGCACCGATGTCCCTTATTATCACTGCCTTTAGCCCTGTTGCGGATGTGCGTAAAACTGTCACACCGGAGTTGCGCACTGATCTTGACGACAACGCCTTGTTGTTAATCGATTTGGGCGCGGGCAAGCAGCGTTTGGGTGGCTCCTGTTTGGCGCAAGTTTATCAGCAAGTAGGTAATACCGCGCCAGACATTGATAGTCCCGCATTGCTGGCAGGATTTTTTAGCACCATTCAGCAGCTCCTCGAGGATGAAAAAATAATTGCCTATCACGACCGTTCCGACGGTGGTTTGGCGATAACCTTATTGGAAATGGCTTTCGCCGGACACTGCGGTTTGGATGTTGAGTTAAGCGCCGAAGGTAAGGTACACGGTGCGCTCTTTGCTGAGGAAGCCGGGGCGGTAATACAGGTACGCTGTGGCGATATAGAATCGGTGCTTGAACAGTTTGCGGGCCATGGCTTGGCTGGCTGCGTGCATGAAATAGGCCGCGCCGTGCCTGGTAGTGATATTGCAATTAGTTTTGGTGGCATAGAAGTGCTGCGAGATGATCGCGTGGTGTTGCAGCGTAAATGGCAGCAGCTCAGTTATCGCATGCAGTCGCTGCGTGATAACCCTGAGTGTGCGCAACAAGAATTCGATTCGATAATAGAAACTGATCCCGGCCTAAGCCAGTCATTGTGCTTTAACGCCCAAGACAATATCGCGGCGCCTTATATTACAACTGGGGTACGGCCTCGCATTGCGATACTGCGCGAGCAGGGGGTTAATGGCCAAATGGAAATGGCTGCCGCATTCGACCGAGCTGGTTTTACGGCGGTCGATGTTCACATGAGTGACATTCTCAGCGGTCGAGTAAGCCTGCAGGATTTTAAAGGCCTTGCGGCCTGTGGCGGTTTCTCATACGGCGACGTGTTAGGAGCGGGAGAAGGCTGGGCAAAAACCATTTTGTTTAATGGTCTTGCCAGAGATGAGTTTGCCGGTTTCTTTCAGCGCAGCGATACCTTCTCACTAGGTGTATGCAACGGCTGTCAGATGATGTCTAATTTGCATTCGCTGATTCCGGGCGCGGAACATTGGCCTCGGTTTGTGCGCAATCGCTCAGAACAGTTCGAAGCACGCTTTTCCTTGGTTGCAATTCCAGAATCACCCTCCATATTGTTAGCGGGAATGGCGGGTTCGCATTTGCCAGTTGCGGTTGCACATGGCGAAGGGCGCGCAGAGTTTGCCGACCTTAGCCAGTTGCAGAGTCTCCAGCAGAGTGGGAAGGTCGCTTTACAGTTTATTGATAATACACTGAGTGCCACGGAGCGATACCCGGCTAATCCCAATGGTTCGCCCTTTGGTATTGCCGGCGCGAGTAGTGTTGATGGCCGTGTCACCATTATGATGCCTCATCCAGAGAGAGTGTTTCGCAACGTGCAAAATTCATGGGTGGCAGATCGCGCGGTTGAAGATAGTGGTTGGATGCGCTTATTCCGCAACGCGCGGGTTTGGGTAGATTAAGATAGTAAAGAATGGGCGCCGGCTTTTGCCGGCGCTGTTACAAGGGCGGTTCAGGGGTGCTCCGTCTGTTGTTGGCGTCGATTGTTGGCGTCCGTTTTTAAATAGACACCGTCGCGACAGACGGTTTTGGTGAAAATACAATGCTAAATAAATATCCGCTCTGGAAAAACCTGCTGATTTTAGCGGTGCTGGGGATCGGCTTGCTCTACGCGGTACCGAATCTTTACAGGGCCGATCCGGCCTTGCAGATTTCAGGTCAAAGCAGCGGCGTGTTGATTGATCAAGCATTGATGACGCGCTTGTCGACGGCATTAGATGCTGGTGGCATTGAACACTTTGGCGAAAAAGCCAATGAAAGCGGTAAATCCGGTTTGATTCGTTTATATGAAACCGATATGCAGCTGCGCGCGCAGCGCGTGGTGCAGCGTGCTTTAGGTGATGGTTATGTGGTTGCCTTAAATCTCGCGTCAAACACCCCGGATTGGCTGAGTAATCTGGGTGCGCAGGCGATGAAGCTGGGTCTAGATTTGAGCGGTGGCGTTCATTTTTTACTAGAGGTTGATACCGACTCGGCCATTGAAACTCGCTTAGAGCACTATAACGCTAGCATTAAAAAGAAGCTGCGCGAGGAGCGTATCCGCGGTTTTGTTACTCTGGATCGCGGCGTGATTTCAGGGAAATTCACCACTGCCGAGCTTCGTGATACGGCGCTAGATTTGATTCGCAAGGAGTTCACCGATTTGACCGGTGAGCGGATGGATGCGGGCGCTGGTGACGAGTCCTTCTATATGCGGGCTATTATCGGCGATTCCAAGCGCAAGGAAATCGAAGATTACGCGGTCAGCCAAAACTTAACGACTTTGCGTAATCGTGTAAATGAACTGGGTGTATCAGAGCCCTTGGTTCAGCGTCAGGGCCGCAATCGTATTGTGGTTGAATTGCCTGGTATTCAAGATACCGCAGAAGCAAAACGTATTTTGGGTAAAACCGCTAACCTTGATTTTCGTTTAGAGGCTAAGTATGACGCGCCGCTATCAGATCGTGAGCAATTTGAATTCCGCACCCCGGGTCGCGGTGAGCCAAGTGCTTGGTTAGAGCGTGACGTGGTAATCACTGGTGAGCGGGTTGCGAATGCGCAGGCGAGCTTTGATCAAAATGGCATGCCGCAGGTGAGTATTACGCTGGACAGCCAAGGCGGCACCTTGATGCATCGCGTGACTCGTCACAATATTAATCGTCGCCTTGGGGTGTTATTCATTGAGCGTAAGAGCCGCACCCATTACGAGCGAGACGAGAATGGTGTGGAGCAGGCGGTGAGGGTGCCATATGAGGAGAAGAAAATTATTAGCTTGGCCACTATAAAAGACGCCTTGGGAGTGCAGTTCCGAATAACGGGCCTTGACGCGCCGGGTGAAGCGGCTGAGCTGTCGCTATTATTGCGGGCTGGTGCACTGGCGGCGCCGATTGATTTTGTTGAAGAGCGCACCGTTGGGCCATCTTTGGGTGCGGAAAACATCGCCAAAGGCCTTAACGCGGTTAAGATCGGGTTAGGCTTAGTGGCCTTGTTTATGGTGGTTTATTACCGCGTGTTCGGAGTCATTGCGGTGGCTGCACTTGGCGCTAACATCATTCTCTTAACCGCTTGCATGTCTTTGTTGGGGGCGACATTAACCCTTCCTGGTATTGCCGGTATTGTGCTTACAGTTGGTATGGCCGTGGATGCCAACGTGCTCATATTCTCTCGAATACGAGAAGAGTTGCGTGCCGGTCTATCGGTGCAGCATGCCATCGAAGCCGGCTACGGTCGCGCTTTTGTGACTATTATGGATTCGAATATCACTACTTTGTTAGTCGCAGTCATTTTGTATGCGGTAGGCACGGGTCCTGTTCGCGGTTTCGCGGTCACCCTGTCAATCGGGATTCTAACGTCGATGTTCACTGCGATCATGGGTACCCGCGCTATTGTTAATCTCGTTTACGGCGGTCGTCGTATCACCAAACTGGCGATCTAGGGGAAACGTATGCCTGATACTAAAAAAATCATTAATTTTATGGGTGGACGTCGTATTGCGATGTTCCTTTCAGTCGGACTAATGATCGCATCGATTGGAGTTTTAGCTTTTAAGGGCTTGAATTTCGGTCTCGATTTTACCGGTGGCACTCTAATAGAGGTCATTTACGAAGAATCGGTACCGTTGCAGCAAGTGCGTGAAGACTTGAGTGCGGCGGGATACGAAAGTGCGATTGTGGTTAATTTTGGCTCTGACACTGACGTGTTGGTAAGAATGCCCGACGGTATGAGCCCAACACTGGGTGATGAGGTACTCGCGGTGTTGTTGGCAGGTACCGAGGGCGAGATAGAGTTGCGTCGTATCGAGTTTGTCGGACCGCAGGTGGGCGAGGAGCTGCGGGAACAGGGCGGTTTAGCGGTATTGCTGGCTCTACTGGTGGTGTTAATTTATGTAGCTATGCGCTTTCAGGTTAAGTTCTCTATCGGCGCCGTTGCGGCCTTAGGTCACGATGTTCTGATCACGCTAGGGGTATTCGCCTTAGTTGGCTGGGACTTCGATTTGACTGTGTTGGCGGCGATCTTAGCTGTTATTGGTTACTCTCTAAACGACTCGATAGTGGTTGCTGACCGTATCCGTGAAAATCTCCGTAAATTACGTAAACACGAGGCGGACGAGGTCATTAATATTTCATTGACCGAGACCTTAGATCGGACCTTGGTGACTTCTGGAACCACGTTATTGGTATTGCTTACACTGGCCTTTGTTGGGGGAGAGATGATTCACAGCTTTGCCTTGGCTTTGCTAATTGGTATTGGCGTGGGTACTTATTCGTCTATTTATATTGTTGCAAGCTTGCTGTTAACCATGAATATTAGTCAGGATGATTTGATTGTGGTTGAGAAAGAGGGTGCGGAGATAGATGACTTACCCTGATTGCTGAGTATTTTCTCAAGACATAAAAAAACCGCAGCTTGCTGCGGTTTTTTTATGTCCTAGAGACAGGTTTAGCGAATATCTTCTAAGTGCGGCTTTATAGCCTGCAGCATACCTTTTAGACATTTTGGGTTGGCCGCAACGATATTGCCGCTTTCGTAGTAACTGCCGCCACCTTTGAAGTCGCTGACCAAGCCGCCGGCTTCGCGCACCAGCAAGATGCCGGCTGCGATATCCCATTTGTTTAAACCGATTTCCCAGAAGCCATCTAAGCGGCCGGCCGCGACATAGGCTAAATCCAAGGATGCGGCGCCAGCGCGGCGAATACCTGCGGTTTCGCCCGCAATCGCTTCTAAGCTGCGCATATAGGCTGGGATGTGTTCCTCACAACGCGCCTTAAACGGGATGCCCGTACCTATCAATGCGCCTTCTAGGCCAGTATTCATTGCTACTCGGACTCGACGACCATTCACCTGAGCGCCGCGCCCACGGCTGGCAGTAAACTCTTCACGGCGAATAGGATCGAGAATGACCGCGTGCTCGATTTGCCCTTGATTTATACAGGCTATAGAGACTGCGAAGTGGGGGATGCCACGAACGAAGTTGGTGGTGCCATCAATTGGGTCAATGATCCACTGGTAAGGGCTGTCAGCATTGCCAGTTTGGCCGGATTCCTCTCCCAAAAAGCCGTGATCTGGGTAGGCTTTTTGCAAGTGGTAGATGATTTCCTGCTCGGCCTTGCGGTCGACTTCGGTGACGAAATTGTTTTCGCTTTTGGTTTCAACTTGAACGCGGTCAAGTTGCTCGGAGGCGCGCGCGATAAGGTCGCCAGCTTTGCGGGCGGCGCGCAATGCGATATTCAGCATGGGTTGCATAGTACTAAGGCCTTGATGTGCAAGCAATTGGGCGCGCATTATAACAGAGACTGGGCAGCGTATAGAGGTCTAATTTCATTGTTTCGCTATGGCCTTCCTGTTAGACTGACGTCCCATCTCATGGGGGCGAATTAGCGCTGCTTTTTCAGGCCCTTATATCTCTTCGTACTATCTAAAAAGGCTTTACATGGCGCGTTTTATATTCGTCACCGGTGGTGTTGTTTCGTCCTTGGGTAAGGGCATTGCCTCAGCATCCTTAGGTGCTATTCTTGAGGCGCGTGGTCTCAAAGTAACTATGTTGAAGCTCGATCCTTATATTAATGTGGATCCGGGCACAATGAGTCCATTTCAACACGGCGAAGTGTTTGTTACCGAAGACGGTGCAGAAACTGACTTGGATTTGGGGCATTACGAGCGTTTTGTACGCGCCAAAATGGCGAAAGGTAATAATTTTACCGCCGGCCGCGTTTACGAAACCGTACTGCGCAAGGAGCGCCGCGGTGATTACCTTGGCGGCACCGTGCAGGTTATTCCCCATATTACCGATGAAATAAAACGTCGAGTGATGGCGGGTGCCGGTGATGCAGATATAGCGATTATTGAAATTGGCGGTACCGTTGGCGATATCGAAGGTTTGCCGTTCTTTGAAGCCGCGCGTCAGCTAAAAGTTGAATTGGGCGCCAAACGCGCCATGTTAATGCACTTAACCTTAGTGCCTTATATTGCGACCGCCGGCGAAACCAAAACTAAGCCGACTCAGCACTCCGTTAAAGAACTTCGCTCCATCGGCCTCCAGCCAGATATCTTGCTGTGTCGCTCAGATCATGAAATTGATCAAAGCAGTCGACATAAAATTGCACTTTTCACCAACGTTGAATCCCGCGCGGTTATTCCTTTGCGCGATGTAGACTCGATTTACCGGATTCCGTCGCTATTAGCGGCAGAGGGTTTAGACGAACTAGTTGTTGAGCGTTTTGGTCTTGATTGCCCGCCGGCTGACCTGACCGAATGGGACAGGGTGATTGAAGGTGATTTACATCAAGATCAAACTGTCACTATCGCCATGGTTGGCAAATACATGGAGCTATTGGATGCTTACAAGTCTTTGAATGAAGCCTTAAAGCATGCAGGTATTCACAGCCGCACCAAAGTACAAGTCCGCTATATCGACTCGGAAGTGATTGAGACCGATGGTATCGACATATTAAAAGGTGTCGACGGCATACTTGTGCCCGGTGGGTTTGGCAGCCGAGGCGTAGAAGGTAAAATTCTTACCGTTCAATATGCCCGCGAAAATAAAATTCCATACCTAGGTATTTGCTTAGGTATGCAAGTTGCTGTGATTGAGTTCGCCCGCAATGTATTGGGTTTAACTGACGCAAATAGCAGTGAATTTAATGATAACGGTAAAAACCCCGTGGTTGGTTTGATCACTGAGTGGGTCACTGCAGACGGTGATGTTGAGCAGCGCGCCCATGACGACGACTTGGGCGGCACGATGCGCTTAGGCGCGCAAGTTTGTCATTTGGTTGAAGGGGCTGCGGTTGCCAAGGTCTACGGCAGTGAGACAATTACCGAGCGCCATCGTCACCGCTATGAAGTGAATAACACTTATGTAGAGCGCTTGCAGGCAGCGGGCTTAAAGGTGGGCGGTTGGTCTGCCGATAAGAGTCTTGTTGAAGTGGTCGAGGTTGCAGATCATCCCTGGTTTATCGCCTGTCAGTTCCACCCCGAATTTACATCTACACCGCGTGACGGCCACCCTTTGTTTACTGGGTTTGTTAATGCTGCTATCGCACATAGTGAATAAGTATTGTTTGGCCCGGGTGAGTTAAAGGAGTAGGTCAATGGAAAATAAAATAGTCAGTGTTAATGACATAGACGTGGCAAATGATAAGCCCTTTGTATTGTTTGGCGGTATGAATGTGCTTGAGTCTCGCGACCTTGCCATGCAGGTTGCGGAGCACTATGTTGAAGTGTGTGGAAAGTTGGGCATTCCCTATGTTTTCAAAGCCTCTTTCGATAAAGCTAATCGCTCATCAGTGCATTCTTATCGCGGCCCGGGAATGGAAGAAGGGCTGAAAATTTTCCAAGAAATTAAACAGACGTTCAAAGTTCCAGTTATTACCGATATCCATGAGGTTCATCAAGCCGGCCCCGTTTCGGAAGTGTGTGATGTGCTCCAACTGCCAGCATTTTTAGCGCGTCAAACTGATCTTGTAGCGGCGATGGCGGCGACGGATGCGGTTATTAATATCAAAAAGCCGCAGTTTTTAAGTCCCGCGCAAATGAAAAATATTGTTGAAAAATTTGCAGAATGCGGCAATGACAAAATCATGCTTTGTGAGCGAGGCAGTAATTTTGGTTATGATAATTTAGTAGTAGATATGCTCGGCTTTCGGGTTATGCGTGAAGCCAGTGGCGGTGCGCCGATCATTTTTGATGTCACCCATGCCCTGCAGTGTAGAGACCCTATGGGCGCTGCCTCTGGTGGACGTCGAAACCAAGTTGTGGAGTTGGGGCGCGCTGGTATGGCCTTGGGCATTGCAGGTCTATTTTTAGAGGCACACCCGGATCCAGATAAGGCTAAATGTGATGGCCCAAGCGCATTGCCCTTGTCAGCTTTGGCGCCATTTTTAGAACACATGAAAGCGGTGGATGATACAGTGAAGTCGCTGCCTACCCTGGATATTAAATAATTTAATTTTGACTTAAGACGGAGAAGACTGACATGGCAGAGATTGTCGATATCAAGGCGTTTGAGATATTGGATTCACGGGGAAATCCCACGGTTGAGGCCGATGTTGTTTTAGCATCGGGCGCCGTAGGCAGTGCCTGTGCTCCGTCCGGCGCATCGACAGGCTCCCGTGAAGCCTTGGAACTACGTGATGGCGACAAGTCACGTTATTTGGGCAAAGGCGTATTAAAAGCGGTTGCTAATATTAATACCACAATCCGTGATTTGTTAATGGGAATGGATGCTGAAGATCAGCGTGCCATCGACAATGCCATGATAGAGGCTGACGGTACAGAAACTAAATCTGTATTGGGTGCAAACGCGATTTTGGCAGTCTCCTTGGCTGCGGCCAAAGCGGTAGCGATTGAGAAGGGTATCCCACTTTATCAGCGCATTGCCCAAATTAACGGTACAGAAGGTCAGTACACCATGCCGGTACCGATGATGAATATCATCAATGGTGGTGAGCACGCCGATAATAATGTCGACATTCAAGAGTTCATGATCCAGCCCGTGGGTGCCGACACTTTTGCTGAAGCCTTGCGCCAAGGTGCTGAAATTTTCCACTCTTTGAAGAAGGTGTTGGTTGCTCGCGGCTTAAATACAGCGGTGGGTGATGAGGGCGGTTTTGCGCCGAATTTACCATCAAATGAAGCGGCTTTAGAGGCGATTGCCGAAGCGGTTGCGAATGCCGGATACGAGCTCGGGAAAGATATTACCTTGGCATTAGATTGCGCTTCATCTGAGTTTTATAAAGATGGTAAGTATTCCTTAAGCGGCGAAGGCAAGGAGTTCAATGCTGAAGGTTTTGCGGCTTATCTAGACGAACTTAGCCAGAAATACCCTATCATCTCGATTGAAGATGGTATGGATGAAAGTGATTGGGATGGCTGGGCGGCTTTAACTCGTCGTATTGGTGATCGCGTGCAATTAGTTGGTGACGATTTGTTCGTGACCAACACCAAGATTTTGAAGCGTGGTATTGATAATAATATTGCAAACTCGATTTTGATTAAGTTCAACCAGATTGGTACGCTTAGCGAGACTTTGGATGCCATTAAAATGGCAAAAGAGGCGGGTTATACAGCCGTTATCTCACATCGATCTGGTGAAACAGAAGATACCACTATCGCTGATTTAGCCGTGGCGACATCAGCGGGCCAAATTAAAACCGGGTCTTTGTGTCGGTCTGATCGAGTGGCTAAGTATAATCGTCTGCTGCGCATAGAAGCAGAGATAGGCGCGGCATATCGGGGTCGGGGTGAATTCCGGGCTTAGTAATTAAGAGGCGGCTACGGCCGCCTTTTTTGTTTTTGGCTAT